>NZ_JAGSOI010000049.1 GCF_023684405.1 Methanococcoides seepicolus | reverse complement strand
ATGAAATATAGTCTTTTCAGGAGTGTTGCATTCTTCTCTAATTTTATCTGCTTGTCTAACTCTTCAACGGTCATATGCCGTTCAATAAAGATCCCCTCAGGTCTAACCATGGAACAGTCTATATAACGAATTAGTCTAATGATTTGGGGTTTTAACTATAGTCAATAAACAATAATTGCTAATACCCAAAGCTTTGAGTAAGAAATCATTTTTTAAAAAATAATCCAATTAAAGGGGAATTCCAATGCTTGAACCAACGCTCATCACATGGGTACTCGTTATCTTCGGAGTGCTCTTTATCTTTCTGCCCATGCTATATACGCCCAGCTCCAAATGGCGCTCCGGCCCCATAGCCAGAGATCTAAGAACATACTTATCGGAAAAGGAGAGGATTGGCGCGATAAGACACACTTCCGTACGGCTAATGGGCTTGCTTGGGCTGATCTGATGATCTGGTTACCGCTGTTGGCAGTTGGGAGTATCGGCGTACTGCAAAGCCAGATATGGGGCTATGTTTTATGGGCGGCATCGGGAGTCGTTTCGGTGTACATCAGTATTGTGCTGTGGTTTTCTGAACGTGAGTATGTGTATCCATCGTGCGGACCATTGGCTTACTATACATATTTTTGGGGTTTTTTCGTTTATTGGGGAATAGCTGTCGTTGCCTATGCTTTGCTACGATTGGCTGACATACCATTCTGACAAAAGGAACATTACATCTAACAAACAAGTATTAAAAATGTTGAAGAACGAAAGGTGAACAAACAATGAACATCCTAAACAAAAGCATCGGTCGATTTCCATTGGGTATCTGGATTGCCATCATTGCGCTCCTATCTCTGTTTTTGGCTTGGTTCATGCAAGCCTATTCACTCCTCAATTGGGATATTGCAGTGGATATTGGATTCCAGAATGAGCGTTTCACTGGTGATGCTGTAGAACGTACCTGGGCTCATGAGAGCTGGGGCGTAGCAGTAGCCGATATGCTATGGGCAATGCCCTTAGGTATTGTGGCCCTCATCGGACTCTTACGAAAAAGGTCCTATGGTTTTGCTGCGGGACTGATGGAGCTTTCCATAGGCGTCTATTTTCCACTCGTTTTTGCATTTCAGAGATGGATGAGTAATCCAGAAACAGTGACCATAGCCATTTTTCTATGGACCATACCTTCACTTTTAGGGATCATTGGCTTGTGGGCAAATCGAGAATACTTTGAGAAATATTAATCACCATTATCAAAGACATTTCATTTGGTAGAATGAGCAGGACAATGAATTAAAAGAGAGCGAATAGCAATTAGCTAAATGCCACACACATTTAAATCCTCTAATTCTCAAAAAATACTTTTCATTTTTGAGACCAAGAAGTCCGATATTATATGGACCTCCATTGATAGAACCATCCCTATCGTGGCTGCTACAATAAACCTTAAGTGTCCCTGGTGCAGCTCAACGCCCATAAGCAACAGTAATAAGGTCACTATCAATGCAAGGTTGATCACGATGGACAGGGGTCCAATGATGGGATTATGGGAGAGACCCCTGTGTTTGAATATGACCTTGTAAGGCCACCAGAGTATCCTGAACATCTTCCATCTCTTGTAGGGTTTGCTTTCTATATCGAGGTCCGGGCTAAGGAAGAATGTTGCAAAAAGGTAGAATATGGAAAAGACTGCTATCGTGTAAATATCCAGATATCGGACAGCCAGCTCATTTACATTCCACATAGTAAGATAGAAAATGCCTGCAAGTACAACTGTCAGCACTGCAATGTTTATTGTGTCATGTGTTTTTCCGCCTGGCATTGTTCATCTTTCCTTGAATATGATTTTGGGTCTTTAATGGTGTGGGAGACTTTATATCTTCGCATCGTGGTGTTGTTTTCACATAAGAGCTCGACAGTCTTCTATAAGAACTAGAAAAGAGAAAAAATTTAAAAGTCAACCAAATGATAAAATAACATATTTATTCGATCCTTTCAAGTGGAATAGAAAAACCAAAGATGCTGAACTTTCCGTATTCGCTTCTGACCCAGGTCTTCCCCCCATGGACCTCAACAAGCTTTTTTACCAGTGAAAGGCCTAGCCCAGTTCCAACATACTGTTTTTGGGAAAAGGAGTTGATCTGGCTAAATGGCTTGAACAGCTTGTCCATATCTTCCTCCTTTATCCCGATGCCACTATCTTCAACTTCAATTTCCAAAGATCCCTGATCCATACGACTCTTTATGGTTATAGCCCCATTCTCGTTGGAGAATTTGATGGCATTACCTACCAGATTGTAGAGTATCTGCTTGAGTTTACCAGTATCGGCTTCAACGATACCTACATCCGGTTGTATCATAGTAGTGATCGTTATCCCTTTACGACTGGCAGATATATTCATGGACTCCGTGATCTCTAAAAGCAATAATCGCAAATTTACTTTTTCACAATGGAGCTCCATCTTACCAACTTCTGCTTTTGAAAGGTCGAGAATGTCATTGATAAGACTAAGCAAATGTTTGCCGCTTGCAGAGATATTCTCTGCATATTTCCCCTGTTTTTCATCCAAATGTCCAGCATATCCGTTAGCAAGCAGATCGGAGAAACCTATAATAGAGTTCAGTGGCGTCCTGAGCTCATGACTGACATTTGCAAGGAATTTGCTTATAGCGATATTTGAAGCTTCAGCCATATCCTTTGAGATTATGAGCTCTTCTTCCATCATTTTTCTTTCAGTTAGATCGATCTCCATGGAAAATATGCTCAACTGGGTTCCTGGTAACAGAACATTTGAATAACTGGAAAGTACCGGGATACTCCTTTTGCTCTTTGTCACAAAAGTAGTTTCATTAAATCGTTCAAATTTTGGATAGGTCATGGCTGAATTGATCATTTCAGACAGTTCTTTGCCATTGTCAATGGGAACTATGAGGTCAGTGATCTTTTGACCGATCGCTTCTTCCTTGGAATATCCATACATCTTTTCACTGGCACTGTTCCAGTAATGAACAATGAGATGAATATCGAAGCCCTGAATTGCGACATTGGGTATATCATCTATGAATTTACGGAATTTCTTATCGTTCATTTGCAGCTCTATGTCCTGCTTTTCAATTGTCCTTGAGAGACTGACGTTCTTACTCAGTACCATGTAGGAGATATTAGCAGACATGAGGAACAGTATAAAGGAAAGGGCTTTGATAAAGGAAAAGTCCGCTGAAGACAAGCCATTGACCATTATATATTGGAACCAATCGATGACATAAAGCCATGCAGGATAAAGGAATAATAAGAAAAACAGGACTATTGTAACAGGAACAGAATAGGAGCGTTTGAACCACTTTTTTATCCGAAGCGGATCCTCATCTCCATATTCCCCCCTCATTTTACGACTCCCAATATACTAAAATTGATATAAATTAATTTATACAAAGGTTTTATATAATGTGCACTGAATAATAAAAAATGCATAATATAAAAAGATAGTACATTGTTAACATTGTAAAACATTTATTGGCACATAAAACAAGTACCGATCCAGAAAGGGAAGAATCAGAATGCAACGAGATATAGAATCTGCTTCAATGTACCTGAACATCTTCCTCTTTGTGACATTGGTAAATTCACTCCTCTCAAGGTTCGCAGTTGTAAATTTCCCATTATCCCCTTCAACAGGCGTGTCCAGCATGTACTTCGCAGTAACTTTTATGATAGTGTTTGCCCTATGGTATGGGATGTGGGGTGCACTGGCAGCTTATCTAGGTTGCATTGTAGGAGCGGGAATCCTTGCAGATATGCCAACCTCGCTGAACATTATATGGTCCATTGCGGACCTATGGCAGGTGATGATCCCGCTTGTTGCATTCACATATTTTAAAGTTAACATCCGTCTAAAAACAAGAAGAGATTTTGTTTATTTGCTAATTTTCGGAGTATTTCTGAACAACCTAATAGGTGCATTCTGGGGAAGCTATATGTTAGCCATCAATGGAGTCGTCCCTTATGAGGAAAATTTCCTAACCTTTGAACAATGGTTCACGGGAAATGTTGTAGCCACTATCGTGATAGTTCCATTTTTACTTCGATATGTTACCCCATACATCCAGCAAACAGAATCCTATGTCGAAGGGTACTGGAAATAAGAAATATGAACTGATTTTTATCCTCGGATGATGTTTGCATAAGGATCCAGGACCATTGATCATAGAATAGTTCCTACCTTATAGCCATTTCATCCTTTTAAAATAAAGGACCATCGACATTGATACAGATATCATGATGATCCACACCACTGGATAGCCCCATTTCCAGGCAAGTTCGGGCATATGCTGAAAATTCATTCCATATACCCCAGCTATAAATGTCAGGGGTATGAATATCGTAGCAACCAATGTCAGAACTTTCATTACCTCATTCATTTTATTGCTCAAACTTGAGAGGTATATGTCCAGCATTCCGGAAAGCATCTCTTTATACGTCTCTATTGTATCGATTATGTGAATTATGTGGTCATGCACATCTTTGAGATATGCGTTAGTGGATTCCATTATAAGTGGTGATCCCATCACTCCCAGTCTACTTATGATCTCTCTTAGTGGCCATATCGATCTTTTAAGGGTTATCATTTCTCTTTTCAGTTCATGGATCATCTGCAAGGTATCTGGTGTTGGATCTGTCACCAGTTCTTCTTCTATAAAGTCAATTTTATCCCCGATCTTTTCGAGTATGATGAAGTAGTTATCGACAATGGAATCTATTAACGCATAAGCAAGATAGTCCGCATCCATCTTTCTGATACGACCCTTTGATGTTCTCAGTCTCTCCCTGACCGGATCAAAGGTATCCCCTATTCTCTCCTGGAAAGATAAGACCAACTTTGGTGCTAAGATAAAACTAACCTGCTCTGTTGTTATCTTGTTTACCGCTTCATCAAAAGAGAGCATTTTCATTACAACGTATATGTAATTTTCAAAATCCTCTAATTTCGGATGCTGGTCCGTGTTAAGTATATCTTCTAGTACAAGGGTATTTAAACCAAAATGTGTTCCTATCTTCTCTATTACATCAACCTGGTGTATGCCATCTATGTTGACCCATGAAACTGTATTTTTATCCTTAGAATGAAAACATTCCTCTACAGTTTTCATTTCCGTTTCCGAGAAGTGATCTTCATCGTAATCAAAAATAGTAAATCTGACCCTTTCTTCTTTCATCTCACCGATATGGATTAGAGACCCTGGTGGAAGACCTGCTTTAGTTGATCTTTTGAAGATTTTAGACATTAATACCCCTGCTACTTACAACTATGGAAGTGGTAGTATTTCAATTTTTGTGGATACATGCGTAGTTTATTTTTATGAAAAAACGCCCCTTAACTTCTTTGATGATCACAAAATGCATCTAATTGCACAATGAAATATAACAAATAATATATATGATAAATATTAAAAGATAATCGATATTATACATGAGAAATAGAGGAAGATAACCGAATATGGATGGAACGGAAGACATTCGGAGCGATTTAGCTTTGGAAGGATATTGTAAAGCTCAAGCCGAATCGACCGTTGATCCTGGGATACTAAATTCTATTTTTGATGATCTGCCTTTTATCATGGTCCTTATCGATGAGGACGGAAAAATTAAAAATGTAAATCGAGCTGCCACTGTTAAATTGGGGAAGGATAAAAAGGATTGTGTTAGTCTTCTTGGTGGCGAAATATTTCAATGTATAAATTCATTTTCAGGAGAAGGATGTGGGAAAAACATAGAATGCCTAGATTGTGTTGTCCGAAATTCCATACTGCACACTTTTAAGACCGGGGAGAACATTTACAAAAAGGAAGGTGAATTGGACATAGTAACCAATGGTCTTCCCGTACCAATTCATTTTTTAATTTCCACGATTCTGATACAAGGTGAAAATGGTCCAAATGTCTCATTGGTCGTGGATGATATATCAGAGATCAAAAGGACAAATGAGATCATCAAAAGGAAACTTGAGATAGAAAAGGTAGTATCGCACACTTCTTCAATGTTCATCTCCAGTAAAGATATTGATTTTAACATAGATTTTGCACTGGAAAAAATTTGCAACTTGTGTGGAAGCAGTAGAAGTTACATTTTTCTGATCCGCGACAATGGAACTCAGATGGATAACACCCATGAGTATTGTCCGGAAGGTGTGGAAGCCCACAAAGAGAACCTTCAAGACCTCCCCGTAGATATGTTCCCTTGGTGGATGAACAAACTCCACAATGGTGAATCGATTCATATTAAAGATGTCTCAGCATTACCCGAAGAAGCATCAGCTGAAAAAGAGATCCTGGTGATGCAAGAGATTCGATCATTGATAGTCTTGCCTCTGCAAAGGGATAATGAACTTATCGGATTTATCGGATTGGACAATGTTCAAAATACTAGAGAGTGGGAAGAAGAAGATATTTCCATTCTTCGTATGGTGTCCCATATAATAGGAACTAGCCTCGAGCGCAAGCAAGCAGAGAATGTAATGCGAGAGAGTGAGGAAAAACTGCGCAACATCGTGGAGAATAGCACCAATCTCTTCTATTCACACACACCGGAACACGAATTAACATATCTTAGCCCTCAATGCCGTGAATTCCTTCAATGCGAACCCGAGGAAGCCATGGTCAGATGGAACAAATTCGCCACCGACGATCCCGTCAACAAAGAAGGATTCGCGCTTACCGAGAAAGCGATCAAAACCGGAAAAAAACAGCCATCATACCAAATGGAAGTTGCAGGAAAGAAAGGGCGAAAGATCTGGGCAGAGGTAAACGAAACACCTATCGTAAAAGATGGAAAAACCATAGCGATCGTTGGTTCTTTAACCAACATAACCTCGCGCAAGAAGGTGGAAGAGGAACTGGAGGAACGCCTGCTGTTCCAAGAGGCGGTACTGGACTGTATCGCAAATGGCATCGTAGCCTGCGATCAGGAGGGGACACTGACGTATTTCAACCGGGCCATATGCGCGCTCCATGGCTTCCCCATTGAACCGATCCCGGCGGAGGAGTGGGCGAACCACTACAGCCTGCACGAGCCGGATGGCAAAACGCCGCTGACGCTTGAGCGTAACCCACTGATACGGGCGTGGAAGGGTGAAGATGTGTCCAGCCAAGAGATGGTCATCGCAATGAAAGGACTTGCACCTCACACGCTAATTGCCACTGGACGCAAACTGACCGATACCAAGGGGAATCCACTCGGAGCAGTAGTGTCGATGAATGACATCACTGAGCGAAAGCAGATAGAAACTGCTTTGCAAAAATCTGAACAGAAGTTCAGAACATTTTTTAACAATTCTAATGATCCAACCCTAATATACGATTTTGACGGCATCATCTTGGAAGTGAACGAAGTTGCTTGTGAATTCACTGGTTATAGCAGAGATGAAATGCTGAGTATGTCAGTGATGGACTTGGATTCTCCTGAAAAAGCAGCAAGAATAACTGATAATATAAAGCAATTACAAAAGGGAAAACGTGCCATATTTGAAAGCATAGCTCTTTGCAAGGACGGCACTCTTGTCCCTATAGAACTAAGCAACAGTATCATTGATTATGATGGAAAAACAGCTGTTCTTTCCACTTCTAGAGACCTAACCGAGCGGAAACAAGCAGAAGACGCAATGATCAATGCCAAGATTGCTGCTGAAGATGCTAATCGGGCTAAATCCGAATTTATCGCAAATATGAGCCATGAGCTAAGAACACCTCTTAATTCGGTCATTGGTTTCTCAGATGTACTGTACACTGAAAAATCTGGCACTTTGAACGAAACTCAGAAGAGATACATATCTACTGTTCTTAAAAATGGGAAGCAGCTTTTGATACTGATCAATGCGTTATTGGATTTCTCAAAGGTAGAAAGCGGAAAGATGGAGTTGAAAATAGAAGAATTCATTTTGGCCAGATTAATTGAAGAAATAGAGACTTCAATAGTACCTTTATCTTCAAAGAAGGATATTGAACTTAAATTCAATATCGACATCAGAAAGCCGATTATAAAAGCAGACAGAACAAAGCTCAAGCAGATCCTCTACAATCTGATAAGCAATGCCATCAAGTTCACAGAAAGAGGAGGTTTTGTGACTATCGAATCCCGAACCTCTGAAGATAATATTTCATTTTTTGTAAAAGATAATGGCATTGGGATCTTGTCCGAGGATATGAAGAAACTATTTCGACCATTTGTCCAGATCGATTCATCACGTACACGAGAATATGGAGGTATTGGCCTCGGCCTCACCATTGTCAAAAAGTTTGTGGAAATGCAGGGAGGCGAAGTTTGGGTTGAGACCGAAGTTGGAAAAGGAAGTGAATTTGGATTTACCTTACCAAATGATCCTGAGATAATAGCCTGTGAGTAATATTTGACGTGTCTGACAGAGAGGTTAAACCAAAAGTGACCACATCGTCAACATAATCATGGAAATATAACCAAATCACCCAAATCGTGGACCACCGTAATCTGCATTATTGTTATATCCCCTGCTTTCCCAGTACCCCTCATATGGTTCATTAATAACCTCAATGCCGGTTATCCATTTTGCCCACTTGTAACCGTATTTGCTTTCAGCAACAAGCTGAAGCGGGAAACCTCGGTCTTGAGGAAGGGTTACATCATTGAGCCGGTAAGCGAGAATTATGTTGTTGTCGATAAGATAGTACAGATCAAGGGATGTAGAGTAGCCATCTGCTGAATAAAAAGTAACTGTTGTTGCTCCTTCCTGAACACCTGCCTCATCAAGCAATGTAGCAACTGGCACACCGGTCCATTTTCCAGTAAAATCCCAACCTTCAACGCAATTGAGATCGACCACCTTTGAAACGTTCGGATAAGAAGTGATCTGATCATAGGTCAGTGTCAACGGTTCATCGACCATACCATCGATCCTCAAAAGATAAGTATCCTCAATTATCCCCTGAGTTCCTTTGATTGCATTGTTCCTTTGCTCACTTATAGGAGTAAGCTCGATCCCCTGATATTCAAGAGTTTCCACCTCATCACCATATATACCAACATCATCCCTACCTGTATCTGAAGATATACAGCCTGAAATTGATATGAACAAGCACAAGATGACAAAGATAACGAACATTTTCATCACAACAACCCCGAATAAGAATTAATGTTGATACATAAAATAGTTTTTCATGGTGTTACTTGTAACCCACATGCCCTGCAACCACCTATGAAAAAATTACATATATTAAACAGACAGAACTTATAGGGGGAAAAGGGATTGAACACAACAAAAGATACACTCCGAAAATATAACCGCTACTCACATGTCTATGATCTTTTTGAATGGATGATGGAACATATTGCTTTCAAAAAATGGCGGAAGGTCGTATTCTCAAAAGTTGAAGGAAGATGTCTTGAAGTCGGGTTAGGCACAGGTAAGAACTTTGATCACTATCCTGAAACTGCTCAAATGGTAGCTATCGATCTTTCACCTGGAATGATGGGGAAAGCTAAGGGAAGAGCAGCAAAAGCAGACGTGGAAATGGTGGTAATGGATGCCCAGCATCTTGCATTCAAGGATAATGTATTTGATTCGGTTGTAATGACATTTGTACTTTGTTCGGTGCCAGATCCTGTAAAAGGAGTGGAAGAATGCGTACGTGTCTGCAAACCTGAAGGTAAGATAATAAATCTGGAACATGTTCGCAGCAAGTACCGAATAATTGCATTTATGGAAGAGCTGATGAACCCGATAACAAGCGGATTCTTCGGGTTCAATGTCAATAGGAATACAAGAAGTAATATCGAAGCCGGAGGAGCAATTATTGTCGAAGATCATAAATTCGCATTTTTCGATGTATTCAGGCTCTTTATCAGTAAACCGAACAAATAAGGCCATATATACCAAACAAGGAATAAACAATATCAAACGAATATACCGAAAATGGTAAAGCAGAATTTTAAACGATGAAAAACAGATCCGTTTGAAGTTACCGATATGATTATAAATGATTAATCGTTATGGATACCTACTCAAATACACAACAAAAGAGGCGAATATAATGGAAGATGACTACGATGAACTTGATGATATTATAATGCAGAAACCTTCAGAGGGAGACAGAGTAAGGATGGAACACGAAATGCTTGACAAAGCTGCATCCCACCCAATAAGAAGACAGATCGTAACATCTATTGGTGTATTCGGTAAAGTGGAAGCTGACATAAAGGCTGAAGTGAAAGCCGATGATAATACACTAAAGTATCACATGGACTTTTTGAAAAATGCTAATATCGTTGTGGTCAAGGAAGATCTTTTCAGATTGACGGATAGTGGCGTTGACATGCTGGCCTCTATCAAGGGCCATAAGGACAAATAAATACACACCATCAGGTCTTTCTCAGGGCATTTGAACTGCCCGGATTCCCTTTTTTAAATTTTAGCTATCTCCGGCACTATTTAGACTGGCTTCGTGCAATCGGCACTTTTATATTCTCCCCGAGCTAATCAAAGACACCAATAATAATGAGTGATAACCATGATAAGTGTCAATGAAAAAGGACTAGCGATCATCGATGAGATGTTAGACTGGGAAGAAGATGTAAAGATAGAATCAAAAGTGCTTGAGAACGGCGCAACCATCATCGACTGTGGTGTGAACACCGAAGGCGGTTACGATGCAGGTATGTACCTCTCACGCATCTGCCTCGCAGACCTTGCTGAGATCAGCTACACTAAAGTAGATCTCGATGGATTAGCAGTACCTGCAATTCAGGTCGCTACCGACCATCCTACCATCGCATGTATGGCATCACAGTATGCAGGCTGGAGAATTGCAGTCGGCGATTACTTTGGAATGGGTTCAGGTCCTGCAAGGGCTCTCGGCCTTAAACCAAAGGAGCTCTACGAAAAGATCGGATACAAAGACGATGCTGATGCAGCGGTCCTTGTAATGGAATCCGACAAACTTCCAAACGAGGAGATCGTCGAGTACATTGCAAAGCATTGCAGTGTAGAGCCACAGAACGTTTACATTGCTGTTGCACCAACCTCATCAATTGCAGGATCTGTCCAGATCTCCGCAAGGGTTGTTGAAACAGGTATCCACAAGCTCGAATCCATCGGTTTCGACATCAACACCATCAGGAGCGGTTTCGGTGTTGCTCCTATCGCACCTATTGTCGGAGACGACACCAAGTGCATGGGATCCACCAACGACTGTATCATCTACTGTGGTGAGACATACTACACCGTTGAGCATGGAGACGAAGAGAAACTCGAAGACTTCGTGAAGAAGGCACCATCCTCAACATCAAGGGACTTTGGTAAGCCATTCTACACAACATTCAAGGAAGCAGGATTTGACTTCTTCAAGGTTGACGCAGGAATGTTCGCACCTGCAAAGATCACCATCAACGACCTCAAGTCAAAGAAGTCATTCACCAGCGGTCGCATCAACCCTGGCATTCTGCTCGAATCATTCGGCGTCAAGAACGTATAAGTATAATTGAGAATGTAGCCATCGTTTATGGCTGCGATATTTCTTTTTTTGGAGGATAAATGGAAACAATAGATAATTCCAGTGGAGTCGGCGGTCTTTTAACATCTTTTAGAAAGCTTGTCAAAGACTCAAACAAAATTATGTTCATTGGCACAGCCGGATTCTGTACACCTTTTGCAGAACTTATGGCATACGCCATACGTGACACAAATATAGAGATAGGTTTTATTCCAGAGACCAGACCTGAGGAAGCAAGGGAAATCATCAAAACACCTTTCGGAATGCAGATCGGAGACAATATAGACTTCCATGCAGACACTATTGTCCTTCTTGGCGGACTTTCCATGCCAAAGATGGGCATAGACATCAATGACGTGAAAGACACAATTGAAAAAGTATTTGAGAACACGGAAAATAGAACTACCATCGGAGTCTGTTTCCAGTCAGCCCTTGAGAACCAGTGCTGGATAGGACCGATAGAATTCGGTCACATCATTAATTCCGACCTCTCGATCAAAACATTGAAAGCTTGAATTGGAAAAACATCTGACAATTAAGCATCTACATTATTTTTCTTTTTTAGTGCTCATTTTGTATTGTCATACCCCATCATTGATCCATAGAATGGGGTTACAATTCATTTGATAAATGCATCCACAACAACATGCCATACGCCTGGCGAATATTTTTTGATGCGATAACATCCCATAATCTCAACATCCCTTCCAAGGATTGCTGCTACATCCTTTATTCTCTTTATGGGACGGTCAAAGACAAGGCATTCAGGTGTAGTCTCGTGATAATGCAGAGTACCGCCCTCTTTCTTGATAGCAGATATCCCCTGCTGGAGATACTCATGAGTGGTGCCCACATATCCCATGATCACACGGTCGGCAATGCCCACAGGCGTCACAACCTTGCAATTCCCATTGATGGCTTCAATGACATCTTCCTGATGGTTCAGCTTTATGTTCTCAAGCAGATAGCCATATGAGACAGGATTCAGTTCGATGGAATAGACCTTTTTAGGATTACCATGGACTGCAAGAGGAATGGAAAAGTATCCAATGCCTGCGAACATATCTACTACCACGTCATCCTTTCCAAGCTTACTCATTCGTCTTTTTTCAGCAAGGTTGCCCTTTGAGAACATCAACTTCATCACATCGATCTTAAAAAGGCAGCCGTTCTCCTTCTGTATGGTCTCTGTCTTGTCACCAATAATGATCTCACGCTCAGGTTCCCTGAAAGGTCCTTTTATTCCAAGGTCCTGTACAACACAGTTACATCGAGGATTCATCAAAAGAAGTTTTTCCGCGACCTCAGTTCTGTAATTTCGGACTTCAGCAGGAATATGGGTTATTATGACATCGCCTATCAACTGCCAGCCTGAAGGAACGTATTGCATAATTTCATCAGGAACAATATCTCTTAGATGCTCTTTCAATGAAGCAGTTGAACGATAGAATTCAGGGCTACTTTGTTTCACGACAGTGAAACCGGACACATCACAAAGAACGGGAATCTCAGCGATTCTGCCTTCCAGTGAATCAACTACCACTATCTTTCGAGCCCTATCCAACACATTCAACTCTACAAATTCAGCCCTTACAGCTTCAACTGATCCAATGGGTACAACAACAGCTTTCATAGAACGGTCTGAATCTGCACTAAAGTAAAAATAAACTAACGGTCAAAATTGGAAAGAAGAGTTGAGAATTGGTCAAAAAACTGATAATATCTCCTAACTGATATAAAATTTTTATGAAATCTGACAAAATACCTTTAGAATACCTTAAAAAATCAATTCAAATTGGAGCTTTATAATTCGTTACATAGCGAACTTTTATATATTTCATATTTTAATTGTTCTATATGAAGCCTGATGGACAAACTGCACTATTTTCAACCCTAAATGGTATTATTGCCATTGACGGTCCGGTCAAGCTTCAAATAATGGAGTTCTTGTACGAGAATGCACAATCTTTTGATGATATCGTAAAGCACACGGGAAAAGCAAAATCAACGATCTCCGTACATCTAAACGATCTAAAAGCAAGCCATTTGCTTGAAGAACATGTAGATTCTGATGACAGGCGTAAAAAGACATATGTCATGTGTTCACAATATGCTGCCTGCTCACAAAAACCAGTATTCGACCATTACAGAAAGAACCTGGAAGAGTTTACCTCGAACTTCGATAGTGAAGGAGAGCTTCTCAGGTCAATGTTCCAGACAGTACAAAGCGGTTTTCAGGCACAGGGGTTCAACCACACGCCAATAATGGAAAATATCGGACAGGATATAGGAATGAATATCGCCGAAACATTCACTTCAACTGATATTGAAGGATTGTTCGAGGAAGTCGCGGATTACTGGCAAAAGCACAAAATGGGCAAGCTCACCGTTGAATCCTATGATCCCCTCATTATCAATATAAAGGACAGTTTTATCTGCGAAGGTACAAAGAACATAGGCCAAACATTATGTTCTTTTAATGAAGGCATACTGCAGGGAATTATCCTAAATAAACTGAACCTGCAATGCAACATCGTGGAAACAGAATGCTGTGCAACAGGTTATGATCACTGCCTCTTTGTTATGCAATAACTGCCCTTGCAGACATACTCAATGCATAGGCAATGATTCTGTAAGCTATCCATCACACCTATTAGACGACCATTTTAGAGATAAGGTGAAAAAGGTAAGATCAGACAAGATCATCAAAGGGACTTGTCTGTCAATTAACTTAACGAGTGCCTTTGATAACGCCAATTTCTGCATTCAGCAAAGGACCTATCTCTGCCACGATACCCGGACCATCCGTTTTCTCACGACAGACCACTAGATTCTCAAGCAGACCGAGCCTTTCAATGCCGTAAATATCCCTGCCATGCCCTTTTTTCTTAATAGCACTCTTAAGTTCGGAACGTGTAACTGAATTCACGGTCAGACGGTCGGTTGGTAATTTCTTCCAGCTCCAGAAAAGGTCAACCTGCTTCTTCGTAAAGGAAGCGAACGTACCATTATCCTGCTTTAATACCCTTATATATACAGGCAGGTAAGGTATAAGGCCAAACCTTGATGCTATCTGCGGACAAGTGCCAGCCCCAAGGACACTAAGCTCAGAGGATGGGATCTTCAAGCTGATACCGATATCAACTGTTATGCCATCCTCATCAATGGAAGAAATGAAGCCTCTATAAACTGCTTTATCATCCACATAGGTCACCGGAGTGCCGAACTTTTCCTTAAGGAAATTAATAGCGAACTCACCATCATCTCCAGTAGCAGCTACCTGAAGCCATCCATCCGGACCCAGTGAGACCTCAGCTTTCGCATCGAGGTCTTTCAATTCATTTTCCAGCATAAAGGAAGCAGAGCTTAATGCACGTTCTACATTGCCGTAGATCTTGATGGTCAAAATTGCGGTTTCCATGGGTACTTATTGAATAGCAAGCATTTAACCGTTTTTGTTCAGAAGGGAGGAAAAGACATCCCTTGTAGTGTCATAAGCCTTGATGACCTCACCATCCACAGGTGTTTCTGAAGAATCGATCATATCACCGATCATTGCCATATCACGACTGAACGGCCCAAGCTTCCTTTTAATAGTATCCGCATCAGCGCCTGAGTCTATAAGTTCTTTATAGATACCCTCTATTTTAAGGCGCAACTTTTTGACCATATCAAGTATCTCAGCAGAAACTGTATCAAGTTCCGATCCACTTACTTCATGGCGCTCTTCGACATCATATTCATCAGGAAGCTCACCATCAAGAGAAATTATGAGATCCTTAAGGATCGATACGACATTGACCCCTTTTTCCGTCAACTCGACATATTTGATACGCCCTTCAAATGAAAATTGAACAAGTCCGTCCTCCTCCATTCTTGAAAGGATCTTGGTCGTGTGGGCAAATGTTGAATTGATCTCTTTTGTGATAACGGAACCATAGGTCCTACCATAGAACCATATCGCAAGCAAGGCAAGTGTTGGTTTCTCTTGAAGGAACAAATATTCAGGACTTATTTTTGGCAGACTGATTCCCCCATAAATATATAAAATTCATAATAGATTATAGTTAATTCAACATTAACTAATTTGATATATATATTACTTTCTATAATACATGGATCGAGCTCAGACCATACTAAAATGGTCAAAGCTTAGAACTTAAAGACTCCTTAAGACATCTTTGATCGTATCGATCTTCGCATCCGTTTTGAATGAAATTCCAGTAAAATGTGTCCTTGAGACATTGGCCCCGGTTTCCCTAAGAGCGGCAATGAACAGGTCCATTGCAGGTGCAGAGACCCCTATCATCTTACAAATGACGTGCTGGTCATAGAAGAAAGGAATATCCAGTTCATCTCTGCATGCCAGGACAAGCTTCTTTGCCTGCTCTTTCGTTCCAAGAGGTCTGTCTTCGATCTCCAGGAGAACCTCATCACAATACTGGGTTTCATGTAATTGTCCTAACCACAGAGGACCTGCAATATAGACATCTTTTCCACAAGAGCTACAATGAGCGCTGATGGATATGGCCATTCCGTGAGATACCTCCCTGTGACCACAGTGCTCGCAATGGGAGAGGAATCCAAGCTCCTTAAGCGCTTTATCTGCCTGTTTAGCACCTTTTTTAACCTGAAGATAAGTGCGCACATAGTGCCTTGTAGCGTGAGAGAGCAAGGGAGTCATACCTTTGTCATGTTTGGCAAGTTCTCTCGCGATCTTGCCAAGAAGGATACGGACACCCATCTCACTGTGAAATTCATTGTTCAATGGCACAGCGGCATATTTTCTCATCCCGGAATTAAAATGAGCACCACAAAGCGGAGCTGTGTCTGTCGCAGTAACCTCTAAAAAATGAACTGCCGACCTTGTAGCCGCATCAAGATAAGGAGCCGGGGTTCCAAAAGGATCGAGATCCACTATATTGAAACGCCTCTCGTGCATCAGTACATTGGCATTCTTGCAAGTAGCTTCCGCAATATCGGAAACCTCTGCAAGCTCAATGTTCTCAAGAATGAGTTCGTGAGCATCATCACTCCAGTCGTTCAAAATAGAAGTGATGCCCACCTCATTGGCAATCCTCAATCCCCTGATGCCTGATGCAGACATCGCATCAAGATAAGTAATGTCCTTGAGATCCATATCCTTTTTGAGAAGAATACGTTTAGCACAAGCTGAGGTTGCTGCAACCGAGATATCCCGATTCAATTCCATATGAGGATTGTAGAAGACCGGTGCTTCAGAAGGTGGGAATGGAACCCCTTCCGGAGGAACCGGCACATAGACTGTCGTACTACCCTCTGTGACCTTAGTGCTCAACATTTGCATATTGGAACTTGTAACAAAACAACATCATTTAACAATAACGGCACCATCCATTCTTGGCTGGCCGAGAATGCTGTAATTGTATGTCCCTTCTTCAGTGAAGGTATAATTGAAAGGCATTCCATAGTTTATGACATAGTTATCCCACAAGCCATCTTCACTGACAAGAGTGAAACGTTTCCTATCACCGCTATTCTGCCGATTGTTCCAGTAAACGGTATCCCCTTTATTGATCTCAAGTAAAGCAGGTCGTGACAAATAATGATCAAGCGTAATAGAATAGATCCTTGGCTCGATTATTTCCTCAGAGACATTTTCAGAAATATCTTCAGAGACATTTTCAGAAATATCTTCATCCGGAATATCTCCGGAGATAACATCATCTGAAACATTGGTCTCCCCACCATCAACATCATCGCCACTGTCACCTATGCAGCCTGCTGCAAAAATACACATGGTCGCCAACAATAATATTAGCATTTTATTGTTCATTTTCCTCACACTCATATTTTGTTTTCAAGAATTATAAAGGTAGCCACACAGTAACGCAGATATCTATTTAAGTTGCAATACCAATTCAAAAACCCTTTTGATCATTATTTGATGTGTACATATATGCAAAAAGAGGTGAAATGAATTGACTGAAAAAAACAGTGTTGGAGAAAAGATCCGCCAGTTCCGTGAAGACCGTGATATGACAGTGGAAGAACTGGCAAATGAAAGTCAGAGCAATGTGGAACTGATAGAAAAGCTTGAAGCGGGAGAGCTCATCCCGTCATTAACACCTCTTTTGAAGATCGCACGTGCCCTCGGAGTGCGCCTTGGAACGTTCCTTGATGACACACCACAAAAAGGCCCCAGGATAAACCGTAATGGAGAAGCAAAGAACGTGGTCCGCTTTTCAGGTAAATGTGCATCCTGTGAAGAAAGCGCACTTGATTTTTGCTCACTTGCTGCTGATAAGCAGGACAGACATATGGAGCCCTTCATCATAGATGTCCACCCCTGTAAAGATGTAAATGAACCGGTATTGTCATCCCACGAAGGTGAAGAGTTCATTTATGTGCTCGAGGGAGATATCGAAGTATCCTACGGAAAGGATAAGCACACCCTGACAAAGGGCGACAGCATCTACTATGATTCCATCGTTCCGCATGACCTCCATGCAGCAGGAAAGGAATCAAAGATACTGGCAGTTGTCTATACCCCACTCTAAAGGAGGAGAAATGTTCGTTACCACTGTTACCCCAAGATTCGGCGATATCGATGGCCTGGGACATGTGAACAATACAGTTCTTCCCGAATGGTTCGAACTGGCAAGGAACCCGATATTCCGTATGTTCGAGCCAGATCTCGACCTGAGTCCTGAGAAATGGACACTCATAATGGCAAGGATCGATTTTGATTTCCTTGGCGAGATGTTCTTCGATGGCGATGTAGAGATAAGGACATATGTAAAAAGATTAGGGAACAAATCCTTTACGTTGCATCACGAAGCCTGGCAAAGAGGAGAACTTAAGACAAAAGGAGACGCCGTGCTGGTGTGCTATGATTTTGTCAATAAGAGGTCAAAGCCTTTACCAGAGGACATAAAGGAAGCTTTGGCAGAACACCTGATCCCTGAAGATAAAAACGAATAAAATTAAAAAGGATCTGATATCAATGCCATTTACTAAAGCTACCATTGGAGAGTTCTTTGAAGACCAGGTAAGAAAGGATCCGAACAGGGACTTTATAGTCTATCCTGATCGGAACTTACGATTCTCATACAGTGAATTCAATGACAGGGTCGATGATCTTGCAAAAGGACTCATATCCATAGGCATCACAAAAGGCGATCACGTTGGTATATGGGCACGAAATGTGCCTGACTGGCTGACATTCTTTTTTGCAACAGCAAAGATCGGTGCGGTGCTCGTCACCGCAAATACTGCGTACAAGAGCCACGAACTTGCATATGTAATGAAACAATCGGATATGAAGGCACTTGCCATCGTTGACAGGTTCAGGGACGTTGACTATGTGGAAACAGCCTATGAATTGGTACCTGAACTAAAGTCATGTAAACGAGGGAACCTTAAAAGTAAAGAGTATCCAAAACTTGAAAGCGTTATCTTCATCGGTCAGGAAAAGCACAGGGGAATGTACAACACAGCAGAACTGCTTCTGCTTGGAAAGTATTCAGACAGAGAAGAACTTGACCGTCTAAAGGGAACACTGGACTGCAAAGATGTCATCAACATACAATACACATCAGGAACAACCGGATTCCCGAAAGGTGTTATGCTGACACACGAGAATATCCTTAACAACGGATATTACATCGGAGAAAGGCAAAAGTTCACAGAGGACGACAGATTATGCCTTCCTGTTCCATTGTTCCATTGCTTTGGACTAGTACTTGGGGTCCTTGCAACCCTCACCCACGGCGGTACGCTTGTAATGATAGAACTTTTCGATCCGCTTTTGGTGCTGGCAGCTGTACAGAAAGAAAAATGTACTGCCCTTTATGGAGTACCTACGATGTTCATTGCAGAGTTCTCACACCCGATGTTCGAAATGTTCGACATGTCCTCATTGAGAACAGGCATCATGGCAGGATCCCCATGCCCGATAGAGGCCATGAAAAAAGTTATCGACGAAATGAACTGCAAGGACATTACCATAGCTTATGGCCTCACAGAAGCTTCTCCGGTATTTACCCAGACAAGTACCGATGATCCCATTGAACGCCGTGTGAGCACAGTAGGAACATCAATGGAACATATCGATGTAAAGATAGTGGATCCTGAGACCGGCAAGAACGTAGGACCGAATGAGCAGGGGGAAATCTGCTGCAGGGGTTACAATGTTATGAAAGGCTACTACAAGATGCCTGAGATGACAGAGAAGGCCATCGACAAGGATGGATGGCTGCACAGCGGAGATCTCGCTACCGTTGACGAGGAAGGTTACTACCGCATTACCGGAAGGATAAAGGATATGATCATCCGGGGCGGAGAAAATATCTACCCAAGGGAGATAGAGGAATTCCTTTACACCATCGAGGGAATTAAAGATGCCCAGGTAATTGGTATCCCTGATAAAAAATATGGGGAGATCGTAGGTGCTTTCGTTATACTCAATGAGGGTTCAAAGCTCACACCGGAAGATATCAGGGATTTCAGCATCACAAAGATAGCGCGCTATAAAGTGCCAAAACACATATTCATTGTAGATGAGTATCCACTTACTGCAAGCGGAAAAGTTCAGAAGTTCAAGCTTAGGGAGATGGCTGTTGAGTTGATGGAACAAAACTGACCGGCCATATCACAGTATATAGGGAGCTAAAAGCTCCCCCCTTTTCTGTTTTTATTAATAAAACGTAACTATTCAGCCATCCTCACGTTTTTGATATAAACTTAGAATACTCAACACAATTCCATCAGTGCTTGATATTGATTTTACCAAAAAACAATATACTATGCCTCTATTTTAGTCACTCCCTGAAATTCAACCTGGTTTTACCAGGCACGAGGTGATTGATTACGAAACGCAAAGAAATCCTGGCAGTTTATGAACAAGGTCCAGAAGCAGTTGTTACTCTTGTCACCACGTTATACGACATAATTGCTGAACAACAAAAGATCATCGAGTTACAGGCTGCTAGAATAACAGAACTCGAAGAACGAGTTAAAAAATTGGAAGACCAACTCAAGAAAAACAGTCGTAATAGTAGTAAACCACCTTCGACTGATGTTTTTGTTCATGAGAA
>NZ_JAGSOI010000048.1 GCF_023684405.1 Methanococcoides seepicolus | reverse complement strand
ATTTCCTCTATGAAAATGGAAGAGAAAAACAGGTAGGGATGCACTTGAGAAACAAGAACATCGAAGATGATGCATTCGATGAAGATTATTCGCATAGGGGTGAATGTGAAAGAGTACACAAGCATATAAAGCGGACTGTAAAATTCGACATCAGGGGAATGAAAAATAGCAGTAAGATTGTCACTGATACAGATTCCGTCCGAAACTGTGTAAGTATATTCCATGGACTGGCACATTTTCTGCCATATATAGGTAATGCATAAGCTATGCTCAGAGTGATAGCAGTAGTCTTGAAAAAAGAGTTACGCTTTTAAAGCGAAAAGCTAATTTGATGATCTCAATTTGATGATCTCTATCTGATAGGGTATTAGTTTCTCTTTTACATCGAGTTAGTAACTCAGTTAACCGGTTATGTGTTAATGAAAACTTAATTATTCCCACTTAGTATGAAGAATGGTAATATTAATATAACTAGTGGATAATAGGAAGTTCAATGGATACAAAGGAGATCATTACTGACTACTGGGATCAGAGGAGCAGTTCGTACAAGAACGGGGTGAATGGGTTTGATGAAGAGGAACGCTCCCTCTGGAGAACGATCCTCCGCAACCATACAGGTGATAGGAGAGGGTTGAAGATTCTGGACATCGGGACAGGGGCTGGGTTTCTCGCATTGCTGCTTGCAGAGATGGGGCATGAGGTGACAGCCATAGATATCTCAAGATCCATGCTGGAGAAGGCAGGTCAGAATGCAAAGTCACTGGGGCTGGATATTAATCTTTGCCATGGGGATGCAGAGGATCTGCCGTTTGAGGATGATCATTTCGACATCGTTGTGAGCAAATACCTTCTCTGGACACTCCCACATCCTGACAGGACAGTGCAGGAATGGAAACGGGTATTAAAGATAAATGGCAGGATACTTGCCATCGATGGGAACTGGTTTGACTCCCGATTGGATAAACGTATCAAACGCGGTTTTTCCAGGATTATGACCCTGCTCGTTGAAAAAGGATATTATTGTCATCTATTCCAGCGATGTTACGGACCTATCCGCAGGCATCTCCCACTGTACGAGGACATAAATCCCCACAACGTCTCTGCTCTTTTTAACAGAGCAGGGTTCACGAGCACGACCATAGACCCTCTGAGGGAGGTTCACAAGTATCAAAAGAGTCAGTTACCACTTTCAAGAAAGTTCATCTATACCAGTTCCATATTCCTTATTATGGGGGTAAAAGAGAGTAGATGATCTCTGCATAATTTATGAAGTTACTGTCTCTCAGGTGCAGCCGCTGATGATCTGACTGCGAACACAACGGTATTGTAAACCGGGGGTAGAGGGTGGATCCTGCAGCATTCCTTAAACTCATGGGCTAATTTCGCAGGAAGGCCAACAAAGATGCTCCTGTCCAGTAATCTCCTGAGTCCCTTTTCATATATCCTGCAGGATATCTTAGTCCCTGCTGGCAGTGCCTTTGCCAGCTGCTCGACGATCTCTTTTTTGGGTTGGGCCTGAGCAGCTATCATGATAAGGTCTGCCCCCTCACTTAAAGGCAATTGGAAATGGTTGCCATGGATTATCTTGATGGCATTGGAAAGTCCCAGCTTATCCACCACCTTTCTTGAAAGTTCAACCCTCTGCTCATCCTGTTCGATACCGACCCCCTTCAATCCGTGCTGATGGCACATGAGTATCAGGGTCAAAGGCAAGGGTCCACTTCCAAGGAACACGACCGTATCATTGGCTTTAAGTCCGGCTCCTTGATATTCAGTTCGTACCAGCTGACAATAATTCGGATAAAATGAATAAATTTTCAGCATTTCCCATGGTTCATTACTTGTGAGTATGGAATTTGCATATTCGGTCTCAAGTCTTATGGTATAAAGATATATGAACCTGATAATGGTATCAAGTGCCTGATCGAACCCATGACCATTGAGGATGGCTTCTGCAGCTTCATAATCAATGGGCAGTGTGATCAGGTCATCCAATCTCTGATACACGTTTTTAAGATGATCCGAAGTATCCTGAAGTATCTCTTCATCTTCAAGATCCTTGATGGATGAATAGATTTTTAGTACCTCTTCGATTATTGATTCTGATGAATGGGCTGTGATGCTACACACCTCCATATACTAACATGTTATGGGAGGATATAAAGTTTTAATGGTGATTGTAGCTGTCCAGGAACTTCCGGACCTCTTCATGCGTATGCTCGTGGATATGGAGATGGATGTGTCCACTGCCGCTTTCTATCGTCCTGGTGAGAAACTCTACAGCCTCATCGATCGACATGGGCAGGGTATCGCAGTCGTACCCGAAACATGTCAGTACCTTGAACAGCTTGAACACGTCTGGTGCTTCTAGATGAGTCATTTTCAGAAGTTCTGAATTGGAGAATATCTCCCGCGGGGTTCCCTCACCGACGATCTTTCCGTTCAGCACATAGACGCGGTCTGAGAGGGTCGGGAGAGCGTTCACATCATGCATGGCGATCACCGTGGTAATCCCGTCGTTGTTCAAGTCATTGATCACTTGTATCAGGTCTGCCCTGCTCTTTGGATCAAGGTTGGCTGTTGGTTCGTCCAGAATCAGTATCCGTGGTTCCATGGACAGTACAGCCGCTAATGCTGCTCTTTTCTTCTGCCCATAGCTCAGGTTGTGTGGAACCCTGTCCTCAAATCCCTCAAGTCCGACACGGGACAGAGCTTTTTTCACTCGATTCTTCACTTCCTCTTCATCCAGTCCCATGTTGATGGGACCGAATGCCACATCATCGAAGATGGTGGGCATGAACAGCTGGTCGTCAGGGTCCTGGAACACGATTCCCACCTCTTTAATCCTCTCTTCGACTTTCATATCGTCTAGATTCTTTCCAAAGATCATGACCGTGTTGTCCTGGCTCTTGAGAGTACCGTTGAGGTGAAGGAAAAGGGTGGTCTTTCCGGCACCATTTGGTCCGACGATCACTATCCTTTCCCCTTCATTTATGGTGATGTCAATGTCTTCCAGTGCAGGGGTACCGTCAGGGTATGAATATGTAAGTCCTTTTACGCGAATCGCTTCTTTCATTATAACACCAGGTGGTAGGTATGCATAAGGAGTGCAATGAGGATCATAGGCAAGGCTATTGCATAGTCTTTTGTCCGTAGTTCGAAGTTCACTATTGTCCTGGGGTTACCGGTGTAGCCTTTGGATATCATTGAGTGGTAAACACGCTGTGCCCTGTCATAGCTTTTTATTATCAGCATCCCGATCATGTTCCCGAGAACGGATAGTCCATACCTGTTCGCTTTAAGTTTGAATCCTTTTGATTCCATGGCTTTCCACATTCTCTGGAACTCATCCATTATCACGAATATATATCTGTAAGTGAACATCAACATTTGTATAAGTGTTCCAGGCACCTTGAGCATATAGAGTGCCTTGATCGTGATGTCAAAACGTGTGGTCCCAAGCATTATAAGTGCAAGTGTAACAGCTGAAAGTGCCCTTATCATAACCAGAGAGGAGTACCGCACTCCTTCCAGTGTGATCGTTATGCTGTGATACTGTGCAATGACCTGTCCGTCAACGGTAAGTGGCATGATAATAAGTAGGGGGGACAGGAACAGGAAAACAACTTTCAGGCGAGGTATTACAAATGCTTTTGGAAGTTTTGCTATAATGTATATCAGGCTGGCTATCCCCAGGCCAACAAGGGCTTTTGTAATGCTGTCCAAAAAAACAAAGGAGAATATCATTACCATGAATGTAATGATCTTAGCACGCGGGTCGAAATTATGTATGGGTGAATCAATTGAAGCATACCTGTCTATTTCGGGGTAATTCAATGTGTAATTCTCCTGTATCGTTTTTTAGTAGTTGTTCTTTATTTTGTTTTGCGCGCTGACAGGTACATTCCAAAACCAGCAAGCCCTACAAGGTACCCAAATCCTGCTACTATTCTTGCTGAGAGTGGGAGTTCAGCTTCTTCGCTGGAGCCTTCAGAACCTGCAACGTTGAAAGTGATCTCTTTCTGGTGCCCGCTTTGGGAAACTACTACTCTATATTCTACAACACCAAGTTTTGGTTCGAAGTAGTATATCCCCCCCTCATCTGTCACATCTGTGATATAAAGCTCTTCCTCGTCGTTCTTTATGGCATAAATGTGGATGTCGGCATTTGGCATGGGGTCACCTCCACCATACCATGATCTTATTTGTACCTCAGTGACCTGCTCCTGTGCATAGACGCGGTGTGCGGATGCAGCAGGTGCAATTGCTGTTAAAAGAACACAGGCAAATGCCAGTGCCCATATTATCTTATAATTGGCCATTTTTTATTTCTCCTTGTTGATGGGTAGCAGTTCAGGCCTGACCTTCAGAAGGAACGTGACTACAGATCCTGTCAATATTCCTTCGATTATCATTATCGGTATGTTGGCAGCAGCAGCTATGTAGGCAACCTCTGTGAATTCCTCTCCTGTGGATATGAGCACGATGGCGAGCATTATTGCAGAGAGTAGTACTGCCATTGAACCGCAAATTATGCCAAGTATGGAGGGGTTGATCCCTCTTGAATACCCTTTTTTGAATACCCCGTAGACGATCAGTGCAGGTATGCCCATATTGATAACGTTGACCCCAATACTTGTTATGCCGCCATGCTGGAACAATAGCGCTTGAAGGACAAGACCAATGAAGATCGCAGGATATGCGAGGGTTCCAAGGACCACACCAAGAAGCCCATTGAGGACAAGGTGGACACTGGTAGGCCCAATTGATACATGTATCAGAGATGCCACAAAGAAAGCTCCTGTCATGACAGATATCTTTGGTATTTCCTCGGCGATGTCTACATCCCTTTTGCTCCACCAGAGGGTTGCAAGGAGGAGAAGTATCGTTATTGCCCAACCTGCAGTTATCACTGCAGGGGATAATACGCCGTCAGATATGTGCATACTTGTTGTCTCCTTTGTGATATTTGTTATGACGAGTTTTGTATTTTATCTAATTTAATGTGGATAACTGATAATAAAGTATAAAAAAAGATTGATGGGGAATTCATCCCCATGATTCATTTTACAATTTTCTTCCTGCGATGAACAGTGCTGCAAGAAGTCCGGCAACTGCGAACACAGATTCAAATCCGGGTGTGGATGGTGTAGCTTCTTCTTCTTCTTCTTCTTCTTCTGCTTCAGGTTCTTCGCTAACTGCAACTTCTGTCTCTTCTGCAGGGAACTCTTCAAGTACCGGAATTATGAACACTCCTCTTACAGATTGCCCTTCTTCAGGTTCCATGGTAGCACCAACGAACCAGATGCCAGGTTCATCGAGAGTGTACATGAACTCTCCGTCAGCATTTGATCTTGTGAGCCTTGTGAATACCATTGGTGCATCATATGGGAAAAGTTCTTCTGCTTGTTCCACGATCTCAATTCCTGCTTCAAGGTCGTGATAAATCTCAACCTCAACATCGGCGCCTGCCAGTGGTTCGCCATTGTAAAGTGCTTTTCCTGCAAAGACGAATCCTTCTTCCATGCCATATGGGCGCATGTATGGGATGATCTCTGTCTGCTGGTCAACCATTGAATCCCAGCCGAACCACATTTCTTCTCCGCAGTGGATGACCGCTTTGGTATAATCGATCATGTCTTCGTCCGCATCTTCATACTTGACTGATACAACAGTATCACCGTACTGGTCGGCTGTGAATGATGCTTTGTATGAAAGGAAAGTTCCCATGTTACCTTCCTCATCCATGCTGTCCATCATGACCTCTTCCGGAGTGAGAACTTCGACTGTACCGTCAGGTTTTGTTACCTTGATCTCTGGTACGTTTGACATGTCAAATGAGATGTGTTCGTAAGGATGTCCCCACATTACATATATGGTCTTTGTATCTCCAAGTTCTGCAATGTAGTCTTCCGGGGTGATATCCCATGCACTATCTTCACTGTCACTTGGGAATATCATCGTAAAATGTGCACTTGAAATGCCTGTGAGGCAGATAAGTGCAATAATTGATCCGATAATTATTGTTTTCTTCATGTTTCATCCTCTTTTCGTAAGAATACTATGTATGTTATACACATGAAGTAACATGAACTTTAAATAAGTTATGATTATTGCCCAATATTTGCGAGGATATCAAATTAGCTCATAAATCCTCCCATTCTAATTTGATGACATTTTTCTTAATAACATCTTCCAAATGATACCAAATATCAGCATGATTGCGGAATGAATCGTAACCTCCATCCACAGAATCGAATTCAATATTATTACAACATATTATAAATATTGATTCTGTTGGGGAGGTTTATCGGAATTCTCTACAAAGTATAGTAATAGTGCAAAATAATTTTGTTTGCCATTATGATTTACATATTTTTATCCGCGAAATATTTATGATATCAACACTTTTTGCAGTTCCCACATCGATATCTTCTCACGATTTATGCACACGGAGGAAATGTGAATTTTGGTGGTTAATATTCAACACCTTCCCTTGCCGGGATGTTTTTTTCGTAAGGATGCTTCAGAAACCTCATTTCCGTTACAAGGTCTGCCCTTTCTATCAGTTCCTTGGGAGCCCTTCTTCCTGTCAGGACTAGTGTAGTCTCCTCCGGGATATCCTCCAACAGTTTGAGGATGTCTTCAGTCTTCAGAATTCCAAAGTGGGCCGCAAGGTTTATCTCGTCCAGTATCAAGAGCCTAGGTCCCCTCTGGATAGCTTTCTTTGCAAATTCCAAGGCCTCTGCCGCCAGCTTATAGTCCTCAGGCTCAGGATTCTTGAGGTTTATGAACTCCTTCCTCCCGAACTGGTAAATCTCATACTCTGGTGACAATCTATCCTTTATCTTGTACTCCCCTATGTATTTCCTATCTTTCATGAACTGGATAATTATGACCTTGTACCCGTGGCCCACCGCCCTAAGAGCCAATCCAAAGGCGCTTGTGGTCTTCCCCTCACCTTCCCCTGTGTAAAGATATACCATGCCTTTACCCACTTAAACACCTCAGAGGGGACACTCCCCGGTAATACAATCTCCAGAGAATTCTGAATCCGCCACAATTCCCTCCTCCTTATCTTTTCTTAAACCAGCTATCACTAAAACCTGCTTGGTCTTGCTCCCATAGCGATAGACCGTGATTCCCTTGCACTTCAGCTTATAAGCCATCACATAGATTTTTCTGACGTCTTCTAGGGTGGCGTTGGCTGGCAGATTAACTGTTTTGGCAACAGCATTGTCCACATACTTCTGGAAAGCCGCCTGCATCCTGACATGCCATTCCGGGGCAATGCCCAAAGATGTGACAAATACACGCTTAATATCCTCGGGTATCTTCGGGATGTTCTTAATAGACCCTGTCTTGGATATCTCTATCAGGAGGTCGGTGCTGTAGAATCCCCTCTCCTTTACGATTTTCTCGAACACCGGGTTTACTTCCAGCAACTGCGTCCCCATGACATTTCTTACAAAGGATAGGGCAAAGATGGGTTCTATACCGGAACTCGTATTGGCAATTATGCTTATGGTCCCAGTGGGAGCTACGGTGTTGACAGTGGCATTTCTCATGGCCTTGTAATCCTTCTCCCACATGCTACTCTTGAAGTTCGGAAAGGATCCCCTCTTCTCACCAAGCTCCACTGATTTCTTCACGGATTCATCTCTGATAAATTCCATAACTTTCTCAGCGGTCTCTATGGCATCCTTTGAGTCATAGGGGATTTTGAGCTTGGCGAACATCTCAGCAAGACCCATAACTCCAAGTCCGATTTTGCGGTTGTCCTTTGTGATCTTGTCTATCTCTTTCAAGGGATACCTGTTGGCATCAATGACGTTGTCCAGGAAATGTACACCGGCTATGACCGTCTTTCTGAGTTTCTCCCAGTCAATCTCGCTGTCTTTCACCATCCTGGAAAGGTTGATCGACCCAAGGTTGCAAGATTCGTATGGCAGCAGGGGGACTTCACCGCATGGGTTTGTGCTTTCGATGGTGCCGACATGTGCTATGGGATGCTTCCGGTTGATCTCATCCAGAAAGACTAGTCCCGGATCTCCGGATCTCCAGGCCATGGTCACTATCAGGTCAAAAACGTCCTTAGCCCTAAGCTTTCCCATGGCTTTTCTGGTCCTGGGGTTTATCAGGTCGTATTCCCTATCGTCCTCAACCGCTTTCATGAATTCATCCGTGACCCCCACGGAGATATTGAAGTTGTCCAGGAATCCTTCCTTTTGCTTGGATGTTATGAATTCTATTATGTCAGGGTGGTCAGCCCTCAGTATACCCATGTTGGCTCCTCTTCTCTTTCCACCCTGTTTTATTACCTCAGTGGCCTGGTCAAATATCCTCATAAAGGATACCGGACCCGAGGCAACGCCTTTTGTAGACTTTACAACGTCCCCCCTGGGTCTCAATTTCGAAAAGGAAAAGCCTGTTCCTCCCCCTGACTGGTGTACAAGGCTCATGTTCGTCAAAGCCCCAAAGATGTCCTTCAAGGAATCTTCCACGGGAAGCACGAAACATGCGCTCAACTGCCCCAGGTCCGTACCAGCGTTCATCAGGGTTGGGGTGTTGGGCAGGAACTCCAGACCTGCCATCATCCTGTAGAATTCCTCTTCTGTCTTTTTCACGTCCCCTCCGTATCTTTTATCAACTGGGGCTACAGCCTTGGCCACCCTCTTGAACATCCCGGTAGGGGTCTCTATGATGTTGCCTTCCTCGTCCTTCAGTAGATATCTTCTCTCCAGTACCCTAATGGCATTGACACTAAGCTTGAGCTCATCTTTTTCCACTCCCTAAAGCTTCTTTGCTTCCCTCACCTCTGTCCTTTTCTGGCGATACAGAATGTAGGCTTTGGCCACCTTGGCGTATCTATTCCTGATTATAATCTCCTCAACTATATCCTGTACATCTTCTACACCAGGAATCCTGTCTTTGAACTTATCTTCAAGAGCCTCCACCACCTGGCGGGATATTTTCCTGGCCAGGTCGCCGTTCTTTTCCCTCACCGCCAAAATGGCCTTCTGTATTGCTAAAGTAATCTTTGCAGAGTCAAAGGCTACGATTCTACCGTCCCTTTTTCTTATATTTTCCATCTCGTACCCCCAATTAGAATTGATAAATGTTCCAATTAAATATTTCCCCATTATATTGTTAGGAGGCTTCAGCTCTGTAGAATTCCTCTATAAATGACAACAAAAATTCAATACAATGGTAGGTGGCAATCAAAAACTATAACAAAAACTACCTGAATAATACATTGGGGGTAAATAAGTGAAAATATGTGTAACAGCTACGGCTGGCAGTTTAGATGCTGTCGTTGACCCGCGTTTTGGAAGATGCCAGTATTTTGTCATCGTTGATTCTGAGACAATGGAATTCGAAGCTCTTAAGAATCCGAGTATTTCAGCACCAGGTGGTGCAGGAGTACAGGCGGCACAGGCTATAGCGAACAAAGGCATTGATGTATTGATAACAGGAAGCATTGGTCCCAATGCATTTAGGATTCTTTCTGCAGCTGGTATCAAAGTGGTAACAGGAGCCAGTGGTTCGGTTGCAAATGCAATCGAACAGTATAATAAAGGTGAATTGCAAGCAACCACTGGCCCAACTGAGCCTGCCTATGCTGGTATGGGCAGAGGTGGAGGAATGGGGCGTGGCAGAGGCCGAGGAATGGGTAGTCGCAGATGAAAAATATCAATGTCTACAAAAGTGGAAGATGTTGAAAAGGTTGTGGGGAAGATTTCAGAGTTGAGTACACTCACATCACCTACAGAGTAAATCAACCAAAAAAATTGAGGGTTAAGTATATGAAAATTGCAATCGCAAGCGGGAAAGGTGGGACAGGGAAAACAACGGTAGCTGTTAATTTTGCCCTTTCAATTGAAAATGTGCAGCTGTTTGATTGTGATGTGGAGGAGCCCAACTGTCATTTATTTTTGGGATTTAATCTTGAGAAGGTTGAAGATATAAATATTTTAACACCTGTCGTGGACAAGACCAAATGTGATTTCTGCGGCAATTGTTCTGAGTTTTGCCAGTTCAATGCAATCGCTGTATTGCCAGATGATGTACTTGTATTCCCTGCACTCTGTCATGGATGTGGTGGATGCGTCATGGTATGCCCAAAGGACGCAATCGTTTATGAGAACAGAAGCATTGGAATAATTGAAAAATCCAAAGGTGGGAACATAGAGTTCTATCGCGGAGTGTTAAATATCGGAGAAGCGATGGCATCTCCTGTTATCAAAGCTTTGAAGAAACATGTCGATGAAAGCAAAACTGCAATATTCGATGCGCCACCTGGCACAGCGTGTCCGGTTATTAGCTCTGTCCAAGGTGCGGATTACTGCATTCTTGTTACCGAATCAACGCCTTTTGGATTCCACGATCTGCTGCTTGCTCTTGATGTTTTAAGGAAACTGGAAATACCCTTTGGCATAATAATCAATCGCTGCGACATCGGTGATGATAGGGTGGAGAAATACTGCGATACGGAGAGAATTCCCGTTCTTATGAAGATACCACATGACCGAAAGATTGCGCGGTTGTATTCTGAAGGAATCCCTTTTGTTAACAGGATACCAGAGTGGAAGGTAAAATTTGTACAGCTATTAAATAAGATACAGGCACAGATTTAACTCATAGAGGCAGGGATATGAAAGAGCTTACGGTAATAAGTGGAAAAGGTGGCACCGGCAAGACGACTATTGCAGCGGCATTAGTCTCGCTTGCAGAAAATGCTGTGATTGCTGACTGTGATGTTGATGCTGCGGACATGCATCTTATATTGCAGCCTGAAATAATTGAGACCATCGATGTTAGCGGGTTAAAAGTCGCATCTATTGATGAAACGCTCTGCATCAAATGTGGTATTTGCAAGGATGCCTGTAGGTTCGATGCCATAACCAATGATATCAGGATTGATATTTACGGATGCGAGGGTTGTGGTGTCTGTGCATATGCCTGTCCGGAAGGGGCAATCAGTATGATTGAGAGAAAAGCAGGAGATGCCTACAATTCCGAAACAAGATTCGGGCCAATGGCACATGCACGGCTTGGTATTGCAGAGGAGGCAAGTGGCCTGTTAGTCGCAGTTGTTAGGGACAATGCCAGAAAGCTTGCAGAAAAATATGATAGAGATCTGATTATCATAGATGGGCCTCCAGGAACCGGGTGCTCTGTAATTGCTTCTATTGCTGGTGTCGATATGGTTCTGGTTGTTACTGAACCGAGTGTATCTGGCATTCATGATCTTGAGCGAATACTGGATGTGGCAGATCATTTCAATATTCCGGCTATGGTTTGTATAAATAAATACGATATAAACGAGAAGAATTCTCTTATTATCGAGGAGTATTGCAAAGACCGTGGAATTGAGGTTATGGGTAAACTGCCTTATGACGATGCACCAACCAAAGCTATGATGCAGGAGATGACTGTTATCGAGTATTCTGATGGTGAGTTTTCGAACAAGGTCAAAGATCTCTGGGAAAATGTCAGGGAAAAGCTTACATGATATGTTCAAATGAGGAAATAAAAGACCGACTTATATCATACTTGGATTGTGTATTGGTCATGATGCCCTTTTTACTCAACATTCGGATGCACCAGTGACAACTATAGCGCTTAAAGATAGAATTGGTTGCACATAGTTCATTGTTCGCACTATATCCCGATTATTATCTTAGAAACAGATTCAATAGGAAGTGGAAAAGCTGAAATTGACAATCGTTTATGATAATGAAGCAGAAGAGGGCCTTATCAGTGGTTGGGGATTTTCCTGCTATATCAAGACAGAAGAAGAGAATATCCTTTTCGATACTGGTGGAGATGGCAGAGCACTGCTTCATAATCTGAGAATGCTCGACATATCTTCACAGGAGATTACAAAAGTAATATTATCTCATGAGCATGGAGACCACACCGGGGGACTCTTTGCTTTGTTGAATACAAATCCGGAAATTGAGGTATATGTACCTGTCTCGTTCTCGAAAAGCCTGAAAAATGAAATAGCTTCACAGGTAAGGTTGATTGAGGTTTCTGAGGCACAGGAAATTTGCCGCAATATCTATACCACAGGTGAACTCGGCAGCGGTGTGAGGGAACAGTCCCTCATTGTGGATTCAGGCAGCGGTTTATATGTCATTACTGGATGTTCTCATCCCGGACTTACTGAAATCATGGGTGCGGCATTGAAATTCGGTAGAGTAGCGGGCATAATAGGAGGGTTACATGGAAGCATGGAGTACGATCTGCTTAAAGGGTTGAACCTGATTGGAGCAGGGCACTGCACTGCTCATAAAAAAGAGATTGCCAGGAAGTTTCCAGATGCGTTTTTAGAGATTAGGGCAGGTCTTAGTCTGGAATTGTGAGAAACTAATAAGAATAACAAAAAAAGGCTCTGTAGAATTCGATTTCCAATGAGAATTAAAAAGTATGGATTAATTTTTGTGTTATGATAGGCATGGTAACTTTTTGGAGATCATTGTTTGGTAAATCTCTTTTATCATAATCCTTTTCTCATATTCCTTTTGTGGAATAAGCTTGCTATAAGCAAGAAACTACAAGTAAAGACGATTAAAACTAGTAAATCAATTGTCAAAGGGAAAAACGATGTTCCATTTAAGCTTGCATGAAATATATCTACAAGATATGTAAGGGGAGAAATGTATGATAAAAGCTTTCCGAATCCTGATAGCTCCGGTAGAGGAATGAAAATACCACTAATAAAAATTAATGGAAAACGCACCAAACTAGAAAACATCATTATGTGAGAGGGCGAATGAGCAGATGGAGATCCCAAAAGAACACCTAATGATGCAAAACACAGAGTTCCTAAAATTATAGCAATCAATAATAATGTAATACTGGTAATCACAATATTCAGGAAAATAGTGCTGACTACTATAGCTATGGAAGTAATAATCAATCCAAAGATTGAGCCTGCAACAACATCTCCCAAAATTATAGTATTGATGCTTACTGGCTAAGATAATAACCTTTCATAAGTTCCTGCTTGCTTTTCCCATGGGGTGATCAGCGGCCCTACGGATGAAGCAGTAAAAAACAAAGCCATAGCAAGAAATCCAGGGAAGAAGATAGACATGTCGATATTTCTACCTATATAAAAAGCAAAGAATAGAAAAAGAGGAAACAATAAACCATATATTATTACTGGAGCTTTATTATAATATATTTTGATGTTTTTTTCAGTGGTGACTACGACACCTCGTATAAAAACAGAATAATTCATCTATCCACCTCAGTAAGTCTGACAAACACTTCTTCAAGACTCGGCCCATATGTCTTCATGGAGATTATTTTTAAGTCATTCTTTTGCGCCAAAGTTACAACACGTTTGATTGTTTTATCTAGATCATTTGTGTATAATCGCCATTTATCCCCATAAAGATCGATCTTAGATATGAAATCGGACACGAACAAATTTCTATTTATTTTTTGATCAAAGGAAATCTCTATGGATTGAGTCTTTTCAAAGGTACTTTTTAATATCTCAGGTTTATCTATGGCTACAATCTTTCCTTTATTAATGATACAGACCCTCTGACATAATTTATTTGCTTCTTCAATATTATGGGTTGTTAGAAAGATAGTGCTCCCTTTTCCATTCAGATGTTTTATTGTTTCAATTACCAGTCTTCGACTTTGAACATCTAATCCTTCTGTAGGTTCATCCAAGAAAAGTATATGTGGATCATGAATTATTGCACATGCGATGCTAACTCGTTGTTTCATCCCTTTTGAAAAGGTTCTAACAGGATCGTTTCTTCTCTCATAAAGTCCAAGAGTTGAAAGAAGTTCCTCAGACTTTTTCTCAAGTGTATTTTTTGACAAGCCATAGTACTTACCTGCCAGATACAGATTCTGTTTAGCCGTTAAATCCGCATAGACATTTCCAATTTCAGGTATCACACCCATCATCATCTTTGCCTTGATCGGATTCTTTACCAGATCAATCCCCTCAATAAACACATTGCCGAAATCTGGCATCAAGATTCCTGTAAGTAGCCGTATGGCAGTGGTTTTTCCAGCCCCGTTAGGTCCTAAGAAACCGAAAATTTCTCCTTTTTCAACATTAAAATTGACATTATCAACAGCAATGATATTTTCAAATGTCTTTTTAATATTTTTTACTTGAATTGCAAACATGTGCCTAAGCATCCTGGAATAATCAACTAATAGTAGAGATATGAATAAATTTAGATGAAACATGTTATTTGGTATCGTTGTATTATATGATACTTTCCACAGACATTTGATTAAAAGTGATCTTTTCTATTGCTATCGTTTTATTTGAATCGAAATTTAATAGAAAAAAGAGAGTCAATAGTAGGTTTTTATAGAGTTTAAAAAACAAAAATCATTATTTATATCGTTGGAACCGAATGTTTTTGAAAATATATATGATATTCTAACGTAACAGAAACTTCTTATAATAAAGCCATCTACATTATATATGGGGCTGTAAAAGGGAAACACGCTATTTCAAATTCATCTACAATATTTTACAGTCTTGTTGAATACCAAGGGGAGAGCTAACAGGGGGCTACATTTCAAATACCGATATTTAGCCAACGGCTTGAAAAGCAAACGACAGCGTCTCTCTTTGGGTAGAATAAAGGGAGTGATAAAATATATCATACGGATGCGGACGTGGATATAGAAGGTGGTATCGGGCAACGGGTCTTCCAGAATGGATGCGATTTAGGTATAGTCCATGGCACGGTTTTTATCCCCGGATGACAGCGGCAGAAGAGCGACGGATGTTAGAAGTGGGATAAAACTTTAGAAGGTCATATTGAAGAAATTAAATAATATCTAGAAAAACTTAAAACCGAAGAAAATGATAATAAAGATTTGATGCTAAGGTTTGTCAATTTAACCTGTACAAAGCATTTTAACAATATATTGGGGGAAAATCAGTGAAAATATGTGTAACAGCTACAGACAGGAGTTTAGACGCTTCTGTGGATCCATTCTTTGGGAGATGCCGATATTTTATTATTGTCGATTCTGAGACAATGGAATTCGAAGCGCTTCAAAACCCGAGTGCCTCGGCGCCAGGTGGTGCGGGGATTCAGGCGGCACAGGCTATAGTGAACAAAGGCATTGATGTATTGCTAACAGGAGACATTGGTCCCAATGCATTACCAATCCTCTCCAATGCTGGCATAAAAGTGGTAACAGGCACCAGTGGTTCGGTTAAAGACGCAATCGAACAGTATAAAAAAGGTGCACTGAAACCAACTACTGTTCCGACTACGCCTGCTTACTTTGGAATGGGTAGAGGCAGAGGGCGAGGAATGGGTAGAGGTAGAGGGGGTTGGTGCAGATGGTATCCACATCCAGTACCCTACCATATGCCTGAACCATACATTCCTTACGAAGTTCCTTACGAAGTTCCTTATACAGAGCCTTCTAGGGAAGAGGAAATTGCTCATATTGAAGAAATGCTCGAATCCTTGGGAGACGAGCTAAAAGATGTGAAGGAAAGGTTGAAAGAACTATCTGAAGAAGCTAAATAATAGATTGGTTTATCCAATCTATTTTTCGGTCAAAGATCGGAGGATGCTTAAGGGGATAAATGATAGGTATACATATTGTAGTCTATTGATTGAGGCTGCTAAAGAAAAGAACACCAGGTTATTTTGTCTGTCTCGATTCAATCATAAAAGTGCAGAGATATAGCAAAAGAGATTGGAAGTTATGTTGCACCGATAGAGCTTCTGACAGAAGATATAGTAATCTAATTCAAGTTTCAAACGCATTTGTTCAACTTTGGTATGAATATGAATGGTGAAGCTATCGTTCTTAAGGACATTTGGGTCCATTATAATAGCATACCAATACTTGAAGAGGTAAATCTTGTTGTAAAAGAGCACGATTTTCTTGCTATCATAGGACCTAATGGAGGGGGGAAAAGTACTCTGCTTAAGGTTATTTTAGGATTGATAAAGCCTAGCAGAGGAACTGTTACAGTTTTTGGAGAAACTCCTCAAAAAGCAAGGAAGTTTATTGGATATGTCCCTCAATACAGCCTTATCGACCTGAATTATCCGATAAGTGTTTGGGATGTTGTGTTGATGGGTCGCTTAAGTCACATCGGGTTGCTAAAAAGATATGGCGAGGACGACAAAGAAAAGGCTCTTGATGCTCTTAAGATAGTGGACATGTTCGATTATAAGGATCGGCAGATTGGGAGTTTATCAGGTGGACAGCGGCAGAGGGTTTTCATAGCCAGGGCGCTAGCGACTGACCCTAAATTACTTCTGCTGGATGAACCTGCAGCAGGTGTAGATATTGTAAGGCAAGAAGAATTCTATGAATTGTTAGAAAAACTCAAAGAAAAAATGGCTATTGTTATAATATCACATGATATCAGTGCCGTTTCTGTCCATGTTGATAAGATTGCCTGTTTAAACCGTAAGTTGTATTACCACGGCTCAAAAGAATTACTTCCAGAGGATCTGGAAGCTGCTTATCAATACCCGATAGAGTTGATTGCTCACGGTATTCCACACAGGGTTTTGAAAAAGCATTGAAGGGTTTTTGCATGATGGAGCTATTACAGTATGAATTTGTAAGAAATACCACCATTGCTGGGATACTTGCCAATATCGCCTGCTGCATCATCGGAGTTTATGCAATGGTTCTAAAGATAATTATTATCGGTGGCAGGGATGGCTCTCGTGTTGTTTAATGTAGTCTCAGGCCATGATTTTTTTTATGTCTGCAGTGCCTACACAATTTTCGTTGGTAAACGGTATTGGCAGCCGAGCACACAACATAATTGCATTATAAGGTGAAACAACATGGAAACTGTAACTGCTGCTTTTATCCTTACAACATTTGCAGGACTTTCAACAGGTATAGGAAGTCTGATAGCCTTCTTTATTCCAAAACCAAAAATGACGTACTTATCTATCCTACTTGGATTTGCAGCAGGTGCCATGTTATATATCTCATTTGTAGAACTTTTATCAACTTCCATAGAAAATGTGGGGTTTCTCGTGGCAAATACCGCCTTTTTCCTTGGAATGGTTGTGATCTATTTATTGGATCGTGCAATTCAGCATGTTCATTTAGATACTTTACCTGACAGCCATGTTCAATTAGATACTTTACCTGACAGCCGTCAGACGGAACTCCAAAAAGCAGGTATATTTACAGCAATCGGAATTGCTATGCACAATTTTCCAGAAGGTATGGCAGTACTGGTAACATCCTTGAGTTCTCCATACCTTGGCATGTCAGTAGCTGTTGCCATAGCAATCCACAATATACCTGAAGGAATCGCAGTTTCAGTGCCTATCTATTACGCCACTGAAGATAGGAAAAAAGCTTTTGCTTACTCTTTCCTATCTGGACTATCTGAGCCTGTTGGGGCAGCTTTTGGCTATTTATTGATCTTTCAATTCTTAACTGCAACCCTGCTGGGCATAATTCTTGCCTTTGTTAGTGGAATTATGGTTTTTATATGTTTTGATGAACTATTACCCATTGCCATAAAATATGGGGATGAGCATTTGATGCTTTCGGGTTTACTTTCAGGGATGGCAGTAATGGCACTAAGCCTCCATCTATTAGGTTGATGTTATTAACAAACTTATTTATCTAAGAAAATAAGATTGAGATTAAAGGGGAAATTAGAATGGCAGAGGGAATTCCAGAGAATAAGAAAAGACTTAATGCATCATCAAAAGAAGAAGTTAAGATACATATAAAATCATCTGCTAAGTTTATCGCTGTCGCCAGTGGGAAAGGGGGAGTTGGCAAATCCACGGTAGCGGTAAATATAGCTGCAGCCATTGCCATAAAGGGTTTTAAGGTGGGTATTTTCGATGCTGATGTCTATGGGTTCACCATCCCAAAAATGCTGGGCATCACCGGACAGCCTAGAGCAATTGCTGAGGATCAGATCCTGCCCCTTGAAAAACATGGAATAAAAGTAATGTCAATGGGGTTTCTTGTCAAGGAAACTCAACCAGTTATCTGGCGGGGTCCGATGATTCATAAAGCAATCAAACAGATTTTGACCCAAACTTTGTGGGGAGACCTTGATTATCTGATAATCGACTTACCTCCAGGCACGGGAGATGTTGCAATATCTCTGGGGATGCTGGTTCCTGATATGAGCATAATTATTGTCACAACACCTCAGGATGTTTCCTCAAAAGTTGCATGCAGAGCCCTGAGGATGGCAAAGACGACAAACCTCAAAATACTAGGTATTATTGAAAACATGTCCTATTTTATTTGCCGAAAATGTGGCGAAAAAGCGTATATCTTTGGTCAGGGAGGGGGCGAAGATTTAGCTAGGGAGGAAGGGGTTCCGTTTCTGGGCGAGATTCCGCTGGAGCAGAGCATTCGAGAAGGGAGCGATAGCGGTAGACCGCTGGCTTTAGAGGAGAGCGATTCACCTGCAAAGAAGACTTTTGAGAGAATAGTTAGTAACATTCTAAAGATGTAAAAAAGGAAAACGAAAATTAATAATCATCTAACACCAAGGAATCAACATCATGAAGCCGAAAATTATCTATGGCCCAGTCCTTTCAAGAAGGCTTGGGCGCTCACTTGGAATCGACATAATTGGTCCTGAAAAGACCTGCAACTTTGATTGTGTGTATTGTCAGCTGGGGCGTACAAAGAATAAAGTACAAAGGCCTGAGGATATTTGCGGAGTCTCGACAGAAGATGTTGTGCAAGGATTGAAAAGTTATCTAAAAAAAGTAAGCCAGATCGACTACATCACTTTTTCAGGCACAGGAGAACCTACATTGAACCTTAGACTAGGTGAGATGATACGTGAGATAAAGAAAATCAGTGATGTTCCGGTTTGTGTTATCACCAATTCATCTCTTGTCAATAGAAAGGATGTGAGGGATAATCTAACAGAAGCTGATCTGGTAATCGCGACTTTAGAAGCGGGGGATGAAAACATATTCAGGGCCATCAACCGTCCAGCATCGGGAATAGAGCTTGAGGATATTATTCAGGGGCTGACAGCACTGAAAAATTTAGGTCCAAGACTTGCGATAGAAGTCCTTTTTGTGGATTCCAAAAGGGAATACCCGACCAATATCAGCGACCAGGCTATAAATGGATTGATCAAAGCATTGAAAGTCATCGATCCTGATGAAATTCAGGTCCATACTTTAAGCAGGCCTCCAGCAGAGGATTTTATCATTCCGGTTTCAGAACAAAAGCTTACAAGGATGGCACAAAAATTCGATGAGGTGTTAGGTAGAGAGAAGGTCAGGCTTGTTTTAAAAGGACTTCGAAGAAAAAGCATTGATGTCAAACATGAGGATTTGAAAGAGGATGTTTATGGTCTGATACTTAGAAGACCTTCCACTGCAAGCCAAATCAGTTCAACACTTGGAATCGATGCAAAAGATCTTGCAGCTATTATCGAAGAGTTGCTTAGAAAAAAAAATATTGTGGAGATAACAGCGGAGAATGAAAAATATTACCGTGCAGTCAGTTAACTCAATTCAAATCAAGTTCTTATGCTCTTCTACCCACACTTGAAAAGATTGGAATATTGACCTTTGTAGAAAGACTCTAAAATAGCAAATAATAATTCTAATGAACAATGTTTATACTGCATGTTACAACATAATCTCGATTCTCCTGTGGTTGATTTAGGTAGGATTTCTACAGAGCCCAATTTTAAGCACCTTATAACAGTTATTTCGTTAATTATTGTGTACTGGTAAATTTTGAACACGAATTGTCACCGGTTCTATGGGATGGATTGAAACCCTCTGTAAGTGTATTCGGAATCCTTTTAGTAATCAATAATCTATAGGCAATTTATTTCCAATGAGGTATCTTTCAGTTGATGGTACATGTTTTCTCGTGAACCTCTTTCTCGATCAAACTCTTGGGGAATAAATATACGGGACAAGGTATCCAAAACCTCATGTTCCATTTTAATTCTAACACGAACTGCTACAACCATTTATTTTTATGTGGAAGTATTTTTATTGCCTCATTAAGCTCACCACATGTTGCTCGATCAAGTGCCTTTCAATATTCGAAATCCTTGCACAATACTTAGTAGTGGTCACTGTGCAGCTCAGATTCAATATAAACGGTGTAGATCCCATGGATATTATGGATATGGTCCACGCTGCATTTGATCTTGAAAGCGACACCAAAACCGGTATATTTTAAGGGCTAAGAGCCTTTGAGAAAAACTAAAATCGATTGGGAAAATATTCAAATTCAGTACTTCACTAATATTCCCTCCCTCCCATAATATTTCCACATTCACCTAAAACACTTAACAGTTAACCTAACTTTCAACTTTCTTCTCACCCATTCCACAATTAAATGAACAAACATATCAAACCTAAACATATCAGATTCAATCGTCTTTGGTCCTCTTTTCACTTTCATGAAATGCATTCTCTGTATTGCCACCCATGCATTTTTGAAAAGAAACGATATCAGCGCATAAAAATATCGTAACATAGGGTCTTTAGAACACGTTTTAGGTTTTACCACATTTCGCATCCTATAAGACGATTCTATGGCAAACCTTTTCCTGTAAGTGTCACTGACTTTTCTTGGATCCCAATCAATCCCATAAACAACAAATCCAAGGTTCTCACACCCATTCTTTCCTCGCTTCCCTTTTCTGTATTTGACATCAATAGCAAGGTCAAGCTTCACTTTTCCTTTTGTGCTATTCATCGTATATGTGTCATAACGCTTTTTTGTTCCATCAAGAATATTTTTCAACCTTTTTTCCCATTTTAACAACAGGAACAATATGTGCAACCTCATTTTTCTGTAAAAAAGAAAAAACCTCTCTTGAATAGAATTCTCTGTCCAAACAAAGAACATTGATCTTGAGTTTAATCTGTTTTATCTGGTCTATGAAATATTTGAGATAATCTGTCTTGGATTTTCCTTTT
>NZ_JAGSOI010000047.1 GCF_023684405.1 Methanococcoides seepicolus | reverse complement strand
CATGCCAATAATCCAAAAATAACTGTTGCCCTAACGGGTTAAGAGATGCTTGAGCTGTATGAGTTCGAAAGTCTCACGTACAGTTCTTAGGCGAGAAAGAGGGAGTAATCCCTCTGACTTAGCCGACAATTCCATAACTTCATAGAGTAAACATGACCCAAAAAAGATCGAAAATATTGATCATTGATAATGAAAATGATAATGTTGAAATACTGGAAGCCATACTCAGCTCCGACTATGAAGTTATAAAAGCATATTCCGGTTGCAAAGGTCTTGAGATCGCAATTGCTGAAAGTCCTGATATCATCATACTTGACATCATGATTCCGGACATTACAGGCCATGAGCTATGCAGGACATTGAAGAAAGATGAACGCACAAAGCTCATACCTATCATCATGCTGACATCACGGGCAGAAAAGAAAGAGAAAATAAAAAGCCTTGAAGAAGTTGCAGACGATTTTCTCAACAAACCTGTCAGTCATATGGAAATATTAAGCCGTGTGCAATCCCTGTTAAAAATAAAACACTTACAGGAAAACATAATCAAGGAAAGGAACCAGGCATATAAATATCTCGATGCAGCAGGCACTATCATTGTTATAATCAACACGGACACAGAGATAGTATTCGCAAATCAGAAGACCTGTGATATCTTTGGTTGGGAGAAAAAGGATATTCGCGGTAAAAGCTGGATAGATTTTATTCCGGAAAACGGACGTGAACGCCGAAAACAGGACTTGCTCAGCATCTTGAGCGGTAAAGCCCAACCGCCTGAATATTACGAACGTTTAGTAGTGACTAAAAATGCGGATGGTACGTTTTCCGAACGCATGATCCTCTGGCATGATGTGATATTAAAAGATGATGAAGGCAAGATAACAGGATTGATTCGTTCAGGAGACGACACGACTGAAAGAAAAAATATTGAAGAAGAACTTTCAAAGGCTAACGAAAAGCTCCAGATCTCCCACAAGTTGAAAGATGAATTCCTGGCAAACATCAACCATGAGCTAAGAACACCATTGATATCAATAAAAGGTTTCAGTGACCTGCTCTACAATGAAAGACTGGGTGACCTGAACGAGCATCAAAAAAAGACAATGGAATCCGTGGTCCGAAATTCAGAACGCCTGCAACATCTCATAGAATCACTGTTCTATGTAAGTGAAATGCAGAACGAGACGATAAAATACACATTCAGTCTTATTAATATCAAAAAAATACTTGAAATGATCAAAAAAGACATGTTCCCCCAGATCGATCAGAAGGGGATCGAGGTCACTACCGACATTTCCGATTCGCTCTCACCGGTACACGGGAACGCAAAGTACATAGAAAGTGTATTGATGCATCTGCTTGGCAATGCTATCAAATATACTCCATCAGGAAGGAAGATCTCCATCCTTGCCTCAGAAGAGAACGGGGACATACACATCGTCATAAAAGATACAGGTAAAGGCATTCCAAAAGAGATGCTTACCCATATATTCAGTGAAGCTCCTGAAGAAGAAACTGAATGTGATATCTGTTACTGTAGTCAGGATTATGGACTGATCATCTGTAAAAAGATAATCGAAGCGCATAGAGGCACCATATGGATAAACAGTGAAGTAGACCAGGGCACCGAGATCCATGTCAAATTGCCTGTATTCGTTGATAAAGGCCCCATCTGCAAATAAATGAACTTAGACGGCCTTCAGGCCTTCCTTTTGTGCCATATATAAGAGGTCCAGCAGATCAATGACCGGAACATCACTTGCCTGTTCCAGATTCGTCCTACACAACGGACAGCATGTTACAATATGGTCCACACCATCGGGAACATCCATTGTCCTCTTTTTAGCAATTGAAGCCGAAAGGTCAGGATATCCTTTCCTGACTCCCCCACCCCCTCCGCAACATCTGGCATTTTCCCTGTTGGTCCTCATCTCTTTTAGATCACAGACAGCCATTATCAGTTTTCGGGGAGCATCGAATATCCTGTTTGCCCTGCCAAGATGACACGGATCGTGATAAGTTACCGTGAGATCCAGCCTTCCAAGCCCCAACTCATCCATATGTTCCGCCAAAAACTCAGTGATGTGAACGACATTGAACCTGTCGGGATAGTCATTCTTGAACGTATTATAACAACCTGCACAACTGGCTATTATGGTATGTGCACCGGTCTTTTCGATCTGCTCAAGATTATGTCTTATGAGCTCATCCGCATCGAATCCTGTCCTGAGTAGCGGAGAACCACAACATACCTCATCGGAAAGTACGGTCACCCCCATATCTCTGATAAGGTCATATGTCTTGAGAGCATCTTCCCTGAACCGATATGAACCAAGGCACCCTACGAAATATACATAGTCTGCGACCTTGGGAACATCCCTTTGCCCCAGGATAAAACTTGTATCAGACCTCTTTTCGCCAAGGGGATTTCCTGTAAGAAGAGTATTATTATACAATTCCAATTGTGAACCTTTGACCTTGCCCATCCTGACAAGGTCGCGACGTAACTCTTCGAAGACATCAGTTGGCTTTGCTCCTGCAGGACACATCTGCTCACACAACCCACATGTGGTACAGGTATTGATGCTATCGATCATACTTTCATCCACATCCATCCCTTTTGAGATACCCTTTGCAAGAAGCATACGCCCTCTCGTACTGAAAGATTCCCAGCCAAGTTCTTCAAAGACCGGGCATATACTACGGCATGTCCCGCAACGGACACATTTGAGAATCGACCTTTGCTTATCTTCCTGCATATCAAAGCCCCATTTTACCCGGATTAAGTATCCCTTTCGGATCAAGGGCCCTTTTTATCTGCCGCATCACCTCAAGAGAAGTTGGGTGTTCCAGTTCCATATACATCGCGCGTGCCTTCCCCACCCCATGCTCAGCACTCACAGTACCACCCACAGAGATCGCACGCCTGTATATCCTGTCCGCCACAGCATGTGCACTTTCCAGTTCTTCCTCACTGAGCATATCGATGGCCATCCCGGTATGGAGATTCCCATCGCCGATATGCCCATAGGTCATAATATGAATATCGAACTCTTCTGAAAGCGAACGCACGTATTCAAGCATACCAGGTAGTTCTTTTATTGGAACTCCAATGTCTTCTCCTACATAGATACGAGTGCGCTTAACATCGATCTTTGATATGGCAGCACCTACCAGCCTGCGTGCCTTCCATAGATTATCACTTTCAGCTCCACTCTCCGCGACCTTTATGGCAGAAGCCAGCTCCTCACAGGCTTTCCCCACAAGAGCAGCTTCTTCCCTGACCGCATTCTCCATCCCGTCCACTTCTATCATAAGAATAGCACCCACATCAGGAAGTTCCACAGAAGGATCGAACCTCCTGACCGCCTTGATGGCAGTACTGTCAAGAATTTCACATGCCGAAGGTATGATCCCGGATGAAAGCACCTTCACCACGGCCTTGCCGGCAAGAGTGGTATTGTCAAAGGATGCAAGTATGACACTGCGGGAATGGGGCAGAGGATGTACCTTGAGCACAGCCTTAGTGATGATACCAAGAGTGCCTTCAGAACCTACCATCAGATCGGTCAGATCATACCCTGAAGCTGTTTTCAATGTCTTCGAGCCGGTGTGCACTATTCTGCCATCGGCCATCACGACCTCAAGATCGAGAACATAGTTCCTGGTAGTACCGTATTTCACACACCTCATCCCGCTTCCATTGTTCGCCATGAGCCCGCCGATGGTACACATGGCAGTGCTCCCAGGGTCAGGCGGGAAGAAAAAACCATACGGCTCCAGTGCCTTGTTAAGTTTTTCGTGAACGACACCGGGTTCGACCGTGATCTGAAGATTGTCAATATCGATGTCAAGGATACGGTCCATTGAGGACATATCCAGCAAAATGCCCCCTTTTACCGGAACCGCACCACCGCAAAGACCTGAGCCTGCACCCCTTGCAACAACAGGAGTGTTCGACATGTCCGCTGATCTGATCACATCAGCTACCTGTTCAGTGCTTGCAGGCCTTACGACAAAGTCCGGCAGCCCTTCTACTCCGGAAGCATCAAAGGAATAACAGTAAAGCTCTGACCTTCGGGTAGAAACATTCTCTTTCCCGAGGATCTCCTCAAGTTCTTTAGCGAGCATCATCTTAACCTGAAACCCTTTTTAAAAATAAACGTTTGGGTACTTATGTTCAGTAGAAAAGATTTACATCTACTTAAGCATATTAGGGAAACATGACATCATACTTTGAGGTAGAACAACGGGATGGTGCTGCCCGAATTGGAAAAATACTCTTTCCAACACCAGTAAGGACACCATATATAATTGATACAGCATCCCTTAACGATGCCCATTCCCCCATAACAGATGCAGGCTCCATCTGGAACATCTCTATTGAAGAAGCAGAAGAAAGGATCAGGAAGATCCGCGAAGAGGTCGGGGATGAAACTATTATCATACTTCCTCATCAGGACCTGACCTTGGAAGTACCTGAAGATGTGGTAATGAAGACCTCGGAGAGAACCGAAGTTGAATCCACAGGTCCTATAGGTCGCATTTTCCGCAAAGGTGTGGATGTGAAAAAGGCTGACCTTTACGTAATGGAAGGTGCAGGTTCTTTAGAAGGCAATGCGAGAAAGTTCCTGGAGAGACTTATCGATCTGAAAGATAGTGTTGCTCCTGATACCGCTATTTACCTGCCGAACCTCTGTACCCCCATAAATGTTGCAATGCTTGTTTACCTTGGAATAGATATTGTTGATGATACAAAGGCAATAATAGCCGGATATAACGATATCTACATGACAACTGCCGGCAAACATTTCCTTGATTCGATGACAGAGCTGCCATGCAGATGTGAAGCATGCGCACCTATTACGCTCGAGGAACTAAGAGCAATGCCTAAAGCTGATAGGGCAGAGCTGATCAGCAGACATAACCGCAACATGCTGGAAGCAGAGATAGTCCTAGCAAGGGAAAGGATACGCTCCGGCAACCTTCGTGAATACATTGAAGGACAGTGTAGAACAGAACCGTGGCTTGCAGCACTTTTGAGGCTTTCCGATACACAATACGACTACATGGAAAAGCAAACTCCTATTGCCAGGTCCAACCAGATGCTTGCAACGACTTCTGAATCCATGACAAGGCCTGAGGTCGTTAGGTTTGCAAAAAGGATACAGGAAAGATATACGCCTCCGGAATCCGAAATACTCGTGCTTTTTCCTTGCTCGGCAAAGAAACCATATTCAATATCCAATTCCCACAACAAGTTCATAAAATCATTGGGAAAGTACAGGAAATTCGTGCATGAGGTTATCCTTACCTCCCCACTGGGTATCGTACCCAGGGAGCTTGAAATGACCTATCCTGCAGCACATTATGATACTGTTGTGACAGGATACTGGGATGCTGAAGAGATAAAGTGGGTCTCCGCCTGCCTCAGGGATTATCTTTCAAAGCACAGCTATTCACATGTCGTAGCACACGTAGAAGGAGCTTACAGGGAAATATGTGAGATAGTTTCAGAACAACTTTCCATCGATTTCATTTATACAAGTGCAGGGAACGTGTCATCATACGATTCCCTTGATAACCTGAAAAAGACCCTTTCTGAGATAGTGTCGGAAAAGGAGTATAAGCAGACCAGATCAAGGACCGACATGATGCGTTCTATTGCAGACTACCAGTTCGGCCTAGGTGCCGGTAAGCTGGTCGTACCTGACGATGCAAAGATAAAGGCACCATTCCCCAAACATCAGGTATTCATTGGCAAAGAACAGATAGCTACAATGATACCGCAGTATGGTACACTCGCACTTACCGTTGCAGGGATACGATTGCTTTCAAATTCCGAGGAGTACTCAGGCTACACTGTGACCATAGATGATTTCCTTCCAAGGGGCTCATTGCTTGCACCTGGTGTTGTTGCTGCTGACAAGAACATCAGACCCGGAGATGAGGTCATGATCACCGGCAGTAAAGCAATAGGGGTCGGGCGCGCTATGATGAGTGGAGAAGAGATGGTAGGCTCATCACGAGGGGTAGCTGTGGACCTCAGACATGTAAAAAAGGCTAACTAAGGCATTAATTTGCTTTTAAGGCCTTTTTTCTCTTTTTCTTATTACTTCTTTCAATATTCTTTTTTATAATGAGATACCTACTAAAAGACAATGATAGTCAGAAATTTTATGCCCCAGGATTTTGAACAGGTTCTGGCCATTGAAATGGAAGCATTTACAGAGCACAATCCTTTCGTTTACATGAACTTCTATGAGATGAACGATGAAGGATTTCTTGTTGCAACCACGGGCAATAAGGTCATTGGTTTTGTCATGGGCTATCGGTCTGAAACGAACGAAGGCCGTATATTCTCCCTGGCAGTAAAAAAGGAATGGCAGAACATGGGAGTTGGAAAAAAGCTCCTTAATTCTATTCTGGACCTGTTCAAAGATGAGGGCATAAGATCTGCGACCCTTGAGGTCAGGAGCAGCAACGACAAAGCTATTCAGATGTACAGGAAAATGGATTTTATAGCTTGCTGGATAGAGCACGATTATTATTCGGATGGAGAAAGTGGGATCATTATGAAAAAACAACTTTCTCCAAGGTCATGGACCAATCACTCCAAGAATATCTCTTTTGAAGTGCCTTCACTTCCTGAGACCAAGTTCCAATTGCCTGACAATATTTAATTATTGCTGACAGGGGAGTGCCTTCCAGTGCGCTCTGCAAATTCCTGCATTCTTACAGATGTTCTGCCAATGCCAGAAAGCTCATCTTCTGAGATTATCGAAGCAAGATGGTTTCCAAGTATAAATATGGCATGTTTATGATCTGCTTTACTGCGATGGATATGAACAGGACTTATTGACAGTGATCTATATTCAGAAAAATCATAATCACTGCTCTGAGATTCCAGATGTCTCTTTATCTGAGCTAATAATGTATGCAACTGAATCAATTCATCTTTTTGCATGGTTTTAGTCCGTTTTCTTTACACCACACTATTTTGTGTGCGTTGCATTACAGTAAACTTAAGACTCAAATAAAACCATTATTCGCGGACGAGCCTTTCCTATTTATCATATAAATGTTTTTTGATTTATTTTTTATGATTAATAATGCTCTATTGAGGGAAAAAGAGAAAAAGAGAAAAGATTTGATCCTTAAATGATCAAAAATCAGATGCTGTCAGAACATTGACACTTGCAGGGCTTTTTGCAATATTGCCCTTTTTCACACCAATAAGGTTCTCAATACCCTTGTCAGATGCGATATCCAGGATACGCTGAGTTACGACACCATCGAAAACAACGCTCTTGATCCCTTCATCGTTCTCTTTCAGTGTGTTGACCAGATCACGAACTGCAGTTTCCTCAATGATCTTGTCCTTTGAATCCAAAAGTCTTGCTCCAAGAGTTCCATTCAGTGCATCAGAGTGTGGTTTAAACCTAAGTGCCTGTGGAGAGAGCACTGCGGGCTTTGCTTCTTTTGGCGCCCTTGTTTCCCTGGGTGCCGTTGTTTCCCTGGGTGCCCTTGTTGCTCTAGTTGCCGTTGTTTCTCTAGTTGCTGTTGTTTCCCTGGGTGCCCTTGTTGCTCTAGATGCCGTTGTTTCCCTAGTTGCTGTTGTCTCCCTTGGTACCCTTGTTGCCCTAGATGCCGTTGTTTCTCTAGTTGCTGTTGTCTCCCTTGGTACCCTTGTTGCCCTAGATGCCGTTGTTTCTCTAGTTGCTGTTGTTTCCCTTGGTATCCTTGTTGCCCTAGATGCCGTTGTTTCCCTGGGCACCCTCGTTGCTCTTGATACCCTCGGTTTCTCTTCGGACATGGAAGGTTTGTTAACAACTTTGGTAGCAACAGGTGCAGAGACCTCACTCGTTGGCCTTTCCTTGCGCTTTGGAATGCGTGTGACCCTGCCACCCTTAGCAGGTTTTTCTATCTGTTCAGGTTTAACATCTGTTTTGATAGAGTAATTTTCAAGAGCCTGCTCTACAGGGATCTTCTGCCTCAGTGCGCGTACGATCTCCCTCTGAACAAGGTCTTCGACACTCTTTCCGTCAGGAGCACGTGCAATGTAATCAATGTCTGCAACCTGTAGAAGCTCCTTTATGATGAGCTTTCCACCACGGTCACCGTCTGTGAATGCAGTTACGGTCTTCTTCTTTGTGAGCTCTGCAACCTCAGGTGGTACATTGGTGCCGCCTACACAGATAGTGTTCTTGATACCATATCTCAAAAGGTTCAGCACATCCGCCCTGCCTTCAACAACAACGATCGCATCGGATTCGACCACATTAGGGCCACATGGGATCTTGTTCTTTCCATAGTACTCCATCTCTTCAATGCGTACTGACTGACGAACTTCATCTGCGATCTCCTGGGATTCCGGAAGGTTCTCATCGAACATGTCGGTAAGAATGTACTTTGCACGCTCAATGATATGTTTCCTTTTGGTTGCACGAACATCCTCGATCTGTGTGATCTCGATCTTTGCCGTACATGGACCTACTCTGTCAATGGTCTCAAGGGATGCTGCAAGAATAGAGGTCTCAACCCTATCGAGGCTAGATGGAATAAAGATATTACCTTTGGTCTTACCGCCCTTTGCACCTACTGCAACCTCTATCCTTCCGATACGGCCGGTCTTTTGAAGATCGCGCAGGTCCAGATCTGAACCAAGCAGACCTTCTGTCTGGCCAAAAATAGCTCCTACAATATCAGGGCGTTCAATTATTCCGTCAGCGCTGATCTTTGAATGAATGATATATTTAGTGGTGTCTGTATTTTGCATATTATCTCCTTCTTATACAGTAGTTGCCATATTAGGCAGGATCTACGTTTAAACAGACTAACAAAATATGACCAAATATGCATACTACAAAATAGGCTCTCAAGAGTAGAAGAAAGAAGATCTTTCGGCTGCATGTACTATGTCAGATATTGTCTATTGACCATCAATTCAAACAAATTCCCCATAGTTTGAACTACCAAGTAAGGCATCAACTCTCCAGATAATCCACATATATATAAGACATCCCAAAATCCCCTCGTGCATCAATTGCACATGGATGTGTCATCTGTTAATGCGAATAATTCTGTATGCTGACATCGAACCTTTGAATAGCTATAGACAATTGACACAAATTATAAAGTGCCGTTTGTCCAATTCCTATAATATGAATAAGCCTGACTCTCTCGACTGCTCCTTCTGCTTGTAATATGTGATATGGTGCGCATAAAGTGATGGCGCAACCACAATGATCCAGATTTTATTTTGATAATCTGTTTATTTCCATTGAATAAATCACCCAATGGAATATTTGATAAATTAATTAAGTTTTAGTGTGATAGTATTCCAATCACAATAGACTAATTAGTCCTTACACTTTAATAACTTTGTGGTTTTGGATCTTTCTGAAATACCTCTGCACCACGATTTCAAAAATGTGTTCGAAAAACTATTTTAAGGATCATTATGGTATTGTAAAGTGGATGTAATTAAATACATCACAGCATCCTCTTTAAAATATAAAGATCACACCATAACCACAGTATATTCACTAAAATCAAACACGATAACCGTGTTTAAATTTGTCTGATGTAGAGCTAAAATATCGTAATAAATCAACATGTTTAAATACAATAACATAATAGGGATGCTGACGAGCGGGACACATTATTTTTTACTACAATAACCCCCCCCACTCCCCAAACTCGCTCGTCAATTATCTTACTGTTCTATCCTCGGTTCTTCATCATATACGGTTCTCATCAAATGCCAAAACCCTAATAACATGCATCTGAGAATATCTTTATGAAAGATATTAGAAAATATGACCTTGCCATCATCGGCGGAGGTGCTGCCGGGCTTACTACTGCTACACATGTAAAGCGGTGCAGGGACCTTTCCATCATAGTCATTTCAAAGGATGCTCACATATCGTACAGTGAATGTGGGATACCTTTCAAACTGTCAGGCAAAGTAAATGATTTTGATTCTCTTATTGTCAAAACTCCTGACTTCTTTGATAAGATGGGGATAGACATAGAACTTGAAACTGAGGCCCTGTCAATAGATATTCTCAATAGAACGATAGAGCTTGAGAACTGTGATATCTTGTTCGATAAGCTTGTCATCGCTACCGGTGGAAAACAGCGGATACCTCAGCCCTTACAGAAATATATCGGAATGGATGGCGTATTCACCCTGCAAACACTTGCTGACGGCATGAAAATAGAAAATGCACTTCTTTCCGCTGAGACCATGGTCATCATCGGTGCCGGTGCAATAGGTGTTGAGACCGCAGCCGGTATAGCGAAAAGAGGGATAGACACAACACTGATCAACCGCGGTCCTGCAATTATCTCACGTCTGATAGATCCTGATATGGCAGAGATAGTTTCAGAATACCTCAAGTCTGTCGGTGTAACCCTCATTACAGGCAATATACCGGATAGTATCGAAGGGAAAGAAAGGGTGGAGAACGTTCTAATTTCAGGAGAACGAATACCAGCGGATATCGTTATAATAAGCACAGGAATATTACCTGATGTCGAACTTGCAGAAAATGCAGGTCTTTCCACAGGAGAACTTGGAGGTATTATCGTGAACGAACACCTTCAGGCATTTGTGGACGGCGATTTTTCAACCGACATCTTTGCAGGCGGAGATTGTTGTGAGATCACAGACTTTATCACCAACAAAAGAACACTTGTCCAACTCGCCCCTGCTGCAAGACATATGGCCACCATAATGGCTAACAACATCTGTGGGAAAGATACCGTACTCAAACCTCTTCTGGGTCCCAGTATCTACGTTGCAGGTGATCTCCTGATAGGCTCGGTGGGTCTTACAAGTAAAAGAGCAAGATCAGAAGACATCGATATCATCACAGGTTACGCTACAGGAACGACAAAAGCATCTTACTACCCGAACAGCAGTGATATCCACATCAAGCTTATTTTTAGTGATGATCACCTTACAGGTGCACAGATAATCGGAAAAAGCGGTGTAAAAGAAAGAATTGACAGTCTTGCTTTCATGATAAAGAAGAAGACCACAGTTGAAGAAATGCTTTCAATTGAAACCTGTTACGCACCGCCGGTATCTACTGTTGTGGATCCCCTTATGTATGCAATTAAAGACGCTTTCAGGAAAATAAAGGCAAGAACATGATCGATATCGATGGTTCCTATGGAGAAGGCGGCGGACAGATAGTCAGAAACGCCATAGCACTTTCTGCTGTTACGGGAAAAGCAACATCCATAAAGAATATACGTAAAGACCGGCCAAACCCCGGACTCTCTCCCCAGCATGCAAAAGCAATAGGAACAGCGGCCTTATTGTGTGATGCAAAAGTAGAAGGAGTTAAGATCGGCTCTACGGATATTGCATTCTTTCCACAGGAAATAAGGGGGGGTAACTATACCATTGATATCGGCACTGCGGGAAGCATAGCTTTACTAGTACAATGCATAATGCCCATTGCTGCTTATTCTGACACTAAGGTCAAACTTGACATAAAAGGGGGAACTGATGTTTCATGGTCACCAAGTATAGATTATCTTAATAATGTCACACTCAATGCCCTCTCGAAAATGGGCTACCGATGCAACATCGATATTTTAAAAAGAGGATACTACCCGCGTGGTGGAGGTAGTGTTAAGGCAATGATCGAGCCTTCACATTTAGTGCCTCATGATCTTTCAGAAGAAAGAGGGATCATTCGTGGAATATCACATTGCTCCAATCTGCCTGACCATGTTGCACAGAGGCAGGCCGACAAAGCAAAGGCCGTTCTTGAAGGTGCCGGCTATGAATGTTCAATAGAAACATGCCGTACTGACTTTCAATCCACCGGTAGTGGAATAACTTTATATTGTGGAATGAAAGGCTCTTTCGTCCCCGGTAAAAGAGGAATAACAGCAGAAAAGGTAGGCGGTGATGCTGCTACATCCCTTCTGGATGAACTTTTAACCCCTTCTTCCGTTGACATTCATCTTGCAGACCAGCTTATCCCCTATCTCGGACTTGCTGAAGGTGGTTCTTTTACTGTAAAAGAAATATCACCCCATACAAGGACCAACATCTGGGTCACAGAAAAATTCCTTGATATAAAGTTCAAAACCGAAAAAAGAAAAGGTATAGTGGAAATTTCAATTCAATAAGCTTCAAAAAGCTTATTCCTCAGTTTCCACGACGCTAAGATATTCCGGTGGAACACCATCTGTTAGCACAATATCATCATTGACCAACATAAAATGCAATCCATCATCTTGTGCCTCATCCACATCGACCTCAAGCACTACCGGATTCTCAGTATGGACCGAAGCTGATTCTATCGCCTTCCCATAACTTGTACTAAGATGTACATAGCGTTGTCTCATGGGAGCAATACCAGTATCAAGAAGCATATCAACCTCTTCCTGACTGACACCATAGTAAAGATATGGAAGCTCAGTTTCAAGATAGTCCAATTCCACATTAACAGAATGACCGTATCTTGCCCTTATCTTGGAACCCTTTATCTCATACCTAGTTTTCAGATCGGATTCGATCAGAGAAATAAGCCGTTCCCTTGTCGCCCATTTGTAGCGGCGGTCCATTATGTCACAGAGCAGGTCCATATTGACCCAGCCCTGTTCGTCCATAGTGAGTCCAACATCATCGGGAAAGTGCCTCAATGCGCCTGAGATGAACCTTCCGAGACGCTCTTCGCGTTCATCGTCCAGTACATACCTTCCGCTCTCACCACAGTCCGGACAAAACTCGCCCCTGAAGTATCCATGCTCATTACACTTGCGAATCATGCTATCTAAATGCAAATGCATTTTATACTTAATATATCTTTATCTACATCCACGCATCAGAAAGCGGATAATAGAAAATAAGAACGGATTTCTGCAAGATAATGTATGACCTACCTTTCGTTAGGGTTATATCATATCGAACTAAACTTACCCGAGGCCCATGCTATTACAAAACAAGGAAACAGCCTATCTTTTTCCTATAAGTTTTGGATAATTCTTATGGACCCGTTTTAATACTATTTACAGGTGTCATCAATGGACGAGATAACTGAGATCTACAATAAGCTTGGAGGCATTATCAGCGAAGACGATTTTAGAAAGAGGGTCGATGAAAAAGTAGACCAAATGAGCGGTCTTTGTGATATGAAGACAGCAGCAATGCTTGTTGCTCATGATCTTGGGGTCACAGATACTGTAAAAGATATCATCAAAATAAAAGATATAACTGCTGATATAGGCAATGTGAGCTTTGTAGCAAAGGTCACTTCCATTCTTGATGTACGCGAATTCAATCGCAACGATGGTACCATTGGCAGAGTGGGAACTGTTAAGGTCGCAGACGAAACAGGTTCCATAAAGCTCACTCTCTGGGATGACCGTGCGGATATCATTAAGGACGGAAGCGTCGAGGTTGGAGATTCCCTGGAGATCACAGGTTACGCAAAGGATGGCTATTCCGGAACAGAGATAAACATCGGCAAATACGGCCTAATGCGTCAGACCGACCAGAAAGTAGAGGTCAGCATGCAGTCACAGAAGATAGCTGATATAAAGGACGGTATGTCCGACATCAATATTTCAGGAAAACTTCTGGATATCTCTGATGTCAGGAACTTCCAGAAAAAGGATGGTAACCCTGGGCGCGTCATGAACATACTGATAGGTGACGAAACCGGAAAGATACGCGTGACACTGTGGGACGAAAAAGTAGATTCCACCACTTCCCTGAACCTTGATGATGCTGTTGAGATAATCAACGGATATGCAAGAACAAATAATTTCAGCCAGCAGGTTGAGGTACAGATCGGAAACCATGGTGTTCTCAGAAAGACCGAAGCAAATGTCGAGTACAAAGAGAGCTATACACCTATCGCTGACATCATACCCGGCGAATCCTATTCAATAAAAGGATTTGTTTCCGGTCTTGGAGAACTGAGGGAGTTCGAGAAGGATGACGGAACCAGCAACATGGTCTCAAACATCTATGTATCTGATGATACCGGCCGTATTCGAGTTGCTCTGTGGGGAGATCATGCCCTTCTTGTAGATGAACTGGACATTGAGACACCTATCGAAATAATTGATGCATACTCAAAATCCGGATACGAGGATATAGAACTAAGCGCTGGAAACCGTACAAGAATAACAATCAAGTAAAAATGAACACCTATATATGCTATAAAGTAGAATTTTTATGTAATTGAATGTGGGAATTCAATTAGTAGCATAGGAAGGTGATGTTTATGGTCCTGGTGACCAAAGGGGACATTGAGGCGGACGGGTCTATCAAAGAGACCCTGAAAGATGTTACCGTTCATGAGATAATGACTAAGGATGTCTTTATCCTTGACGTGACAAGCACAGCTCTTGAAGTAGCCAAGGCTATGGATGAACAGAATATTGATAGCGTCATCATCACAAAATATGGTGAAGCTACAGGCATTATAACTGAAAGAGATATGGTATGTAAGGTAATGGTAAAAGATGCCATGCCCCACACCGTAAATGCTGAAGAAATAATGTCATCACCTATTCTAACAGTGAAACCAAACACTGGTGCCATTAAAGCATCTGAAATGATGGTGAAATTCCATATTCGAAGGCTTGCGGTCACCGATGGGAAGGCGATCGTAGGACTTGTTACCGACAGGGACATCCTTACAGTAGCTCCGGGTCTGAATACAATTCTGGAAGACCTTATAGAGATAAATAGAGAGCAGGATGTCGTTGAAACTATTGACATTGAAAGGGGGGTATGTCAGAGGTGTGGATCACATGTGGATGATCTAACTCAATTTAACGGTCTTATACTATGCGAAGATTGTAGAGAAGAAGAAGAATAAGAATAAGCAGATGAAGATGAAGCTTCTTTGTCTGATTCATATGATCGGGGGTTTTATATGAAAGTCAACGAAATTATGTCCAAGGATGCTGTTAGTGTGAAAGAGCACGACAACATGACATATGCACGGCAGTTAATTAGAGACCACTTTCTTAGAGGTCTTGCTGTAACCAATGCCAACGGAAAGATGGTTGGTATCCTGAAAGATAAGGATATTCTCAACATCGCATCCACACGTTCCAATGTAACCATTGAGGGATTCGTGAATGATTGTCCGCTTATAACACCAGAAACAGACATCATGGATGCTGCAAGACTTATTATTGCATCAGGTGTCGGGCTCTGCCCAGTAGTGGCCTCTGAAACTGATAAAGAGATAGTCGGAATGGTAAGCAATTCAGATATTCTTGCAAATATCGGACCTCATAAAATAAATACCAAAGTTGCGGCTGATGTCATGACAACTGATGTCATTAGCTGTAACCCACAGGACATTCTTACAAAAATATGGCCGATCCTACTTACATCGAATTGTTCCGGTCTACCTGTGGTCACCAATGCTCATGAACTTCAGGGCATGGTAACTATAAGGGATATCATAAGATCCGGATTTGTCAGGCCAGCCATTAGTGAGAAAAATCAAACACAATCCAAAGATGTTCCGCCAGTTGAACAGATAATGTCAACTCCTGCCTATACAGTGGCTTCTGACACCAGTGTAAAAGAGTGTATTGAAAAGATGCTCCATTATGATATCGGAAGACTGACGGTTGTTGATGATGGGAAAGTAACAGGAATAGTGGCCCGGACCGATATACTGCGTGCTTCTTTATGAGTGTTGATCCCGCTTTATGACCTAGCATAACTGAGGCGAATCTATCAAGAAATAAAAATTAAACAATTAGGATTGTAACCACAGACTTTTCAATATTTTTGGATGGCTTTTTGTTTATTCCAAAATTCGTACAGCCTATCGAATACTTAATTATTGGAAAAAAATAAGGAGGATAAAATGAAACTTCAAAACAACGGCCCTGTGGGTAGCAAGAAAAAGGATCCTGTTCAGTTTGCTACCAATGAAACAATGGATAAGAGGGCTTTCGATTTCCATGCGAAGATATCAGAGCATGAAGGGGATATTATGTCTGTGGCAACTAAGCATGTTATTACTATCCCGCCTACAACAAAGATCATTGATGCCATCAAGATAATGACAGAAAGGAAGTTCAGGCATATTCCTATAACAAACGCTGGCACAAACAAAATTGAAGGTATCATTACATCTTTTGACATAATCGATTTCCTTGGGGGAGATAAGAGCCAACTTATTGAAAATAAATACAAAGGGAACTTACTGGCTGCTATCAACGCTGATATAAGTTCGATAATGCAACCCCACGTAGTGTCCATTCATAGCACTGGCAATATCAAGGAAGCCTTTGAGCTCATGCTGAAGCACAACATAGGAAGCTTGCCTGTAGTTGATAGCACAGATCATGTTTGTGGAATATGCACTGAGAAGGACTTCTTAACGTTTGCAAGCGGACTTCCCACTAATATGTCAGTTGCCGGTCACATGAGCAAAACGGTGGAAAAGGCGTCTGCTGATATGAAGATCGGAGATGCTGCTAAAGTGATGGTCAAGAACAACTTTAGAAGACTTCCTGTTGTAAAGAAGGATATACTCATAGGAGTTGTCAATGCATCGGCCATTATGAACTTTTTAGGGAACGGAGAGGTATTTGAGAATTTGGTCACCGGTAATTTCCACGAAGCAATGGATGTTCCTATCAGTTCATTGGTCTCAAAGGATGTAGTATGGACCACTTCTGATATAGACCTCGGAGAAGCGAGCAGCCTCATGCTCAAACATGGTGTTGGATCCCTGCCTGTTATCGATAATGAAGAGCTTTGTGGTATAATCACAGAAAGGGATATCCTAAGAGCAATAGCTGAATGAATTTTATTTCCACAGGAATAACTAACAAACGAAGGAGGATGAGATATGAATATATCAGACATCATGAGCTCCCCGGTGTATGTTATGGAGCCGGAAGAGCCTGTGTCACATGCAAGGAAATTGATGCTTAGACATAAGATAAGCACAATTGTTGTCGTGGAAGGCAACAAGATGATAGGTATCGTTACCAAATCCGATCTTGGAAGACGCCTGGCCCAGGCAGAACCAATGTGGAGACGAAGACCTATTGACAAGGTTCCTGTAAAGATGATAATGACAGAAGACCCTGTTACGATCTATAAAGATGCATCTGTTCCTCAAGCAACGGCATTGATGGTAGATAACGATATCAATAACATCCCTGTGCTCAACAATGGAGAACTTGTTGGTATTGTTACAAGAGTGGATATAATTCGCTGCATGTCTGAGCTCCCTGTTAAAAAAAATCTGGGTGAGATCATGACGGCAGATCCTATTTTTGTTCACAGGCATCACACCCTCAACCACGTGATCGATGAAATGGAAAGTAACAATGTCAGCAAGCTTATTGTTACAGATGATTCCGGGGAAGCTGTTGGAATTATAACGACAAGAGAACTTGCACTGCAGGTACTTGCAGATAATGAGGGAGAACTTCCTTCAAAGAACATAAAGATGGCAAGAAAATCAGAACCCAGTGGTGAGAAAATATACAGATATGTCAAGACTGTCCCTCTTGTGGCAGAGGATGTAATGAGCGACATATTTGCTGTACTGGATGTTGGGGATGATATCACAAAAGCTGCAAAGATCATGGTGGAAAGGAACATTACAGGTATCCCTATTGCTGAAAATGATGAGATCGTCGGTATTGTCAGCAGGACAGATATCATGAGAGCAGCTTGATGGATATTTGAGAGATAAGTGATAGATTAGTGATCTGACGTCACGAAATAAAAGAGGTGAGAAGATATGCAAGTGAAGGACATAATGGTAGAACCGATATCTATTGATAAAGCAGACACGATATCCCATGCGCTTGATGTTATGGAAAAGAAGGATACACGCCGCCTTTTGGTAAAACATGACGATAAGCTTATCGGCATACTTACAATGAGAGGTATTACTAAAGAACTTGGTACACGAAAGAAAGGGGCTAAACCTGCATCTTCACTCCATGTAGCAACCGCTGTTTCAGATAAATTCGTAAAGGTCCTTCCTGATATGGATGTGGACGACGCACTTATACTGATGGCAAAGGACCGCGGTATTATAATTGTAAGCGAGAATGAGAAGATTCTCGGTTGGGTTACACCAAATGAAGTGCTGAACAATAGTCAGATCGATGGTTATGCTGCTGAGATAATGAACAAGGAACCTATAATCGTACATCCAGGAGACAGGGTCAGCCATATCAGACACATAATCCTTGATGAAGATATTGGAAGGTTCCCTGTTATTGAGGATGGCAAACTTGTAGGTATTGTCACTGAACAGGACATCGCTAAGTCAATGCGTGCTTTCAGGGATATTGTTTCTGGAAATCAGCAAGATTCGCGTATTAAGAACCTCATTGTCGAAGATATTATGAAAAGAGGTGTCAAGACCGTGCAATCCAACACTCTGATGTCGGATGTTACAGCGATGATGCTCAAAGAAAAGATCGGGGGTTTGCCGGTAATGAACCTTGAAGGAGATATGGTAGGTTTCATTACAAGAAGGAACATTATTAGTGCGTTTGCAAAGTGAAAGAATGAAACCTGATGATGCTGATCGTATCATATTGGATGTGAGGGCAGCTGCAGATTATCTGGACCTGCCCTTTTCCAAACTCCAGAAATTATTACAAAAGCGTGAGCTTTTGCAGCTCTGGGGAGAACATCAGCATCTTTTTCGTTTTGATACATCTATTTCTCATATTGACAGCGGATCAGTTCTGTAGCAAAAGAACGGCTGTTTTGAACTTATAATGGGATTTCCAAAGATACACCGGGCCATGCTGTTAAAACCTACTATAGAAGCTCACTTTTCTGATGTCGAGACTGTCTGTGCCGAAGAGAAGATGAACGGTTTTAATGTGCGTATCGTTACAGTTGACGGGAAGATCATTGTCATAACCCGCGGAGGTTATGTCTGCCCTTACTCTACTGAAAGGGCACAGAAGTTTTTGGATATTGATTTTTTTGAAGAACATCCGGAACTTGTACTCCACGGCGAGATGGTAGGTCCTGACAATCCTTATATCCCAAAGAAGATATACAATGTCGAATCCCTTGAACTTTTCGTTTTCGATATCAGACATAAACATACTGGCATTCCTCTTCCGCTTTATGAGCGAAGGCAGCTTGCAGAGGAATACGGATTCACACAGGTCAGGCTATTTGGCGAATTTCCAAAGGAAGAAGCTCCCTTAAGGATAAGTGAGATCATCAGGGAACTTGGGAAGATAGACCACGAAGGCGTTGTTATCAAAGATCCCATGATGGAGATAGCACCTTTAAAATATACCTGTTCGCAAAGCAATTGTGCAGACCTGAAACATGCTTTCAAGTTCTACAATGATGTCGGCAGGGATTATCTGTTCTCCAGGGTAGTGCGCGAAGGTTTTCAAGCAGTTGAATGGGAAGAGACATCTGATGATATAGACAAGCGCTGCCTGCAACTTGGCAGAAGCATACTTTACCCCATGATAGATTCGATCATCGATATAGGAAATGGTGTCCGTATAGCCGATGAAGTTCAGATGAGGGTCTCAACCCTTGAAACTATTTCGAAGTTCAAGGAATATTTAAGACGGCAAGGCATGGAAGCCATTTTCAGTGAACCGGAAGTGGCAGGTGATGAATTTATTGTCAAGATAAAGAAGCTGAACAAGAGTACCAATGATAAGACGCTTTCCATGTGGAAGGGAGAAACATGGTAAGCTCAAAAAAGCATATATCACAATAAGTATTTGTGTACACAAAAAGTGTGATAATATATGACAAAAATAACTATCATCGGAAGCGAAAAAAGCGGAAAGACAACCCTTGCTGCAAAATTAGGGAAGAAGGGAACCGTAGCAGATTTTACAATGTACGATTTTGCCAAGAGCGGAAAAGTTCTGACAACTATCGATGCAACAGGATATCCTACAGCTATCAAGCCGATGATGGCTGGTTTAAACCTTTCGGACATTGCAGTTCTGTGCATACCTCCTGAAGGACTTGATCTTTATTCAGGAGAGTGTATCATTGCACTCGACCTTCTGGGCTATAAGCACGGCATCATCGTTCTGACAAAATCAGATACAAGCTATCCTTTTGCCATTGATGAACTGAAGGAGAAGATAACGAAATTAACAACAGGAACAGCTCTTGAGAACTGGGAATATATTTCTGTTTCCACAACATCCTTTGAGGGAATGGAAGAGCTCAAGGAAATGATATTCGATCTTGGCGAGGTTGTCGATAAAGAGCTTGAAGAATTGAACGAGCTTCCACCACGTGTGGTCGTCGACCAGACCTTCAATGTTACCGGTATCGGATGTGTTGTTCTAGGTGTCGTGGACCAGGGAACCATCAACGCAAAGGATAAACTGATAGCTTTCCCAAGTGATAAGCAGATAGAGATCCGTTCCATTCAGCTGCATGATGTAGATGCAAAGAGTGCACCAGCAGGTGCAAGAGTTGGACTTGCACTCAAGAACGTGCAATCAAAGGATGTTGAGAGAGGTTTTGTACTCTCACAAAAGGAAGAAGTTACAGAGGACCTTACACTCAAATGTCATTTCACACCCTTCTCAAAGGGCTTTGCGGTAGGAGATGTTCCTCATATCTTCGTAGGTTTGCAGTCAGCCCCAATGCGAATTGAAAAGATCCTCGTCAACGGAGAGGAAGTTGAGAGGACTACAACAGATGCTGAATGTGTGCTTACTCTCTCAGGATCGAAATTACTGGCTTACACTGAATCTGACAGGTTCATAATCTGCAATCTGGATGATAAACAGAGATTTGTGGGATATGGCTACATAGCCTAAAACCCCATTTCTTTTTTTGGCATTGTTAACTAAACATAGCTAACTCTTTATTTCTGTACTTCATCAAAAGAAGAACAGAGTACTTCAGCATTTCAAGACTCTTAGTATAACACTTTGACTTTCTTCTCAATCTTGCCAGAAAGTGCCTAATTATGCTGTTATATCCTTCA
>NZ_JAGSOI010000046.1:2786-21564 GCF_023684405.1 Methanococcoides seepicolus | reverse complement strand
TCTCTAATTTTATCTGCTTGTCTAACTCTTCAACGGTCATATGCCGTTCAATAAAGATCCCCTCAGGTCTAACCATGGAACAGTCTATATAACGAATTAGTCTAATAATTTGGGGTTTTAACTATAAATGTCAGGTATAAGCAGTTACACTCCACAAGCGTACATATTTTGACATTCTTGAATGAAATGTAAAAGTTAGGAGCTTATGCTATGGGTGATATGCCGTTTACTCTCAATGCTCATGTTAAGGAGATGTTGGAAATGTTGAGAGGGTATTGTTGATTGTGATTTTACATTTAATATAAAGGTAAAATTTATCCTTTGATTCAGTTAGTTTATCAAACAAAAGATTAAAGAAGGGTTAAATTACCCTTCTGAATTCCGTATCAGCTCAATGATGCGATTTGCTTCATTGGTTATGTATTCAGCTTGCTCATCTCCTAACTTATCTTGTCGTTCCATTATACCAACAAATTTAATGAAACCCTCCAGTTTTTTGATAGCCTTGTCATCATCTCCTTTATCGAGCTTATTAATCACGTTGTCGAGTTTTACATCGAGAACATGTTTGGTAGAAGCATCTGCATCCTCCTCATCCAGACCATCCACATATTCTTTGAGAATTTCGAGTTTTTCGATAGGAGTCAATTCCGGAGCTTCATACAGATGCAAAGGCAGATAATCAGTGTTTCCGGCAAAATCAAATTGAAAATCACAGAACCCGTCATGGTCTATGTCTAAATTTATCTGGCTGAAACCTGTGCCATCCGGTTTTGCCCAGTAGTTACCACCCAGATAGGGACCACCTACAATGTTTGTACCAGGTGTTTGGGTGATGTTCCAGATGTTACCAGTGCTAGAGGCACGCATATCGACGTTATCACTGTTGTTGAAGTAGTTGTTGTAGATGAAATTGTCAATGGAATCACGCAGATAGATGCCGTAATGGTTGTCCGATACAGTGTTGCTGGTCAGCGTATTGTTGGAACCACTCAGATAGATGCCCTCGCCGTGGTTGTCCGATACAGTGTTGCTGGTCAGCAGATTGCTGGAACCACCCAGATGGACGATACCGATGAGATTGTTCGATGCTGTGTTGCTGGTAAGCGTGTTGTTGTCGGAATTCCAAAGATGGAGGCCGTATTCGTTGTCCGATGCTGTGTTGCTGGTCAGCGTGTTGTTGCTGGAATCAGAAAGCCAGATGCCACAACCGTTGTCCGATGCATTGTTGTTAGTCAGCGTGTTGTTGTTGGAATAAGAAAGCTTGATGCCGGAAGACAGGTCTATACAACTGACCCTTGTCACCGTGTTGTTGGTCAGCGTGTTGTTGCTGGAATGAGAAAGCGTGATACCCGACATGGAATTAGTGTCACCGAATACAATGTTGTCAGTAACAACACATCCCTCAGTTCCCTCAAGTAATATTACACCCGGGCTGATAGTATAATTTGGGAATGCGATTACATGAAAGCCACTGATACCCACATTATTTGCATTTACATAGAAGACATAGTCACCTGAATCGGCACCTTTAACAATGGTATCATCCGGATTCCCGGAATGGGATATTATGGTCAACTCCTTGTCCACATCCACGTTTTCTTCATAGAATCCTGAGTAAACAAGGATGGTATCCCCAGCCATTGTATTTACATCATCTACAGCATCCTGTATCGATGTGAAATTTGCTACTGGTCCAGTGCTGTTGTTCACTGTGATTGTGCCTGCTGATGCAGTCCCAAAAGTCATTAATACTAAAGCCATTACAAAACAAATCAGTAGACTCTGTTTAATCATTTTCTTACCCCCCCACCAAATAATTAAAAAGATACATGCCGAATTTATTATATATTTAAAAAATGGTTTTTTAAAGTATTAATACTTTTTTTTGGAAAACGAATTTCTAAAAATATTGTTAATCTGAGATTCAGATTAAATTTATTACTACATCATTTTGGGATATAACTAAACGAATATTTTTTGCGGAAATTATAAGTTCATAAAAATATAGTGTACAAAAAATCGAGTTACCTTTTCTCAGATGTTTGAATTGTGGATGTGTATAATGCTTGCACAACCTCGTACAAAAAAATAGAGTTACCTATATCCCCTTCAAAACGTGTGAGGGACAAGATTCGAACTCTATAGTTATTAAAATTTTAGAAGGGTTGCATTTTTCATCCTTACCTATATCCCCGACATTCTGTGCGAGGGATAAGATTCGAACTTCAGACAAATCCCCCATTACCCCAAAGTTCTAATATAATAGTTCCTTTTGAGAAGGAAAGGAGCTCTTCCCAATGCCTATCAAATGCATGAAATGTAACAGGGACGCCATCATATTCCAGAAATACTCCGGTATGCACATATGCAAGAGACACTTTATCGAAGATGTTGAACGTAAGGTGAAACTCACCATCAGAAAGCAGTATAAGATCGAAAAAGGTGACATCATTGCCGTGGCATTGAGCGGAGGAAAGGACAGCGTTGTACTGTTATACCTTTTACACAAGATATTCGGCATGAGAAGAGATATTGAGATTGTAGCTCTTACCATTGATGAGGGGATAGCCGGGTACCGCGAGGAAACTCTGGAAAAGGCAAGAAAGTTGACATCCGAATTTGGTATCAGACATATTGTCCGCTCTTTTAAAGATGAGTATGATAAGACCCTTGATGAACTGACAGCACAGGAAAGAGAACTTGGTGCATGCAGTTATTGTGGTGTCTTAAGAAAATCGCTCATGAACAAGATCGCAAATGAGATAGGTGCCACCAAACTTGCCACCGGCCATAACCTTGATGATGAAGCACAGACGATAATGATGAACCACCTCGGAGGAGATGTCGATAGGATGATAAGGCTCTCACCTCCGCGGGCGATCGAGGGGCTTGTCCTTCGTGCAAAACCTCTGAGAAAAGTTCCCGAAAAGGAAGTGGCTCTGTATGCGATCGTCAATGAGCTGCCCTTCGATATGAGCGAATGTCCTTATGCGCATGAAGCCCTGAGGGGGGAGGTCAGGGATATGATAAATGAGTTCGAGGTCAGGCATCCCGGAACCAAATATTCCATTATGAGAGGTTTCGATAAAACGGTGGGATTGATCGCCAAAGAATACCCTCAGGCTGAACTCTCAAAATGCCGGGTATGCGGCGAGACCTGTACAGCATCATTATGTCAGGCCTGTAAACTGCTTGGACGCAGTTGAATCCAGTAGGTCTTATCTATTGCCTCTTCTACTACCTATTTTTTAAGCTGGTTCTCAGGGATACTCGAGCAGATCGCTTATGTCATAGAGTTCTTTTCCAGTCCGATCCATGTAAAGACGGGTCCACCATACAGTCACAAGAGGCTGTATCACTGCAAAGGATAGAACAAAACTTAGAAATATCCATGCATTCGCAAGTACTTCCACATAGCTGATGAGCTCACCGACAAGATTAATCGCTATCGACATCCCGATCACTACCAGGTACATTAGAAATACGACTAACTTGTTGTTCATGAAGAAACTGTAACCTATTTCAAGGGCTTCCATGGGGCCGAGGCTGTCCAGGACAAGACCAAATCTGACAACACTAAAGATAATATCGATTATCAGAACGTAAAGACCCCATAGTAAGAACCCGAAGATTAATAACATACTTGTAAGAAGGGCATTTTCAGGATTATCAATAAATGAATTGAAGTCACCCATGACGAGCATACCAGGAATTATAAACACAATTCCCGCGAGGAAGATCAGCGAGATGATGATCCTTGTAAGGAAAAGACTGAAAACATTGTCCTTTCCTGCACGGAACATGTCATCGAAGGTCGTATGCCCTGATGCTGATGCCGCCTGTGCCATTCCTATTGCCCCTGCCTCAAAATATGATTGGACAAATGAGATGGCTAAAAATGCTATCAGACCAAGCACCAGAACTAAAACAATATTATCAGAGAACAGAGACATGAGAAGCTCCATGCTTTCTTCTGTTGTGAGTGAAGATGCGCCCCCAATATCAGACATTGACGTTGCAGCTACAATGAACGGTATTATGAAAACAGCCATCATTAGAATGAAAAGCGATGCCATCATGTTCAAAAAGAAAGGAACAGCAATTCCATAATTATGCGACCAGGTGCCGAACCCTTTATTCAATATTCTTCCAAGATCTTCATTCATTTTTAGTAGCTCCTTGAGACAGGCTTAAACCGTAGCTGACATTATATAAATATTACATAGATATAATATCTGTGATGATCTGATCACTTTAACATCAGCACAACAATATTTGCCACATCTTTAATTACTAACAGAAATTAAATAGTAACAAGTGAGGAGGAATTTTTGGTGGAAGAAAATAAGGGGAAGGAAATACTGGTTATCGGGCACTGTCTTGCAAATGTAAGTTCAAGGCTTAAAGGGATAAAGGCACCTCCATTGGTTGATACAAAGGGAAAGAACATTGTACAATTGCCATGTCCGGAACTGATCTATCTTGGTGCATCCCGAAGGGAAATTACCAGAGACCAGCTTGAAAATCCAAATTACAGGAGATTCTGTCGTTCACTCTTTGAGCCTTTTGCAGACATGATCGAACAGTTCTATCAGGAAGGTTATGCCATTAAGGTACTGGGAGTTCCCAAGAGTCCTTCGTGTGGTGCACAGACAACAACAGTTGGCGGTCCTGCAGGACGTGTGGAGGCATTCACACATGACAACGTTGTAGGTACCGGAATATTCTATGAAGAGATAGCTGAAGAACTGACACGGCGTGGAGTTCTCTTTGAGATGGTGGATGCTTAAAATTGAGATAAATCGATAAAATCCATATCGCGTTTAATCCTTAAGCAGTGATCGACTATCGATACATATAGAATTATTAGCAAATTGGCTGACGGGAAGAAGTATTCTTCCAAATATAATAACTTCTATTACTGACCTTCAGCCATCCTCATTATTCTGAAAGATCAAAGATGAAGAGCTTAAGCTTTGGCATTCGACAATATACTCAAAGCAATGAAATTAAACTGAAATTAGAAAAAAAGAAAAGAAATGGACCGGGATATTCCCGACCCGAAATTCGTTTTTAAATTGTTCGAATCAGAACAATCCCTTGCCGATGAACAGAGAAGAGAACAGGATAGCGATCATGTTCACGACTTTGATCAGAGAGTTAAGTGCAGGACCTGATGTGTCCTTGAATGGGTCACCGACTGTGTCACCGACAATTGCTGCCTTGTGAGCATCGGAACCTTTTCCGCCATATTGGCCGTCTTCAATGAGCTTCTTTGCGTTATCCCATGCTCCTCCCCCATTATTCATTGTAAGAGCGAGGAGAAGACCTGCAACGATGATACCGATAAGCAATCCGCCAAGAGCCTCTGGACCAAGCACGACTCCAACTAAAAGTGGAACGAAGATCGCGAGGATACCTGGAATTACCATTTCACGGATAGCTGCTGCAGTTACGATGTCCACACACTTACCGTATTCCGGCTTTGCGGTGCCTTCCATGATACCAGGGATCTCCCTGAACTGGCGGCGAACTTCGTTAACAATAGCGAATGCTGCTTTTCCTACTGCCTTCATTGTGACAGCAGTGAACAGGAATGGAAGCAGTGCACCGATAAGAAGACCAACAATAACAATAGGGTTGTCAAGGCTGAGCGAGCCTGCTTCGAGGTTTACCTTGTACCTGTAATCTGCAAAAAGCGCCATTGCACCGAGTGCTGCAGAAGCTATGGCATAACCCTTTGTTACAGCCTTCGTTGTGTTTCCGACCGCATCGAGTGCGTCGGTGATCTTGCGTACTTCTTCAGGCATCTTTGCCATTTCAGCGATACCACCGGCATTGTCGGTGATAGGACCGTATGAGTCAAGTGCTACGATCATACCGGTTGTGGACAACATTGCTGCTGCTGCAATAGCAATACCATAAACACCTAATGCAGGGTCTGTTGCACCGCCTGCAATGAAGTAGGAACCAAGGATACCTGCAATGATGATTATCACTGGGAGTATCGTACTTTCGAATCCAATAGCGAGACCGGAGATGACGTTTGTACCAGCACCGGTTTCGGATGCCTTGGCAATTGTCTTGACCGGACGGAAGCTTGTGGAAGTGTAGTATTCTGTAAATACTACCATCAATACCATTATGATAATACCCACGATGGATGCGTAGTACAATCTCATGTCACCCATGAGGGAATCGGTCACGAAGTAGAATGCAACCAGACAAAGAATTGCTGATACAGCAACTCCTTTATAGAGTGCTTTCATGATCTTTCCATCGCTGCCGACCTTCACGAAGAACATGGAAATGATGGACGCGAAAATAGCCACTGAACCGAGGATCAATGGGTAAAGGATTGCGTTTGGATATGTTTCAAGGATAAGGGATCCAAGAAGCATTGATGCAAGGACGGTAACGACATATGTCTCGAACAGATCTGCGCCCATACCAGCACAGTCACCGACATTGTCACCTACGTTGTCAGCAATGACACCGGCGTTCCTTGGATCATCCTCAGGAATACCAGCCTCGATCTTACCTACAAGATCAGCACCGACATCGGCAGCCTTTGTGAAGATACCTCCACCGACCCTTGCGAAAAGGCTGATAAGACTTGCACCGAAACCGAATCCGATCACAAGGTCAACATCGCCGAAAATAATATAGAAACCACTGGTACCCAGCAGTGCAAGACCTACTACTGCAAGTCCTGTTACAGCTCCACCGCGGAATGCGACGGACATTGCTTCCTGCAAGCCCTTTGAAGCTGCGTGTGCTGTCCTGACATTAGCCCTGATAGATACGTTCATTCCAACATATCCAGCAAGTGCGGATGCAGCTGCACCAACGATGAATCCTATTGCGATCTTGCCACTGTCGTCTCCCAGAAGGAAGAACATAAGCGCAGCAAGAATAATTGCTACTACAGCTATGGTCTTATACTGACGGTTCAGATAAGCCATAGCACCCTCCTGGATCGCAAGTGATATGTCCTGCATTTCCTTTGTGCCGGTTCCTTCCTTAAGAACACCGGAAGCAAAGAATGCAGCAAATGCCAAGCTTACGATACCTGCCAGAGGGGCAAGGTAAATTAAACTATCCATATTCATACTCCTTTTTGTTTAGATCTAATAATTATTTGATCAATATGATACATTATATAAAGGTCACTGAATTATCGCTCCATTGAAGGAACGAATCGTTCAACTATATAAGATGCTAAATGCAGGTTGAAATAGAACACACAAGATATGAATGTATCGATTGTAAAATGTTAAATTGTTGCACTCTCTGCGGATTTCACATGTGTTAGACCCGCCAAATACAAATTATTCCAATAGTTTCATATTTTGCGTTACTAATATTTACTTGTAATACAATTCAACTGAATATGAGATCATTTTCTTTCATAGTAATATTATTGGTCCTCTTTTCCACATTTCTACCCATATGCGCATACGCTATGCCAGAAAATAATGATATCATCCACCTTGATAAAGTGGTCATGAGCTTTGACAAGACCGATGCCTCGGTAACGGTAACATATAACCTCAATTTCTTTGCCAGAATGTACATTCTTGCCTTTGGTACAAGGTATCTTGAATCCTCATTCATGGATATATTCTCAAAATATGAGAATGCAAAGATAGAGGAAGTTGGATATGACACTGTTAAGATATCGCTAAAGGATGTCTCAAGGATCAGTGATGACTACTACCTCCACGACAGCCGTGATCTCGACACCATAGTGCATTCCATGGAAGTCATCTACCCCAATGGACAGACCAAAACTGTAAACGATGTCAGAGCAACTCCCAGTATATTCTATCAGCAGATCTGAAAAGAAGATATTTCAATAACTACATAATGGACCTTTTTGTTATTCATACCAGGAGATATCTCACAATAAAATGCATGCAATACGGAACTGATCACGGTGTTGATTATCGTTTGCATTGTGATAACGAAATGTCTCTTTTGCGCACATATCCGTACGCCATGTCGAGGAAGGTAATGTGAAAAAGGAAGAGAACATCTTTTTGAACATAACCGGAGAAGGGTCCGAACGGTTCAAGAAGGACAATGTTCGTTACAAAGAAGACCATCCACCACTGCTTCAGCCCCAGATGTTCCGCTCGAGGAAATATTAACGATCCAATAGTAACTAACCGATATTGACAGAACAGTTAAATATAAATAAGAAGTGATTAACATTCGCAATTTATTTATAACATTGTTAACAAAAGAACATATGGCGCAGGTAGTTTCTTAGACGTACCACCACACTCCCCATTCCCAAATTTTTTAATACCTGCGCTTATCATATGACGAACAGATCACATTTCCTCTATTCTTGTTATAGTTCCATTCTCAAGATAAGCTATGCTATCGCATACATTTTTTAGCACACTTATCAATGGGAGATAAGTAAATAGGAACACTCTTTTTTCCTGCACCCTTTCAATAAGTCTCAATATTGTACCTACAGCCTGCAATTTCATCTTTTACAGTTTTGTGATCAAAGGTCATACGCTGAATGAAAGTAACATAGTATCAATAATTTGTTGATTCGTATTATTAAATAATATTAATATTTAAAAAATTAAACAAATTAAGCATACATTCAAGATCGATATGAAAATATCTCGATAAGAAAGTGCTATGAATAACTAGAATATAACTTATTTTCAAAAGAATATGAGAACAAATTATTATTCATAATACAAAAATAAGATGATACAAGAATTATTGAAAAGAGTGAAATATAGACCACTAAACATATACAGGATTAATCGTTAACTTTTATATACGACATTAAAAAAATATGGACTGGGGACATATGACAGAAACAATAGAATCTTTACTTAAAGAGCAACAGGAATTCCAACCACCGGAAGATTTTGTAAAAAATGCCAATATGAACGACCCTCACATATATGAAAAAGCTGAGGCTGATATCGAGGGGTTCTGGGAGGGATTGGCCGAGAACATTGACTGGTTCAAAAAATGGGACACTGTCCTTGACTGGCAGCCTCCGCATGCAAAATGGTTCAACGGTGGAAAACTGAATGCATCCTACAACTGTCTTGACCGTCATGTCCTAAAGCATGGTGATAAGACCGCACTTATATGGGAAGGAGAAATGGAGAACTCCGAAACATACACCTACAAAGAACTCAGGGATGCAACTGCTCGTTTTGCTGCAGGTCTGAAAGAGCTTGGTGTGAAGAAAGGAGATGTCGTTACCATCTACCTTCCAATGATACCGGAAGCTGTCATAGCCATGCTTGCATGTGCAAGGATAGGTGCACCCCATAGTGTCGTATTTGCTGGCTTCTCATCAGAAGCACTGGCACAGCGCGTGGAAGATGCACATAGCCGTTTTGTCATAACATGTAATGGTTACTTCCACAAAGGAAATCTCATACAGCAAAAGGAAAGAGCCGACAAAGGGCTTGAAAATGCCCCGGCGGTCGAAAAGGTAATTGTGGTCGATCATGCCGCAAACGTAATTCCAATGAAAAAGGAAAGGGACGTATGGTGGAACGATGTCATTCATAACATGGATTCTGAATGCGAACCTGAACCCATGGATTCAGAGGACATACTTTTCATCATGTACACCAGTGGAACTACCGGCAGACCAAAGGGAGTTGTCCACACGACCGGCGGTTACATGGTCGGGACACACGTGACATCGAACTGGATCTTCGATCTAAAGGATGATGACATTTTCTGGTGTACTGCAGATATCGGATGGATCACAGGACACTCATATCTTGTCTACGGGCCTCTCTCCAACGGTGCCACCATTGTAATGCACGAAGGAGCACCTGATTACCCGGACAAGGGCAGATTCTGGGACATTGTTGAAAAATACGGTGTGACGATATTCTACACAGCACCTACCGCAATACGCACTTTCATGAAATGGGGAGACGAGATCCCAGAAAAGTATGACCTATCCTCATTGCGACTTCTGGGAAGTGTGGGTGAGCCCATTAATCCAAAAGCATGGCTCTGGTACTATGAGATCATAGGCAAATCGAAATGCCCCATCGTTGATACATGGTGGCAGACAGAGACCGGAATGATAATGATAAGTCCATTGCCGGGCATCACCACGATGAAACCGGGAACTGCAACACGCCCGTTCCCGGGAATAAAAGCCAACATCCTTGATGATGAAGGCAATGAAGTGCCAATGGGCTCAGGAGGCTACCTTGCCCTTCAGAACCCGTGGCCAAGCATGATACGGACCATAAACGGGGACGAACAGAGATTCATTGACACATACTGGAGCAAATGGGGAACCGATACGTACCTTGCCGGTGATGGTGCACGTAAGGATGAGGACGGTAATTTCTGGATACTTGGAAGGTTGGACGATGTCATCAAGGTATCAGGTCACAGGCTCGGAACAATGGAGATCGAAAGTGCACTGGTCTCACACCCTTCGGTTGCCGAAGCTGCAGTTGATGGAAAAGTAGACGAGATAAAAGGAGAGGTCATCTATGCTTATGTGATCCTTGACTCATCCTGCGGAGATTCCTGTTCACTCCTTGAAGATGAATTGAAGCAGCATGTAGTGGACGAGATAGGACCTATCGCACGCCCTAAGAAGATCATCTTCACCGAGGAGCTGCCAAAGACGAGAAGCGGCAAGATAATGAGGCGTGTTCTAAAGGCTATTACGAATGGAACGGAGATAGGGGACATATCCACACTCCAGGATCCGGCAGTTGTTGAAGATCTGAAAAGAAAGGTTAATGAGATAGGGGAACAATGAACTAAAATAAAACGAACCAGCCATTGTATGTTCGGCTGGTGAGATACCGGACCTTAAAGGAGTTGCCCAATGGAAAAAAAGAACCGACTCATCCTTGCTCTGGATGTAACTGACAGAGAGCATGCCCTTCGTATCGCTAATGAAGTTTCCGACTATGTGGATTCTATAAAAGTAGGATATCCACTGGTCCTTGGAGAAGGACTTGGTATAGTCAAGGAACTTGTGGAAATTGCACCCGTTATCGCTGATTTCAAGGTTGCCGACATACCCAATACTGACAGACTCATCTGTGAACACGTGTTCAATGCCGGAGCTGCCGGGATCATTACCCACGGATTCACAGGTCGCGATAGTCTTGATTCCTGTGTGAAGGTTGCTAATGATTTCGGAACTGATGTTTATGTGGTCACAGAGATGAGCCACCCAGGTGGTGTGGAGTTCTTCCGCCCGGTTGCCGAGGATATCGCCAAAATGGCAGTGGAAGCAGGAGCATCAGGAGTCGTAGCGCCTGCAACAAGACCTGAAAGAGTAAAAGACATACGTAAGATCATCGGAGAGGAACTGAGCATTATCTCACCGGGTGTGGGAGCTCAGGGAGGCAGTGCTGCCGATGTTATAAGGGCAGGTGCTGACTGGGTAATAGTCGGAAGAAGTATCTATAATTCCGATTCTCCGGCAGAAGTCGCAAAGAAGATATGCGATGAAATGAATTGCTGATATTGTATTCGCCTGTGATGATGAACTGGCCTGAATATGTGATGAGCCCTATGAGTACTGAGGCGATACAATGAGCAATGATATGATGGAAAGAAAGATACTTTTAGAAACTTCCGGAAAGGAAGTCATCTATATGCAAGACAGTTCCCTTATCGTAGAACTTCCAGAGGGAAGAAAGACGCTTAGCACTTCCTGGCTTAACGGTGGCTACAACGATAACATCGAAAGCGTCCTGAACCACACCATCGCTCACAGAAGCCATGGTGCAGCCGACCTTGAAGGCGGAAATGTTGAAGAATATCTGAAGATAGTTTCTAAAAGACTTGGAATTAAACCTGAGAATGCTACAGGGATGCTTACGACAGCAAGCATGGAGAACGCTGTTGTAGTTTCAAATTCGTTCAGAGGTCTGGAGGTCACTGTCATTGTCACCGGAGGAGTGGAGATCAACGGCGGACGTGCCGGAGATGAAGCCTCCTATTATCAGGAAGATGAACGCTTCGAACCTGTCGGAGGAACGATAAACGCTATTTTGCTCATTGGTGCAGACCTTCCGGACTATGCCCTTACACGGGCTTTGATGACTGCAACCGAAGCTAAGACCGCTGCACTGCAACAGCTTATGGCCCCCAGCCGCTATTCCAGTGGCATAGCCACAGGTACCGGAACCGATATGATGATAATTGTGGCAGATGGCACAAGCCCTATCAGACTTACGGATGCAGGCAAGCATTCCAAATTAGGGGAACTTATAGGGAAATGCATGATAGAAGCCGTCATCAAGTCCATAGGGATGCAGTCGGGAATTACAGCCATTACGCAACGAGATATGCTTGTCAGGCTTGAAAGGTTCAAAGTGGACGAATCCATGTACTGGAAAGTGGCATCCACCCTTGAAGGTGAGAACAAGAAGCCAGCATTTATAGAGAAACTACGCAGAGCTGCAAAGGACCCGACACTGGTAAGCCTGACAGCATCCGTCCTTCATATAGTAGACGAGATATCATGGGGACTAATGCCGGAAAATTCCGGCAGGAAAGCAGCTTTTGCCATCATGAGAGAAGTGCCTTCCATTTTCGATATTGATATTGAGTTACCCTTTCACGATATATTGAACGATCATGATACAATTCTTGATAATTGGATACGAGTAACAGCCTGGACCATAAAGAACAGCTAACCCTGTCGAACCTTGGGACATACATTTTATTTTTAATTCCTACATTATTTATTACCCTCATCAGTTCAACCCCTATAACTGGAATATTCGAAATGTTTAACTGTAGGATATCAATCCTTATAGACAATCAGTAGATAAGAAAACGGAGTTCTGTTCATGAAAATACGAGAGATCATCATCAAATATTGTGACAATACTGAGAAAAAAGGTAATGGATTATTGATTCACTCCGGTCATCCTTCAGAAGAGATCGAATTGCCGGAATTGTTCATGTATATTGACGACTGGTCCGAAGAGCCTTCAAGAAAGATATGGAGAAGCGATGTTCATCAAATGATAGTTATTAAAGAGGACGGGAAGTTCAGCGTCTATGAACACGCAAGGATGTCAGGTTACCGTATACAGTTGCTGGAACTGGATGAACGATATGGCGAGAAGGTGGAGAAGGACCTTACCGAGCTTGGAGATGTGTTCGCCTTTGTAAACTATGCACACCGTAAGAACAAAAGGAAGTCAGGAACACCTTTCATCACCCATCCGATAGACGTTGCTTCCATACTGATCAAAGAGAATGCATCTACTGAGCTTATCTTTGCAGGTTTGTTGCATGATATTGTAGAGGATGCTGATTTCACCCCGGTCGATATTCGAAGAAGATACGGTCCTTTGGTAGGCGATTATGTCAATGCGGTAACAGAACCTACTGAACTAAGGCAAGGCGATGGTGCAGTGAGCTGGAAAGCACGCAAAGAATACATGATAAAGTCCATCTCAAGGGCAATGTCAGAAGTGAAGCTGCTCTCCTGTGCTGATAAACTTGCAAATCTGAGAGAACTTATACAGGATCTCGAAAGAGATGGAGAGAGTGTATGGGAGAGGTTCAATGCACCAAAGGACGAGCAAGAATGGTATTACAGTTCAATGCTCGAAGCATTTACAACAGGTCCCCAGACCATTGCAGATACTTTTGTTTTCAAAGAGTATAAGAAATGTGTTGAACAACTGTTCTGAACAACTGTTTCAAACAGATAGACTGAAAAAACGAATGCATGAGCTGCCTGGAAGTCTCAGGCAGTTCTGGCAGCTTTATTCATTGCATCCAGGAATTCGTGCGGATCATGTGAACCTATCATAAGGTTCTTCCCATTTTTGAACTCGAGCATTATACCGCCATTGCCACTGACATTGTATGCCTTTCCTTTTCGTCCATAACGTATGCCCCAACCACCGTAATCCCTGAGGGCATTATAGGTCACTATACGATAGCTGGCAATCTCATCGAATTCAAACCTTTTGAATGAAAGATGGAAGGGGAAGAAGCGTACATAAAGGCCATCATACCTAACTTCTGTTTTGAGGTTCATTGAAAGGATAAGGGCAGGAAAGAAGAAACCGAATACCACTGCGAACAAGGCGACCATACTATCAGATCCGGGATTGTCACCGAACGGAATACCAAGAATAAGCTGCTGGTAAGCTCCATAAAAGGTAATCGCTGACGGAGTTAGCAATATCATAATGAGCCAATATTGTCTGAATTTTTGTGTTTCACTGAATAGCGTAGTATTTTCGACCATGTTGATGCCCACTTTAATTCCATATATCTTAATGTTTGACTAAATGTAGTCAAATGCATAAATAATTAATCGCGTTTCCAAATAAAAATTGATAATAAAATAATCATAAAATTAAAAAAAAGTGAAATCTTTATAACAATAAAGATACAATCAAGTAAAAAAAATCAGAATAAGAGTTCTAAAAAAAAGCAACAATAGAGTTAATTAATAGCTACTGGAAAATAAATTAAAAGTTTATATGAACAAGGAACATGGATATTGAGGTCTCCGTCCTGATACTACTATTGTCCGTACTTGCCGGATATACGCTTGGGATATTCTCAGGACTTGTGCCCGGGATACACACGAACAACTTCGCACTTATGCTGGTGGCATTATCCCCCATTTTCATGGACTGGGGCATCCCTCCAACATATATAGCAGTAGCCATAGTTGCAAATTCCCTGTCCCATAGTTTTCATGACATCATCCCGGCAATATATCTTGGCGCTCCGAACGATGACATGGCACTGGCAGTCCTCCCCGGACATCGATTGTTGCTCGATGGGTACGGGTCCGAGGCCATACGCCTGTCCGCACTTGGAAGTGCCGGTTCCGTTGTTGTTTCGCTCTTACTTGCAGTCCCCCTGGCATTTGCTTTCAGCATTCTCTACCCTGTCCTGCAATCCTACCTTGGCTGGTTGCTCCTGATTATATCCATAGCCCTTATAATGACGGAAAAAGGAGAACGTGTGATAAACCAAGGTTCCCTTGTGAAATACAAATACAAAGCATACGCCCTCATCCTCTTCCTCCTCACAGGAATACTGGGAACCTTTGCATTCAGGATGGAAAGCAACATGAACCCATTGATAGACATGGGGTCTGCGTCAATACTGCTTCCACTTCTCAGCGGGCTTTTCGGCGCATCCCAGCTTATTATCAGTTTGTTCTCAGGTTCCAGTATCCCCCCACAGAAATATTCGAAGATGGAACTTCCTGTAAAAAGGATAATCAGGGGAGTGATAACAGGTAGTGCAGCCGGGTCCATTGTAGCCTGGCTTCCCGGAATATCCTCATCCATAGCCGCGGTTCTTGCGAGACTGTTCATAAGAAGTGATTTTGAAAAAGAGACAGTGATCGAAGAAGAAGACTTCGATGAACAGATGGAGGGATCAAAGGAGTTCATAATAGCAGTATCAGGGGTGAACACCGCAAATGCGATCTTCGGATTATTTGCCCTTGCAGTAATAGGAAAAACACGTAGTGGAGCAATGGTGGCCATCAACGAGATAATAGATGCAGCCAGTTTAGACCAACAGTTCATCCTCCTTTTCCTTATCGTGATATCCCTTACGGCGTTCCTCTCATATTTCTCGACCATTAAGATCGGAAACAACATACACAGGTTACTCGCAAAGCTCGATTATTCGAAAATATGCATCACAGTCCTCGCAGGACTTACACTGATGAGCCTGCTTTTCACCGGATTTTTCGGCCTGATGATATTCATGATAGCAATACCCCTTGGCATGTCAGCATCCTTTATGAAGATACGAAGATCACATGCAATGGGAGTTATATTGCTGCCGGTGATATTGTACTTTCTGTGATATGCCACTCTCGGAGCCTTCTACAATTTTCAAACACATTCGTGAACATGCTCGAAATATTATTTGAGCAGTGAAATTATTTTGTTTGAAGATAGTTTAGTATTTCCAAATACTTCATAATCACGTTTACATTCTTCAAAATTGGACGGTGACCCTACAGCATAGGCAATTGCTCTGGATCTATGTTACACTGGTTTGGGAAATAGTGCCGTTAATTGCATCATGTGGAGGTTCTTTAATTGCAATGTCAACGGCGTTAACAACTTAAATAAAATTAACTGGCACATGCAAAAAGGAAGCAGGATTACTGATATTTCTCGTGGAGATATTTCTTGAAATTTGAGATTTCAGAAAAAGGAATACCAACAAGATCTAAATCGGGGTTCCCTTCAACATCGCTATAAAGAAGTTTTTTAGCTGATAACATATTTTCGATTGTTTCGTCAGAAACATATGTTCCTGTCTTTCTCAGATAATCAAAAAAATCGTTACAAATGGATACACCCACATAACACGGATAGATTTCCAGATTAAACGATTCTTCATAAACGCTAAAAGGATATATTCTACAAGGCGTTGGCCGATGGTTATAGACACTGCACTTATTTGATTCTGATAGAAAAGCACATGGATAGCTCATACGATAGAATTTCTGTCCTTGGCTGACAAACTCATCCAAATTGTTAACCTTTTCTTTTGAAATCTTATGCAATACGTTTCAATCAGCGTCATCAATCTCAATAGGCTGAATTTTACAACAGTTAGCTCCGCATTCGGGTAAGCAATCATAGTATTTCAATATGGCTTTAATGTTTTTAAATAACGGTGTTTTCCGAGGGGATATTTTTGCGGACATATTGTACCAAAAGAACTTATAATGTCATAAAGTTATCTTTTCACTGCAACACAGCATACGAAGAAAACTTCATGATTTTCATTAAAATAGTAACAGCACTAAGAGCATCCACAAGTTCAATTTGAGCATTTACACAGCTTCTTTCCAGCGTGTCCTTTTTCTCCCTCACATAGAACACCAAAATCTTCACAAACATAGAGAGAAGAAACTTCCCACTCCTTTTCGTTCAGACATGAACCACAGTTTCTACACATACTAACCATTTTAATTTCTTTATCAGTCATATCAGATCCGCCGTTTTATTATTATCAACATTATCCCACATCAAAAAGTTCTTCCTCAACTTAAACTCAGCGCTCTTCAAAAATATCATTGCAACACAGCATAAGACGAAAACATCTTCATCAACACCATTGTACGAGTCTTTGTTTAAGTGCCGTTGTAATCCGCTCATGCAGTTGCAGAACGTCTGATAGGAAATACCTGTAACTGGACAGCGAGATTGTAGGGCATCCCACATTCAATGTTCTCACAAGGGGGTTTATAGGACTTCGGGGGTCGAGTTTACCTGACCTACCAGCTTTCGCCATGAACAAGACTCATGAAAAGCGATTAAAAAAGAAAGTCCAGGAACCTGCACATGAAGTCCCTGTAATATTAAATTGATGCAATTTAGCATTTCACACAAAGCGGACAGCCAAAGTGCTTGTAGATCTTTTCTTCGTATTCGCGAGTGCTTACATCGGGCCATTTATCCTCTGAGAAACCGGGTGCATTATCCAGCGTGGAGCTAACAACATCCAGAATGAAACTGTGTTTTTCCCCTGCTTTGAAAACTCCCCAAGGAATGCCAACATATCCATCCCTACTTTTGAGCGACACAATGACGTATGGAATACAATTTTGCTCCAAGTCTATCATAAAGTCTATGAAAGTCCCAATTTCTTTTCCTTCTGCATCCTTGATAGGATCCCTGGCTATTGTCTCTACAGATAACATCTTAGGTTTTGCCATATTGTATTTCCCCCTTTAACTAATTCAACAGGCATTTATCATACCCAGAATAAGAATGTGAGATAAAACTATTTAGGTGTTACCACAATATGTAAAAGGATAAGGAGTGGTTGAACATGGTCACTGAAGAAGACGTGATGGAAGTTCTTAAGAAATGCTATGATCCCGAGATCCCGATCAATATCGTGGACCTTGGACTGGTTTACGATGTCAATGTTGAAGGCGACCGAGCCCATATCAAGATGACCCTGACAACGCCTGGCTGCCCGATGTACGCAATGATACTGGATAATGTCAGGCAGAAGGTTGAATCGATTGACGGTATAAAGAAGGCAGAAGTCGAATTGGTCTGGGAACCCCCATGGACACCTGATCGGATATCAAAAAACGAATGAGAATGAAATTCTCGCAGGATTAATGCTGATGAGGCTGTTATTTATTGATCTCTTCGGTCTGATGAGATTCAGGACAGCAATACCACTTGACGTGTCAGCATCTTTTATGAAAATATGAAGGTCGTATGCAATGGGAGTGATATTGCTACCGGTGATATTGTACTTTTTGTGATATACTAATTAACTATTGAGGTTCAGTGTAGGATCTTACAATTGGTAGTGTGACAGAGTCACTTTCAATGAACGGTTTTTTGGAGAGGAAAGTGGATTGAAGTTGTGATATAAAGTAGGCTCCCACATTGGATTTTAAAAAGAAAAGTTGAAAAAGAGATGGTGAAATTAAAGCAAGGCTCAAGAAGCTAGGCCTCATCAAATAATTTTAAGATTTTATTCAAAAAATAAAAACTCACATAATTTATCTTAACTGATTTAATGATTTTTTGGCAGCTTTTTGGACTTGTATATTTTTATCATTCAAGCAAGTCTTCAAAGCATCAATTACTTCTTTATTATTGAACTTTCCAAGTGCAAGAACCACTCGCTTTCTTACATATGCATCTTTTACAGAAAGAGTTTTTATCAGTAAATCAACTACTTTCGGACTTTCAATGGAACCAATAGCTTCAGCAGCTGCTCTCAATAGTCTCTTCTT
>NZ_JAGSOI010000046.1:0-2776 GCF_023684405.1 Methanococcoides seepicolus | reverse complement strand
GACGGTATAAAGAAGGCAGAAGTCGAATTGGTCTGGGAACCCCCATGGACACCTGATCGGATATCAAAAAACGAATGAGAATGAAATTCTCGCAGGGGTAATGCTGATGAGCCTGTTATTTACAGGTCTCTTCGGCCTGATGATATTCATGATAGCAATACTACTTTGGATTTAAAAAAGAGAATTTGAAACTAATTATTGTATGTTCATAGTTTCACAGATTTTTGTATGGATCAGAAAATTCATATTTATTTAAGCTTTGAAGAATTAAGACAAAAAAAGTGGTAAATATACCATACAATACACCAACGTTTTGCATTATAGCATAAGGTAGCCAATTTGGATCAGCCATTGTCAACGCTCCCGTTTTGATTCTTGTATCGCATATCTTCTTTTAAATTTTCGTTCATTTGAGATTTTGTATATTCATGTACTTCTAATAATTTTTCGCCAATTTCGTCAATCATTAACTGCATTGTTTGCGTACAAGTAAGGCTATTTATCGTTGGTTCCAAAAGCAAAAGAAGTGTTGTGATTTGATACAGCGATATTGCCATGAGGTTACCAGGATCTGCCAATCCCATATTACTAGGACCTGCCATCATAATATCTTTTTTACCTTCTGGCAATCCGATATCAAAAAAGAAACCTTTTGATTCTGCATGAATTGAATGACTACCTAATTTATAATATGGCCGCATGTGTTCAAATCCAATTTCCTTTTCAAGATTAGAAAACTTGATTGAGTTTATTTTTAGCACACCAGCCGCCCAACCATATTGATTTCCGAACGATTTCCCAAACCGCTTAATCAAATTATCTCTAGCTTTCCTGGTATTTTCAATTTCTTCTTCCGAATGTGGGGCATAACCCAATTTTTCTGCATGTTTTTGATATTGACGCATCGCTTTGCATGACTCAATGGCTTGGTGAAGGAGATAACGTTCTGCAACATCGTTTCCATATTTCTTAATAAAATAACCAACAACCACAATCTCATGAAGTGTACGCCATCTAGAAAGAGCAGCCGATGCATATCCTCCTTTCATGAGATGAAGAATTTCTCTGCTAATAAGACAAGATCGAGCATGTAATCGTGTAAGTGCTTCGAATACAAAATCTTTTTTTTGAGCTGAAAGTGGTCTCATTTCTTTATTGTATGTACTCCCAGCTTCAAGTGAAATAAGTACAAGTAACTCTAATAAATCGAAAGGTTGTTTCCAAACACCATTGAGACGTTGCTTAAAAGTATCATCTGTTGCACGCCATAACTCTAGCTTATTTTGCACATCAGATTTTAGTTCTTCGAATATGGATGCCGATGCTTCAGAAATTTCAGCAGAAATACATTTTGGAATCTCTTCTTTGATATTTTCAAACTCGTCTAAAGTTTGATTGTTTGAATAAATCTCTTTAAAGATTTCCTCTAAACACTTATTGTTTTCTTCTTCAGTAAACATTATAACTCCTTTTTAATGATATCCAAGACATCATTTTGCTTAAGGGTTCATCGGGGTTTAGTATAAAAATGGTGGAATAATTTCCATCATTCGTTCATTTGGTATAGCGTAACTAAAATACCACAAACGCTTAAAAAATCACTGAAGTTAAGGTTTATATATAACTAGATCATTGTTCCTCAGAGCATAGATTATAGATTGAATCTGACTTTTAGTCATATTCAACAACGATACTGTGGTACTTGTTGGCGCAAGTACCATGGGTTACTTTCCTTCTACTTTATTACCACCTTTGATTATCACAAATATGAAGGTTGACCCAAATGTCTAACAATCGATCTACATACGCTTTTTTGTAATATTTCAGAAATACGAATCAACTGTAGCATTTCTTTGAGTGAATTAACATTATGGCCCCCTAACTTAATAATGCTTTTTGCCCCCATGATTGGATACTAATAAATCATATCTGGTAACAAACATGATAATAAACGCATGAATGAATCATTATGATGAGTAGATTCGTAGCCTGCCACTCAAACCAAATCCGCCAGTAAACCTAGGTGATTTTCCAGCTTCACTCAACCCTAAGCGCATCCACAGGACACTTGTGAACGCACTCCATACAACTGATGCAGGCAGTATCCCGGACAACATCCTTCTTTGAAACATCGATCCACATCGGACACACCCTGTCACATATCCCGCATGAATTGCAAAGCGAAGGGTCACGCTTTATCTTCCTGATCTTGACCAGGTTAGTCAATGAAGCTACTGCACCTTCTTTACAGAAATACCTGCATGCAGCCCTGTCCACGAAAAAGGAAAGCAGTATCGAAATCACCATGATCAGTAGCAGACCATCTATTACCACGGATTCCATGATGGGATCATCAATGAGCTGAAATTCATGCAGCACCAGAGCAGTCAGTAAGAAGAGCAATACTACATAGCGGAAATATAGTAACGGCTTATGGATCCTTTTTGGGACCAGTTTGTTGTATCTTTTACCGAGGACCCTTTTTCCCATTGAACCAATGATGTTCTGGAACATGCCCCTTGGGCACATCCAGCCACAATAGACCGGACCAAATAGCAGAGCAACAGGAATGGACAGGAGAACAACATAGAATGTTGACTGTGAGCCAAAATAAATGAAGATGGCAAGGCCAATAAGCTGAAGGGTCAACCTGAACCTCTCAACCTTTTCGACCTTTTCGATCTTTTGCAATCTTGATATGATATTTCCTGCCACTTTCAACAGTATTGCCTCCAATAATTGTTAGGACTTTATCGAACAATATAGTTGAAAACTG
>NZ_JAGSOI010000045.1 GCF_023684405.1 Methanococcoides seepicolus | reverse complement strand
TGAATTTCTCCACATTGTCCTATGAGCTTCACACCAAACCGTTACCAGTTTCGCATGTCATAGTAGGATTATCCCAAATGGAAGGGATAGCGTTGCCGCAGTTCATGTTTTAACTTCTTGTCGCACTCGGATATCGATAATCAACTGTATTTACTCCAGTGATCTTGCTTTCTCGACAAAGGCCATGACAGTTAGTACAAAAGTGGCATGTGCCCAGGTGAGAGGACTCACACTTAAAGGACTCCCATCAAAAGGATTCAGCTGCTCTGCCAGCATACCGGTCTCTGTGGCTCTATCTGTGACCCACAGTATTATCTCCCTTGCTTTTTGCAGGTCGTCGATGCTCTTTGCCATCTGTATATACCATTGTGCTAGCCATAAGGTACATATGAACCAAGGATTACCTGGAATTATCTCCGGATCGTATTGCGCAACTTCTTGATATTTATCCTTATAGAAGCGAGCGATGCCGCCTACCTCAGTCTTCACTGACAGCATGCTTTCTATACTTTTCATAGTGCTAACCACCCTGGCATCATCGGGGGGGAGCACTCTGAACTGAGATACGGCGTAGAGGCTGGCATCTACGGTCTCATCCCTCGGGTTGATGCTTCGCAGGAACCTCCCCAGTTCCTTATCATACAGGTGATCCTCAATCCCCCCTTTTATTTCCATGGCAGCCTTGTTGTAGCTTTCTGCGAGGTCATTGTCTCCATACATTGTTGCAAACTTGGCAGCACATTTAAGCCCCGCATACACTGTCGAACATGTATAGCTGTGAACCGCTCTTTTCTCCTCCCACAGATTATAACTGGGTTTTGGGAGTCCGGTAGAAGGATCCCTGTACTTGATCATGAACTCGGCGGCCGGTATGATCAATGAGTGATAGGCCGGATCGATGTTCTCGATAGATCTTGTAATTTTATAGTGATTCCACAAAGCCACGATAATAAGTGCTGTGCTATCTTCCTGTATCGGAAGTTGGATATGTCCATCAGGTGTTACCCAAGGCATCCAACCACTTGCAAGGGTGCCTGTAGGATTGTATTTTTGCAGGAAATATCCTTGTTCATGGAGAAGCCCTCTGCAATATTCAAAGAATTTTTGCACAGTCCCAGAGTAACGTGTTATGTCCAGTGCCATGGCGATAAATGCACTGTCTCGTGGCCACATATAACTGTATGAATCCATGTTAAACCTTTCAAGAATATCACTGTCATTGGCAGCTATGATCGCGCCATCGTTATCGATCTGCGATCTTATAATAAGCAGACTGTGCTTGAATAAGTCTCCCACTTTTAGCGGAAGATCAAAAAAATCGTACTTTTCCTTGTTCACCCATGAATAAGAGTGCTGCCCTGCTTCACTCATGATCCTTTCAGGTGTTGTATTAAGGACAAGCTCGTTGAGCCGCTTGACCTCAAAGAAAGTTTTCCCTGTTGCAATCCAGTAATGTATTATTTTTGTTTCTCCCGCTGCCAGATGCTGGGAGAAACGTATTGAACTGTTCACTGCCCCAACCTGTATGGAGTTCATGTTAAGCTCTCCAGACTTAATAACACCAGATTCATCCGTCCCTTTTGGACCTACTTCATACTGGTCAAAGTATGGTGAGCCACTGATAAGGAAGTAGCGTGAGCCCTTGTAATGTATTATGGATCGCAATGCAGGGTCATAGATAGCCGTATCACCATTCGGGTTCTCGTAAAGGGCAATATCATGGCTGAAAAGTAGCTTCATGTCCACATCTATGGTGTCGGTATTGGTTATTGCTATCTTTCGAATGAATACATTCTCATGAGGGTGTACACATTCATTGAGCCTCAACTCAACTTCAAGACGATCATTGCGATAGTAGGTATCAGTTACCAACCTATCATTTTGGTAACCAAGTTTGTGGTTCCAATCATCCCCGATCAGAGAGACCAGACCAAGATTTTTCCCATCCACTTTCACCCCTATCCTACAATGTCGACCATTCACATGGTTCTCATTTCCTATATGGGGGAAGTACATGTCCCGGATGCTTGCATTCATATCAAGATTCACTAGCAGTGATCCGTTTCCAACAACGAGTGGTTTAGGCATTTGAGCGTCACCTTTAATATAGATTCTTACGTAAAAATATGTATCATGAACTAAAGTAGTTTCCTGCTTGATTGGAAATGAAAAATATCGCCATTAAATTATTGGGGTTCTAATTTAAATGGAAAAGATATTCAAGTAGTTGTGACATTATAATGGAATGAAATGTGGGGGTATGGGTACGGTTTTCAGTCTAAAAAAGACCGACTCTGGTGCGAACATAGGTATCCTTTCTTATGAGTATCCGCCAAATTTTTTTGGGGGAGTGGGTATCCATGTAGGTGAGTTAACCAGAAGTCTTGCAATCGGAAATGATCGGGTACATGTGTTTACACCGAATGTACAGGAATCGAACGAACAGTTGGTCCGAAATGTATGGGTACATGGATCAGCAGAACTTCATTATCAGGCATCGAACGATTTTAGTGCGGTATATAAAAAGATACTGACCAACATCAATGTGGCTGCGATGGTGAAGAAACAGTTTTTAAATGACAGTCTGGATCTGTTACACTCGCATGGGGGTTTGATCCAGTTAGCTGCTACCTTATCAAAGCAGAGTACACAGTTGCCATTGGTGATGACAGCTCACAGCATAGATGTCAATAGAACGAGGCCAGATGGGCTGAGCGTCATGATGGAGAAAAATGTGGTGGGCATGGTGGACAGGTTCATTGCAGTATCAAAGTCCATACAAGAAGAACTGGAGCAAACATTTGAGATCGAAACTGATATGATCACGATAATTCCAAACGGTGTGGATACTGAAATATTCAAACTCCAGAATGCGGACGACCTCAAAAGAAAATACAAACTTGATGACCGATTCGTTGTGTTGTTTGTTGGAAGGAATGATCCACAAAAGGGTGTGAGGTATCTGGTTGATGCCGTTCGAAGACTTCAGAGACACATTCCAGAGATAATGTTGGTCATGGTCGGCCAGCCGGATGTATATCATGACAAGCATATCCTCTGCCTTCCACATGTGGGGAAACATGAACTCATTAAATTATATTCTCTCTCCGACGTGTTCGTGTTGCCAAGCATCTATGAGCCTTTCGGTATCGTGCTCATGGAAGCCATGGCATGTGAGACCGCATGCATTGGGTCACGTGTCGGGGGGATACCAGATATAATTGACAACAACAGGACCGGGCTTCTGGTGGAGTCGGAGAGCAGTGCAAGTATCGCAGAAGCGATCGATAGATTGTACAATGATCCGGAAAAAAGGTGCATGATGGGGAAAAGAGGGCGTGAGAGGGTAATATCACTCTTTGACTGGCAAGATATAGCAAAGAAGACTGGAGAGGTATATCAACAGGTGCTTAATTAAAACCAGTTTCTGCTCAGAATGTGCTCAATGTTAACCTATCAGGGATTCGATCCGCACATATGCCTCTAGATTCACTCTTTCTATGTTGCATACGAAACCCAGATAGATCTCTCCCACTCGCATTTAATGTAGAACCAGATATTATTTGCTATACAAGCATATCGGAGCAGAAATTTACTAAGGGGGTAGGCGAGCTATCACAACAAGCAACCATTATCGAATTGTAGAGGAAGTGAAGCTGCACAATAAACTCAAGCCAGTTAGCGAACTACTGAGTTTATTTGAGGATTTCTACAGAGCCATTATTCGCTTTGACCGAAAAATAGAGTATTTATCGGTCAAAAATGCAATTTTCGGTCAACGATATGAATAATTGGTCAACGAATGAAAGAATGAGATTTTGAACTGAATACGGAGGAAGTGAAAAAGATATTGGAGAAAATGTCGTTATGACATTTCCCCATATTCAGGATTCTCAACTTTTCCCATGAAAAGTATGGAACCTGCTCTCTTATCTTCGATGAAGAACATGAAAGGATGGTCTGCTGTAAACTCATACTTGTAGTAAGGTAGTTCTTCTTCCATTACGATTTCTGTTGCAGCTTCAGTTCCTTTTTCATTTACACCGATATATGCTTGATGAACTACTTCAGATATGAATAGACCACCACTGGCACTGATGCCTGAAAAATCAGCCATGCCAGAATCAAAGGCATCAACAATTCCCATGTTCTGCAATGGTTCATTTAATTTAGCCTTTGCCTCAAACGTGAACTTTGGCAACAGGATTTTTACTTCGTCGGAATTAAGGTTATTCTTTAGCTCATTGTAATAACCGAGCGTAAGATCATTTTCAAATATAAACACGATGAAATATTTGATACCTTCAAACAGGTGGATTCTTCAATTGCCAGAAGCTATGGGGGAACTGGTCTTGGCCTTGCAATTGTCAAGAAATTCGTTGAAATGCATGGTGGCGAGATCTGGGTTGAAAGTGAAGTTGGAAACGGAAGTAAGTTCACATTTACAATTCCAATTGATTCTGACAACACATCCTTTTAATTGATTTTAGCCCGAATTTGACTGTCTTTAGTAGACAGCATTTACATTTTGTAAAAGACTGAATACCTGATTATATTCCTCAACACGCACATCTCTAAAAAGATGTGAATCTATTTATAGGCAAAGAACAAATTTATTCTTGGGTTTTGGTGGGTATGATCAAGAATTTAGCTTAGTTATTACTTGATCAGTTTCTTCAATATACCCTATCTATAAAATGAGGAGTGGATTTTTATGAGTGATGAGAAAATTTCCAATTTAACTACTGCTTTTGGAATTCCGGTGGGTGATGATCAGAACAGCCTCACGGGCGGAGAACGTGGACCAGTTCTCATACAGGACGTCCATCTGTTGGAGAAACTTGGTCATTTTAACCGTGAACGCATACCTGAGCGTGTTGTGCATGCCAAAGGTGCAGGTGCTGGCGGCTATTTTGAAGTGACTGCCGATGTGACCAAGTACACAAAAGCCAAGTTCCTTTCTGAGATAGGTAAGCGTACTGAGGTCTTTGCCCGCTTTTCTACTGTAGGTGGAGAAAAAGGTTCTGCAGATGCAGCAAGGGACCCACGTGGTTTTGCCATAAAGTTCTACACTGAAGATGGAAACCATGACCTTACCGGTAACAACACACCGGTGTTCTTCATTCGGGACCCTTTAAAGTTCCCTGATTTCATTCATACACAGAAGCGAAATCCTGCCACAAACTGCAAAGATCCAAACATGTTCTGGGACTTTCTGTCTCTCACTCCGGAATCAATTCATCAGGTCACGATCCTCTTTTCAGACAGGGGTACACCTGCAACCTTCCGCAATATGAACGGATACTCAAGTCACACTTACAAGTGGTACAATGATGATGGGGACTACTTCTGGGTGCAGTATCATTTCAAGACTGACCAGGGTACAAAGACCCTTACCCGTGAGGAAGCAGAGAAATTAAGTGGAACGGACCCTGACCATGCCACCAGAGATCTCTATGATGCCATTGAGAGGGGGGAATATCCTTCCTGGACCCTTGAGATGCAGATCATGACCCCGGAGCAGGCCGAAGAATCTCGTTTTGATATCCTTGATATAACCAAGGTCTGGCCACATGGTGATTTCCCGACCATCAAGATCGGTAAAATGGTACTTAACAGGAATCCTGCCAATTACTTTGCCGAAGTGGAGCAATCTGCATTCAGTCCCGGTAATTTGGTACCAGGTATTGATATTTCTCCAGATAAGATGTTACAGGCCAGGGTTTTCTCTTATCATGACTCCCATGTTCACCGTCTGGGTCCCAACTACCATCAGATCCCTGTGAATGCTCCTAAGAACGCACCAGAAGTCAGCTATCAGCGTGATGGATTCATGCGAATTGATGCCAATGGAGGTGGCGGACCCAATTACTGGCCCAATAGCTTTGGAGGTCCTGCCCCAGACCCTGATGCTCTGAAGCCAGCATTCGAAGTGTCCGGTAAAGCAGACCGCACGCCTTATGGTCATCCCAACGATGATTTTGTACAGGCAGGCAACCTGTATCGTGACGTAATGGATAATCAGGCTCGTGAGAATCTTGTGGGCAATATTGTGTCCCATCTCTCAGGCGCACAAAAACGCATTCAACTCAGACAGACCGCCCTATTCTTCAAAGCCGATCACGATTATGGAGGGCGTGTGGCTGAAGGGTTGGGTCTGGATGTAAAGGAAGTTGAGCGTCTTGCCAATATGACACAAGCAGAGCGTGCAAAAGCTACTGAAAAGTGAAGTAGCATTGTAACAATATTTCAATCTTCCATCGTAGAATTATAAATATCTGATTTTACGGTGGAATATCCAAATTATTTTGTGGATATGTAGAAATACTCATTTGAATAATAAAAATAACTTTGCTATATCTGTCAAGGTTATGCACTAATAACTTGAATTTAATTTCTTTTAGTCAATTCCAGTATTTTTTCACTCAAACTTTGCATTTTTCATTAGAAAGAGTTCTGTAGAGATCCTATACAATAAAAAAATACAAACTGTTCGTAGAAAATGATAATTTCTAATCCTTTATGCCAGATACAAGATTAATAAAAAAAATGATGGAGAAGGTGTATTTATTCTTCTCCCAGCCATTCGTTTACCTTTTCAGGATTGTTCTCTATCCACTTTGCTGCTGCATCCTCAGGAGCCATTCCACTTTCCATATCATGCATCACTGACTGTATGTCTTCATGGGTCCAGTGGAATCTTGTAAGTACATCATAGACCTCTGGCATATCTGCTTCAAGGCCTGTGCGTGCAAGGGTCTCTACATTATCTGCCTGACCAAAGACTCCCTGTGGATCATCAAGGTACTTCAAATCCCAGCGACCAAATACCCAATGTGGAGACCAGAGTGTAACAACGATGGGTTCTTCATCATCGATAGCTTTGCGAAGCTGTGCGGTCATGCCTGCGCTACTGCTTGATACCAGTTTGTAATCCAGACCATAGACCTCGATCACATTTTCGGTGTTCTGCATGACACCTGCTCCAGGGTCTATACCGATGATATCTCCATCAAACATCTCCTTGTTTTCGTTGAGTTCTGCGATGGAGTCTATCTCCACATATGCTGGTACAACAAGTCCCGAAGGACAGTTCTCAAGGTTGTTTCTGACACTGACCAACTGGTCTCCATACTTGTTCCAGTAATTCTCCTGTGTTATAGGTAACCATGCAGATGTTGTAAAATCGAAATCTCCCTGTGCAACTCCCAGATAAAGAGCACCAGCATCTACTGCAATGATCTCAACATCATAGCCCTTTTTCTCAAGAACCTGTTCTATCACATTCGTACTTGCGATTTCGCCGTCCCATAGAACATATCCTACAGTTACTTCCTTTAATTCTGTGTCAGTTCCGTCTTCCTGCTGGACACATCCTGCACCAACAAGGCTTATTGCAACTAGCAATACCATTAATAACGTTTTTATTTTTCCATTCAATATATCACAAACTTTTTTCCTTTTTTTATTTATGGGGTAATATGCGGAAGTTCCGCAATAAAAATAAAAAGACAGTATCTCACTTTGGTGTGAGATGCTGTGTGAACCTGTCAAGTATGATCGCTATGATCACAATTCCAAGTCCTGCTTCAAATCCTTGTCCTATATCTACCCTCTGAATTCCGATAAGTACCTGATATCCCAGACCTCTTGCACCGATCATGGCAGCTATTACTACCATTGAAAGGGAAAGCATGATGCACTGGTTTACGCCAGCCATTATACTTGGCAGAGCAGTTGGCAGTTCCACCTTGGTCAGTTTCTGCCATGGTGTTGATCCAAATGCATCTGCGACCTCGGTAAGTTCCTTTGGTACCTGCTGGATTCCCAGGGTGGTAAGCCTGATGGCAGGAGGCATTGCAAAAACGATCGTTGCAACAAGTCCCGGAACATTTCCAAGCCCGAAGAATATGACTGCTGGGATAAGATAAACGAACGATGGCATTGTCTGCATCAGGTCAAGTAGAGGCTTGATAACGTGGTATGCAAATTCATTCTTTGCTGAAACTATTCCCAATGGTATTGCGATAATTAATGCAAGGAATGCCGATGTGATGACAAGGGAAATAGTCTCCATGGATAGTACCCATAGTCCCATGTTCTCTATCAGGAGCAGGCCAACTGTACTTCCTATCGCAAGTTTTAGGTCCTTCTTGCCGATGAAATATGCAGCTATACCAATTATCAATGCAAATACAATGGGAGGGAACAAGAGCAGGGTATCATTAAGGCCTGATATTATGTAATCCGTTACATCGCTAAATATATCCAGCAATATTCCAAAATCATCTTCGATCCAATTGACCACATATTCCACACCATCTCCTATCGGTATTTTTGGTATAGCCATTGATCACGCCTCCTCGATCGCAAGTGCACCAAGTACACTTCCCCTTACAATTACTCCAAGGAGTTTTCTATCATCCTTTGTAACTGCAATTGGTGAACTGTTTTCTATTATTGGGATAAGTTCGTTCAAAGGTGTATCTGGGTAGGTGACTGTGACATCGCTTGTCATGACGTCTTTTATGGTCTTCCCAGCCTTTGAACCGCTTACTGCATCATCAACTGAAATGATACCTTTCAGATGCTTCTCTCTGTTCACGACAAATATGGATGATATGCCATGTTCTCTCATTAACTGCAGGGCTACTTTTGGACTGGAGTTCATTGATACTACGGGATCGGCACGTTTCATGACCGTTTCTGCAGTGAGTATCTTTGTCCTGTCCACACCTGCCACGAACTTCGACACATAATCATCTGCAGGTTCTGTGAGGATATTTTCCGCAGTGCCGATCTGGGCTATCTGTCCATCATGCATGATCATGATCCTATCACCCAGTTTTAAGGCCTCATCAAGATCATGGGATACGAAAACGATCGTTTTTTGCATCTTATCTTCGAGTGCAAGTAATTCGTCCTGCATCTCGCTTCGTATAAGGGGATCAAGAGCACTGAAGGCTTCATCCATCAGCAGGACGTCTGGATCAGTTGCAAGAGCCCTTGCAAGTCCGACCCTCTGCTGCATCCCTCCACTGAGCTGGGATGTTTTGCTATCTTCATAGCCTTTAAGGCCAACGGTTTCGATAGCTTCCTTTGCCTTAACATCCCTCTCTTCTTTTGATATGCCCTGTATCTCAAGACCATATGCAACGTTATCAAGGACAGTTCTGTGAGGAATGAGTGCAAAATTCTGAAACACCATGCCCATTTTTTTCCTGCGTATCTCTCGCAGTTCCTCAGAATTTGCTGTGGCCACATCCTCCCCATCGAGAATTATGTGTCCGGCAGTTGGTTCTATAAGGCGGTTTATGCATCGCAAAAGAGTGGATTTTCCGGAGCCAGAAAGCCCCATTATCACAAAAATTTCGCCTTCATATATATCAAAATTGACGTTGTAAAGTCCAACGTTCTGTCCGGTCTTTTCAAAAATTTCACTTTTGGAGGATCCGGATTCAATGAGAGAAAGTGCTTTCTTGGGCTTTTTCCCAAAAATTTTAGTTAGGTTTCGTACTTCAATTTTTTTTTCCTGCTTAATATTAAAATCTCCAGTTAACATTGGATACTAGCCCAACGCTGGGTAAAACAGATTTTAGGTTTAAATTAGAGTAGCTCTATTCAGTGAAACCATGTGTTATAATATTTGTGGCTTAATAGAGGCCTAATGATTCTCTCTGAAATTCCATTGCAATACAGTGTAGCATACGATTCCTTGACCACAATGACTTGATCGAACCAGAACTGTATCAGAACATTGTGAATCTCATTATCTGTTCACCGTCTACAGATGCAACAATTCAATAATTATGTAAATATTTAATAACGAAAAGTTCCTTGTATATGTTTGTACCAGATACACAACTTGATGGACGAAGACACGTGGTCATTATCTGCAATTAATGATAATAAACCGAGATTCACTCCGTCCTATATGGTAAATGGATAAAGGGATGAAATGAAATATTCAAAGACTATCCAGAAAGGATTGGACTATATTGCAATAATAAGTGCAACTGAACTATCTCCACTTGTCGAGAATGATGTGTCCATCAGTTGGTTCTATAAGGCGGTTTATGCATCGCAAAGGAGTGGATTTTCCTGAGCCAGAAAGGCCCATTATCACAAAAATTTCGCCTTCATATATATCAAAGTTGACGTTGTAAAGTCCAACGTTCTGTCCCGTCCTTTCAAAAATTTCGCTTTTTGAGAATCCGGTTTCGATGAGAGAAAGTGCTTCCTTAGGCTTTTTTTCCCAACAATTTTAGTTAGGTTTCGTACTTCTATTTTTTTCCTACTTAATATTAAAATCTCCAGTTAACATTGGATACTGGTATATATAGGAGATTTAAAAATCGGATTTTTTGGGCACTAATTTTTTACGAAGTCGATTTTTAAGTCTACTATCCAACAAATCTATAATTCAAATACAGTCTTCTCAAAGAGAAACATATTTCTATGTTTGGTAAGTCAATGAACACGAGAATAACACATGAAAAAACGTTCATATGCTTTAATTGGAACAGGCGCAGCCTTTTGGGCTACGGTCTCTATTTTTGTCAATACCCTTTATGAGGTGGGGTTTTCAGCTCTGGAAATTGTTTTTCTCAGGGTTCTAAGCGCAGCTTTGATAATGTTCATCTATATAGGTTTAACAGACAGGGAACTTTTAAAGATCCGTTTTTCTGATGCCTATTATTTTATCGGGACCGGGATTTTCAGCCTTGTTTTCTTTAACTGGTGTTATTTTATAACCATCCGAGAAGCTTCTGTTGCAATAGCAGCGATCCTTCTCTACACTGCTCCGATCTTTGTATTGCTCATGTCACGCCTATTCTTTAAAGAAAGACTATCTTCGATCAAGATCCTTGCATTGATGGTAGCTATTGTTGGATGCATCCTCATATCTGGTTATCTCCCATCGGGCGGGGGGTTACTATCGACCAGTATGCTTCTAATAGGTCTGGGTTCTGGTTTTGGTTATGCCCTTTACACCATATTAGGAAAAGCCGCCCTTGACAAATATGACCCTATGACCGTTATAACCTATACTTTTGTTGTCGCAACCATTGGCCTTTTTCCCATTAGTGGAATGGAGGCGATCATTACTGCCTCCCATAACATCGACTCATGGGGTTACATATTTGGCCTTGGTTTAGTTCCGACAGTGCTGGGATATATCTTTTATACAAAAGGGCTTCACTACGTTGAGGCCAGCAAAGCATCCATAATAGCAGCAGTTGAACCGGTTGTTGCAACAACTATCGGGGTATCTGTTTTTAGTGAAATACTATCCAGATGGCAGTTTACAGGCATCTTGCTGATCTTATTTGCAGTACTTCTTGCACAAAGGGAAAATAGCAAATGAGTTGGAATCGTAGAGGATCTGAATGCAAATCGTGTTTATGTTGTTATTTTGCTGATCTTATTGCACAATTCACCAGACTGCTGATGGAATTTGAATTTGTAGAATTGCAATATCAGTCAACAAAACTACATATGCATAAGTTCGCTCGACAGCATTTCTAAAGCTATTTGTCATGAAGGCCATCTATTTTTAACTTTGAAGTTTTAAAAATCGCTTAAAAGCTATCCCCCTCATATATTTATTGCAGTGATGAAATGGGAAGTTGTAATACGCAAGATATGAGGAGGATCAAGTTGGGGAGGAGCTGTCAGAAAATAATGGACAGGTACGATCGGACCTATCTTTCATTTGTGACTATCAATCACTCAGCTGCTGCGTTACATTTGACGACTGCGTCAGTTGCGTTCTCAGCATAGATGTCTGAGCCGATCTTGTCTGCCCAGTCCTGTGTGACAGGTGCGCCACCGACCATGGTCAGGACAGTGTCACGGATTCCAGCTTCCTTAAGCTGTTCTTCGATCTGCATCTGAAGGACCATTGTTGTGGTCATGAGTGCGGAAGAACCAACGATAAGTGGCTTGTGTTCCTTGACTGCATCTACGTATGTTGCGATTGCAACGTCCCTGCCGAGGTCAACTACCTTGAATCCAGCGATCTTGAGCATTGTTAAGACAATGTCCTTACCGATGGAGTGGATGTCACCCTCGATGGTACCGATGACGATTGTACCCTTTGATTTTACAGATCCGCCCTCTGCTTCAAGAGCAGGGGTGAGTACTGCAACACCAGCGCTCATTGCTTCGGATGCTGCAATGACGTGAGGAAGGAAAAGGGTACCCTGTTCGAACTGGTCGCCTACTTCGTTCATACCTGCAGTAAGACCGTCCTGAATAAGGGAAACGATATCGATCTTTGCTTCGAGTGCTTCTTCACAAATCTCTTCAACCAGCTCGTCATCGAAATCCATGACTGCAGCTTTTGCTCTCGCGTTAATTTCATCCTGTGTAACCATACTATAATCTCCTTTTTTCAATTTATTTGCCATTTTGCCGCAGTAACTCCTTGTTTTTCCTGCAACAAAACTATTCATCTATTTCACAATATCATTATCAAAACCACAAGTGTCATGATCTTACAATAGCCATTCCACCTTTTCATGTGCAAGATGCACAACCTTTTTGGAACCTTGGCTTTCCCAGAATTAATGAAAGGAAGTTGATACCAATGAATTGGCATCAACGATTTGATTGCTTTTCAGTCAGTATATCAGCTTCTTGGAATAAACCGACTTTATTTTGTTAATTCAGCAATGCGTTTCTCCATAAACTTTTGGAGGGCTTCATCAACAGCTGGATCAAGTTCTGGTGCTTCATAAGTAGCCAGCACGTCCTGCCACTGTTTATTTGCACGCTGAAGAGTATCCAGACCTTCCTTTGCCCAGTTATTATATGGAAGCCTGTCACTTAGCTCAGCATCGCGAAGTTCAAGAGGATAATATTTCCTGGTGTGTTTCTGTGCAAGGAAATGTTCCCCGGGTCCAACTTTCTTGATCACATCAAAAGCAAATGCATCTTCCGAAAAGTCGATACCTTTGAGGTAGCGAAGTACCATGCCTGCAATTTCATCATCGACTACGAATTTCTCATATGACATTGCCATGTATCCCTCAAGTATACCGGCTGTGTGAAGCACATAGTTGATACCGGTAACACCTGCATTCAGGAGCGTCATCATTGATTCATAGCCTGCCTGTGCATCCACGACCTTAGAATCTGTCAGGCCACCGCCACTACGGGTAGGTATTCCATAGTGCCTTCCCATCTGTGCACAGGACGCTGTGAATAGCGCACATTCCGGATTACCTATGGATAATGCACCTGTTTTCATATCTGTGATCGCTGATGATGATGCATAAACTACCGGGGTTCCAGGATTTACGCACTGTGCCAGAGCAATGCCTGCCAGAACTTCAGCATTTTGCAGGGAAAGAGATCCTGCTATGGAGGCAGGACCTGTCGAACCCGCCATTACTAAAGCTGCAATGACAACAGGCTGACCGGCTTCGGCGTAAGCCATCAACGAACCCGCCATATAATCATCAAATTTAAGCGGAGTGATCGAATTGATCAAACAGATGAGAGCCGGCTTTTCCTTAATGGCTTCCCTTCCACCAAAAAGGATCGAGGCCATCTCAATAACATCTTCAGCCCTTTCTCTGTTTGAAGCACTGCCCATGAAGCACTTATCCGAATTTTTGATCGAGCTGTACAGCATCTTCAAATGGCGAATTTCATCAGGTACATCACTTGGATCCGCGATATTGCCTCCGGTCATGTGAAGATTTCCACTGACACCTGCAAGTTTTACAAAGTTATCATAATCTTCCATGACTGACTCACGACGGGTTCCATCAGCTTCGTAAATAAATGAAACACCATATCCAGGCATGAAGATTATGTTATCTCCACCACAAACAAGATCGTTTTCGGGATTTCGAGCATGCAAAGTAAATTGAGATGGAGCTTTCTTTATTTGCTCCTCTATGAACTCTCTGTCAAAATAAACTCGATCTCCTTCAACTCTCTGCCCATTTGCCTTAAAGACCTCAAGTGCAGGCTCGTAGAGGAAATCGAGCCCGACTTCCTCCAGTATCTTCATACTATGTTCATGAATAGCTTCTACCTGTTCAGAGCTAAGTACATCTAATTTTGGCAACATTTAAACACCTCTTGTCATTTAATATATCTTTTAAGAATGGTCCTCTTTCAGAGCTTTCAGCAAAGAATAGCACATTGCCAGTATTATGAACATGAATGGGAATGCTGCTGCGATCGATGCTGTCTGCAAAGCCGTTAGTCCTCCTGTGATAAGCAGGATTGCTGCTACGCTGGCGATCGTAACTCCCCATACACCCTTCACCTTGCCTGAAGGCTCCATACTACCATTAGAAGTAAGCATACCTAGAACGAAAGTTCCTGCATCTGCTGATGTTACAAAGAATCCAATGACCAGGATGATTGCAACGATCGATGTTATCATTGGTATTGGGTAGTTGGATAGAGTGACAAACACTGCTGATGCAAGATTTGTATTAACCGCATCGGCGATTCCGGCTCCACTGAAGATCTCAAGTCCGAGTGCGTTACCACCAAATACTGCAAGCCAGACAAAGCTGAATACTGTTGGTGCAATAAGTGCTCCTGCAACAAATTGTCGGATGGTTCTTCCCTTTGAGATCCTTGCAATGAACTGACCAACGAATGGTCCCCATGCGATCCACCATGCCCAGTAGAATATGGTCCAGCTACCGCCCCAACCTTTCTGTTCGATTGCATCTGTCCACAAGCTCATCGTAAAGAATTCGTTGAAGTATGCTCCAGTGGTACTTGTCAGCAGATCGAGGATGAATGTAGTTGGACCGAATATGAATAGGAATGCCATTAGTCCAAGTGCGAAATAAACTGTCCATTTAGCAATGAACTCAATTCCTTTTTCAATACCGGCAACTGCTGCGCCAGTAAAGAGGATTGCGACCAATGCAATAATTATAACCTGTATAGTGCCGCCGATGGGGACGTTGAACATGAAGTTCAGACCGGTGTTGATCTGCAAAGCTCCCAGTCCAAGGGATGTGCCCAGTCCGAAAACCGTTGCAAATACTGCAAGAATATCAATAGCATTTCCAATAGGACCATGTATGCGGTCTCCAAGGATCGGATAGAAAACTGAACTAATAAGTCCGGGCATTCCTCTGCGGTATTGGAAGTAAGCCAGTGCAAGCCCTACAAGTGTGAAAATACCCCATGCATGCAGACCCCAGTGGAAGAAAACATAACGCATTGCCAATTCAGCAGCTTCGGGGGTGCTGCCCTGCCCAACTGGAGGAGCTAAATAATGATACATGGGTTCGGCAATACTCCAGAACATAAGACCGATTCCCATTCCTGATGTAAAGAGCATAGCCAGCCATGCAAAATCGCTGTACTCAGGTTCATCATCGTCTTTACCTAATTTGATATTGCCGTATTTACTCATGGCAATTCCTATTGCGAACACTAGGAAGAACAAAACTGCAACCAAGTATAACCAACCAAAAGTATCAATCGTAAAACCTAATATAGCGTTGAAAACAACATTAAGTGATTCAGGGTTAATTGCACCCCATAATACGAATGCACCTGCTATTGCCAAGGACATATAGAACACAACTGGATTGATCCTGCATGTTTCTTTATGTGGATCACAAACCAATCCTGCTTCATTCGACGAATCATTTTCATCCATCAGTTCTCACCTCAAATATTATTTGTTTATCAATTCACTTTTTTTAATAAAGTTTCGCATTCGTCCTTTCAGACATCGTTACCTATTCCATGAGGACTTGACATCGTACTGAGAGTTCCCTGGAATATTCCAACCACTTCACACACAATTTTAGATTAGTGGATCATATTTTGTATTTAAGCCAATTTCATGGTTCATCAGAACCTAATACTACGTTTATCGCCACACTATATAAACTCATTTTTTCACATATTCCTATATATAAACATATTTGTTAGGATGGTTTTTATTTTAATTTGAGTTATATAAATAATTGTAGCTATTGAATACGTTTTTATTATTTAGAAAGTCCACTGGCGCTAAAAATTCAGTTGATATAAATGGAAATGTTTATATAATAGAATATCAGGCCCTTTATGCACATTATATAATAACAAATCGATTATAGAGTGTAAGCCTTTTTGCAAAATTATTTTATACAGAAGTGCTAAGTTGCGTTTATTGATGATTTTATGACTACTATAAAAAAAACAAAATGTCATTCAAGCATATACTTTATATATAAGTACATATTTTTTTTAAAAATTGAAAGAGAATAGAGATTGTTACTAATTAAATAATTGATCTTTTTTCACGGCTACTGAAGTTGTATTTGTTCCAGAACAAATATTCAGCCGGAACTATTTCAGTCAGTATATGCATAACTTCTTGAAAAGATACCTACTGTATGATATGCATATCTGAGTATGCAAAGGAAATTGTAAATCGTATTGGAAACACAATTATTATATGTTAAATAACACATATTTACTTCTTAACTCTTTTATGGTTGCACCACTTAGGATATCTTCTGCTATTTCTGGCACATCTGCCCCATCCTCACAATACACACCTAACTCAAGGCTGGATACAAAATCCCTGTTAACTCCTCCTCCGCCGCACAAGAATGGGATTCTTATACCTTCTTCAAGAAGCTTATCGTTAACTTCCTTGAAAGAGTACCTCGCCATAGTTATGAGCGCCGTACCTGTCAACATGATCGGATGTTCCCTTTTTACAGAATCGATCACCTCATTTACGGGAACATCGCTCCCAAGGTCAATTACCTCAAATCCTTTTGCTACGAGAAGTGCAGCCAGAATTTTCTTGCCAATGTCATGAATGTCCCCTTCCACCACATAAGATACAACTTTTCCTTTAAGCTCAGGTGTTTTTCCGGACCTTTCTTTACAATATTCAATTCCATCTTTCATTGCATTTGAAGCCATAATAATATCCGGCAGGTAAAGCAAATCCCTTTCATAGAGTGACGAAACAATACCCATTCCAGCTAGAAGGCCTTTATCAATTAAGGAAAATGGATCGCTTCCGGAATCAATAGCTTCTTTGAGGCAATTGATCACTTCATCTTCATCCCCATTAAAAACCGCTTCTGCGATTTTGCGCTCGGTTGCGTCAGATGGGTAAAGCTCTGCTGCCATCTCCTCAGGCGATATCTTTTTTCCAGTTATCATCAAATCACCGGGGCTGTGGAGATATATACCTTGACAAGATCCCTTGTCAGGGAAAGGTCAGAAAATCTCCATATAGTTAATATGACATATACCGACATCACATATAGGTTTGCATAGTTCCAATATATTCAAGCTGCATTTGTGGCAAATGTACAATTCCCTAATAGATCGGTCATATGGATTTCCTATTGATCGATTCTACAATCCAATAAATATATGTTCTATCTTTCCATAATATAGATAACGACACTTCAGTATATTATTCCATAAATGTTGATCTTAAATTGTGGGGGAAATGATCGAGCGTGATAAATTTTCGAGTTATCTTATTGGACCAAATAAACTTGTAATTTTGGCCATCCTTGTAATCTGCATATTATCTGCATCAAGCTATCCGGTTGATGCCAAAGGAGAAACAATAAAGGTTGGAGTATATCAATATGAGCCGGTGGTATTTACAAATGATGACGGAATTACCGGGGGCTTCTATATTGAGATCCTTGAACACATCGCCTCAAAAGAAGGATGGAATCTCGAATATGTTCCGTGCCCCTGGGCAGAATGCCTTGAAGGACTTGAGAACGGCGAAATCGATCTTATGGTAGCCATAGCATACTCTGAAGAAAGAGGGGAAATATTCGATTTTACAAATGAGGCTGTGGTTTTAGACTGGGGCCAGATCTACACACGATCCGATCTTGAGATCCAATCTATCCTTGATCTTGATCAGAAAACCGTTATTGGTCTTAGAGAGGACATATACTATCTGAGTTTTCAGCCATATTCTGAACAATTTGGAGTTAGTTGCAACTTTATCGAAGCTGATGATTATCTAACAGTGTTCGAATATCTTGAAAATAGATCAGCAGATGCTGGTATTATACCCAAGTTATACAACCCCCTGCAGAAAAAAGACTATGACGTTTATGAAACTCCCATAATATTTTCTCCAATTGAAATGCGGTTTGCAGTACCAAAGGGAAAAAACAAGGAAATTCTCGAAGCCATAGATAAGCACATGATTTCACTGAAAGGCAATAGGGAATCGATCTACTATCAATCGCAAAATAAATGGTTTGGAAGTGTGGCTGAATTTGAGATCCCGGGATGGATTAAGCTGGCAGTTGGGTTTGGAGGAGGTCTATTATTGTTTTTCATAGCTGCAAGTGCTGTCCTGAATACTCAGGTCAAGAGAAAAACAGCTGAACTGTCTGATAAAAATGAAGAGCTAATGGCAGATATCATCGAACGCAAACGGGCAGAAGAGATGCTGCAAAAAGCAAATGAGGAACTAAAATCTCTTGACAAAATGAAGGACGAGTTTATATCAAACGTAAGTCATGAACTAAAAACCCCCCTTGTTTCTATAATCGGCTACAGTGAACTTGTGGATGATAGATCGTTAGGTGAGATCAATGATGAGCAAAAAAAAGCTATGGATACAGTTTTACGTAATTCTGAACGGCTCAGGCATTTGGTGGACTCCCTATTATTCATAAATAAAGTGCAAGCCGGAGCTATTGAATATGCATTTGAGAAAGTTCAGATCGAAGAAATTATTGATGACGTGATCCATGATATGCTTTTGGAAATTAAGAAGGAGCATTTATTGCTTGAAAGAAATGTTCCCGGTGATTTACCTCTTATAAATGGTGATAAAAGCAAATTGACCAGCATCTTAACCAGTCTTTTAGACAATGCGATAAAATTTACACCCCAGGGGGGCTTGATAACATTATCCGCAATTGAAGAAGATAAAAGTATACATATTATGGTAAATGATACTGGAATCGGTATTAAAAAGAATCTGATACCAGACCTGTTCCAGAGGTTTTATCAGGCTGATGCTTCAATCAGGCGCAAGTACGGGGGAATCGGATTGGGGCTGTATATCTGCAAAAATATTGTTGAAGGGCATAAAGGAAAGATATGGATCGAGAGTGAGGAAGACAAAGGTACAACAGTTCATGTGACATTGCCGAAGTGAAAGGTCCAGCTCTTTAGTATTAAGCTGCTCCGGGCTTATTTTTAAGATTGAAATTGAGTTCAATATGAACTTTTTAGAAAATTATGTGATCTTGCTCGTAGAGATCCCACACACTAAGTTCAACAAATCTTCTATAAATCTAATAGTAATTCCCATGTATAGGTTTGCAACAAAAAGGACAAGGAGATGAATGGTCTTTTTCTAACAAGTACTTAAATTTCATCTATTGATAAGCTCACGACCAAGTCCAACCAATACACTTTTTCCATTTAATTTTGCCCTTGTAAATTTGGTTTCTGCCAGGACAGTGTTTCCGTCATATGATTCCATGGGTATATTAGAGATAGCTTTTTTTCCAGCCATAATATCTGCAAGCACTGAAGCTGCTTCAAGTGCCTTATTTTGTGGATAGAGCTTAAGAAGGCTCATACCAGTCAATTCATCTTTCACATAGCCCATGACATCGTCGAAATACTGATTAGTGTAGAGTATACACCCATCCATACCAATAACAAAAAAAAGATCTTCCAAAGAATCGATCAGATATTGGGAAATATCGGTGCTTTTTTGCACTTGTGGCTTATCCCTGATATTACCAATAATTGACCCTGCCTGCATAGAAACAGTTTCGATGGAACTGCGAATATCTGACGGGATCTCAGATTCACTATGGGATGCCAGAAACAACACAGCAACGATCTTCTTGTTATGTTTGATCGGGACTATTGCCATAGCTTTCAGATCTTCGTAACTTAGATCTTCATCTTTATTTAATGCATTTATCTCAGAGTATAGCTTATATATTGGATATTCTGTTGTGAACAATTTGCCATTAATTGATTTAGGATCGTAATACCGTGTGCTTTTTACAAAATTGGCGGACAAACCGCTGTGTGCCACCATGCTTAGTTCCCCAGTCAGATCGTCCATAAGATACAATGCCCCACAATCGATCTTATCAATCTGCAATGTGAACTCAAGCATTTGTTCAAATACGCTTTTCATATCCCCTGCGGGGCTGAAGAAATCTCCGACCTCGGCTTCAATGCGAATGAAATCATTTACATTCTTGCGATCGGTAATATCGACAATAATACCCTGTATGTATTCCACATCTCCCCTTTCATCGCGTTTGTAGATCGATCTTTCATCGACCCATCTAATTTCCCCTGATTTTGTAAATATCCTGTATTCGTATGAGAAATCTATTCCCGCCAGATTGCATCGCAATACTTCCGCTTTTACATTTTCAATGTCTGAAGGGTGTATTAGATCCCCATACAATATATTCCCGGAAATAAAATCTTCTACGGAATAGCCAAATTGGGATATATTCTCTGAAACGAATTCCACCGGCCAGTCATTTTCAGGTCGCCATATAAATATGACTGTAGGGCTATTGTTAATTACATTTACCAAAAGTTTCTGCATTTCCAGTAATTCAAGAAGCTCCCTTTCCCTTTCCTTTTGTTCCCGGATATCCCTTATTATTGCCATATATGCCGGTTTACCCTCGTGTTCGATGATGGATGAATTAAGTTCAGCAGCTATCTTCTCGTTGTCCTTAGAAATTAGTTCTACTTCGTACTTACGAGGTGAAGTCCAGTTCTTAGCCATGTCACCCCTGAAACGTTCGCCTATCATCTTGCGATATCCTTTTGAAAAGAATTCCGAGAAATGCTTACCAATTGCCTCATCTTTTTGATAGCCTGTTACAGACCTAAATTTTGGATTTGAAAAAGCGAGACTGTCGTTTTGAACGATTACGATCATGTCATCTCCTTTTTCCACAAGTGTGGAATATTTTTTTTCGGAGTCCTTAAGTTCTATTTCAGCACGCTTTCTCTCGGAAATATCTCTAATGGTCATGACGACTGCAGGCTTAAATTCATGGTGAATATATGAAAAACTGATCTCTGCAGGAAATCTGTTTCCCTGTTTTGTTAAAAACTCTGCTTCACTATTACGGCGGACATTCATTTTGTCATTTAAGGTCTTGTTGTACCTTTTTGAGATCATGCGCTTATAATCGACAAGCACATGATCCAAAACCTGTCCACCCAGTAACTCTTCTCTTTCATATCCCATAAGTTCACATATTTTAGAATTTACAAATTTTAGAGTATCATCCTGTACAATTATTATTCCATCATTTCCCTTTTCTACAAGTGTGACATATTTCTCCTCTGATATCCTAAGTTCCAGTTCGGCATTCTTATGTTCAGTAATGTCAAGGACAAGACCCCGAATGTTAATTATGTTGCCTTTATTATCACGTATCAGAAGTGATCTTTCTGCAACCCAGTGCAATTTACCAGACTTGCTTATTATTCTGTATTCCAGATCAAGGAACTGCTCATCTTTATTTTCCCCACATTCTAATAACGCAGAGTTGATCTTATCAGTGTCTTCAGGATATATTATGTCACCATACATCATTTTTCCAGATGAGAAATCTTCTTGTGAATATCCATATTGATCGATATTCTCTGAAACGAATTCCACTGCCCAATTGCCTACAGGTTTCCATAAAATTGCAAATATACGGCTATTTTTGTGGATCCATTTCAGTCCAATGTTCTCTAAGTTGGATTTCATATTGATGGCATCCTTACGTATGGCAATATCATATTATCTTTATATATTAGGTTCTCTTTAACATCGAGTGGGTAAACTCAGTTTACCTGCCATCAAGAATATCATTGTATCCCTATACATTTCTGTCTTCAACCCGTACGATCTCTTAAAAGCAGTCTTAATCTTGTTGTTCAATC
>NZ_JAGSOI010000044.1 GCF_023684405.1 Methanococcoides seepicolus | reverse complement strand
TCTAATTTTCTGTCGGCTAAGAAGCTACATTTCTACTGTTAAGAAGAATCATCTTTCTGTAATGGATGCAATTCAAGATGCAATTGCTGGAAAGCCATTTGTTCCAACAATTGTTTGATTTTAGGATGGCAAATTAATTTTGTGTATTATAGTCGGTCATACAGGATTGACGATAGGTAGGCTGAATAGTTACATAAAAATAAGATGCTCCCCTTTTAAATAAGGGGATACTAACCGTCGATCAGATCAATAATTTCGGGTTACCATATAATCTGCAACAGCGAGAAGAATGTTCTTTGCTTCGGAATCACCAAGGACATCGAGCATTTTCTTACCCCTCTCAAGTGTTTCTGTGGAAAGGTCCTGTGCATATTTAATTGAACCCGAGCCTTCGAGGATAGAAACCGCTTCATCTATCTGTTCTGGAGAAACTGAACCGCCCTTGCCGAATATTTCCAGTTCGACACCATGGTTGAGTGCATGGATAGCTATCAGAGTCCTCTTTCCTTCAATGAGATCACTACCTCTGACCTTGCCAAGGATATCTTCAGGAGTTACCATATCGATGACATCATCCTGTATCTGGAAACTGATCCCAACAAGACGACCGAACTCATACATAGCATCAGCAACCTCATCGGAAGCTCCTCCCAGAAGTGCACCTACTTTAGCTGCTGCACCGTAAAGCACCGAGGTTTTCTTTTCGACCATTTCAAGATACTCTTCTTCTGAAACTGCATCGCGTTTCTCAAAATCGATATCCATCCACTGACCTTCACATATCTCAGTACAGGTCTTAGAAAGGAGTGCAACACATTTCAGAATGCTTCCAGGATCTTTTTCCATTACGGAGAGGATCTCAAAAGCTTTTGAATAAAGAGTATCTCCCGCAAGGATCGCGCCTTCGCTGCCCCACTTTACATGGACAGCAGGCATTCCGCGTCTTACATCGTCATTGTCCATGATATCATCATGAACAAGGGTGAAATTGTGGACCAGTTCCAGTGCAACGGCTGCCGGAATAACTGACATAGGGTCACCGCCGACAGCTTCCGTGGAAAGCATAAGAACCGCTGGGCGAAGACGTTTTCCACCTGCGTCTGGCAGATATCTCGAAGCTTTATAGAGCTCTTCCGGATGTGAGATCGGAAGCAATTCTTCTATACCTTTATCAACATATACACTTCGTTTTTTTAGCTCATCCATAAGATCCATATGATCACACCCGATTTAAATTAAATAATCATTCTTCAATATACAGTTCTTCACCATTTCTAAGCATGTGGACCGTATCACCAAGGATATAGCCTGCATCTTCCGCCATTTCAATATAAGCGCTGTGCATACCGATGTTTCCGTGCGCAGGGATCACATGTTCAGGATTGATCATCCTCAGAAGTTCCCAGTGGTCTTCACGGTAAGCGTGACCTGAAACGTGCACATCATCATAGATACGGGCACCCTTCATCTTAAGTTTGGTCTCGAGTGCATAGCGGTTTGCTTGCGTCATAGGGCTTGGTATGATATTTGCAGAGAATATTATACGGTCACCGGATTCAACTTCAAATGGTGTGTCACCACTTGCAACACGTGAAAGGATAGCACCTGGTTCTCCCTGATGGCCTGTAACGATAGGCAAGTATTTTTCTTTGCCTTCTGACATGATCTTCTTGAAAGCCCGGTCGATGTCCTTACGTTTACCATATATCTCAACATTCTTCGGGAAATCGATATATCCCATGTTCTTTGCAGTTACCACATATTTGTCCATGGAACGTCCCATGAGTACAGGGATACGGCCCATCTCTCCTGCAACCTGAATGATAGAGTTGATACGTGCAATGTGAGATGCAAATGTAGTGACGACCATACCGACATCGGATTCCTCGGTGCCCAGGAGTACATCGCGCACCATATCATGAGCGATCTTTTCTGATGGGGTCTTACCTTTGCGGTTTGCATTGGTACTCTCCACGATCATGCATATGACACCTTCCTTTCCAAGCTCCCTGAGCCTTTCAAAGTCAGGTGCCTCACCAAGTGTTGGTGTGCGGTCAAGCTTGAAATCGCATGCGTAAAGAACAGCACCTACAGGTGTATGTACTGCAACGAACACCGCATCGATGATACTGTGCTGTACACGGATAAGTTCAATGGAAACATCATCATTTATCTGATAGGTGCCACCAGCCTCTATCGGAATTATCTTGTTCTTGACACCGAACTTACGTTCGGATTCGATCTGCTGTTTTATAAGGGCTGCCGTATAAGGCGTACCGATGATAGGAGCAGTGTACCTGTGAGCAAGTTTTGGTATTGCACCGATGTGATCAAGGTGACCATGTGTACAAACAATAGCAGCAACGTTGCCGTTGACCTGCTTCATGATCGTGTCGTCAGGTATTGCACCCATTTCTATAAGCTCAAGGGAATGCATCTTATCAATTTCCACATCCTCATGGATCTGGACCCTATCTAATCTCAGGCCCATATCAACGATAATGATGTCTTCGTCAACTCTTATAGCAGTCATATTACGACCCATTTCGTTATAGCCGCCTACTGCTATGATTCCAATATCTGTCATATAATTCCTCCAATTTATCTGTATTTTCTAATTCAATGATAACTTTTGGTCATCTTGACCAAAAAATGACTGTGAATTTCGACTTAGTAAACCTATCAAAGGTCAGACCTTATGTCAAGGTCCTTTGGATCAAAACCACGCTGTGTGATGTATTCTTTTGTCCATCCGGTTACAGTGACCTTTGAACTTGTACGAAGCTCATTGATATTACCACACCCGCAAAGGAACATTGCGACCCTCAGTTCATTGAGCATCTTTGACAGGCTTGAGACAACCTCATCCGCTCCAATGAGCGCTGGCCCCACAAAAGGAAGGGCTGCACTTGCAGCATACGCACCAAGAGAAAGGGATTTTGCAATATCGAGACCTGTTCGCACACCACCCGTTGCCACCACGGGAACAAAGCTTCGGCATTCGAGAACACTGGAAACAGTAGGTATACCGAAGTCCCAGTAGAGATTGCCCAGATCCTCTGAGATGACATCTCCGCTATCATGTGCCCTATATACTTCCACACCTGACCAGCTTGTACCTCCGACACCACCCACATCAATTGCACTTACACCTGCTTCTTTCAACAATGCAGCATCTTCTTTAGAGATACCAGCACCGGTCTCCTTCGCGATAATCGGGACATTGAGAGAACAAACCTCTTCGATCATTTCGAGTACACCTGTAGCGTCTCGATCACCTTCAGGCTGTATCGCCTCCTGAAGGAAATTCAAATGTACTGCCAGAGCATCCGCATCCAGCATATCAACGAGCTTCTCTATTGCTTCGATACCATATTCCTTAATCTGGGCTGCACCTACATTTCCATAAACGAATGCATTTGGTGCTTTATCACGGACCACACTGAAAGAACTTTCCTGTCCAGGGTCCTCGATCGCAGCCCTTTGACTTCCCACACCGATCCCTACACCCAATTCCTCAGCAGCTTCCGCAAGAGCGGCATTTACCGGAGTTGTGTCTGGATGCCCACCTGTAATAGATGCTATAAGGAATGGAGCCTTCAATGATTTGCCTAAAAATTCTGTGGACAGATCGATCTCGTCCATATGTATCTGTGGCAATGCCTTGTGAATAAGCATAACATCATCGAATCCGGATGTTACGTTCCTGGCTTCCACTGGACGTTTTGCACAATGTTCAAGGTGCTCGATCTTTCTCTTGGATGTACTCAAATCTATCAAACCTGTTAATGTATTATTATGAATCTTTTATTGCGGTACCGATGTTCTCACCATTTAGAAAACTCGACACGCTTCCCACTACGGTTGCATTGAATATATAGGAGGTTATACTTGATGTTTTGCCAAGTTCCAGCATTTCAAGCACTTTTCCGAGCATTCCACCGGTCACATCAGTTCCAGCCGAACCGCCGATATACGCCTTTACCTCATCGAAATTCTCTGCAGTGATCACAGGGATAGTCTCACCTTTATCATCGAACACACCATCTGCTGCACTCCCAACTCCAATTCTGGAAGCCTGTAACTGGGTTGCAAGATAGGGTATCACCTGATCACCGGAGATGATGGATACGCCTTTTACCTCATCCATTACAACATCACCGTGCAATACCGGAACAAGCCCTTTCTCAAGCATCAACCTGATACTTCCGAGATACATGTCCGAGATGCGACCGTTCTTTGCGACCGTACAACACATTGGATGTACTGATATCGCATTCACACCTTCATCATTGAGAATTCCAACTACGATACGGTTCAATGCCTTTACTGCATTGTGAGTGACAACAGCCCCTTCCGCATGGAAACCTTCCGTAAGGGCATATCGTTTTGCCTGGGGGTGACCGTACGACCCTGCACCATGCACAATGATAAGTTTACCTTCAAAACCGGATATTTCACGTGCTATCCGGATTATCTCTTCTTCCCAGGCAAGCCCGTCTTCCGATCTCTTATCGGTAATGACGCTACCACCGATCTTCAATATAGTTATCCCGTTATTTGAGTTCACTGGCATTCCACCTTGACACCTACATCTGTCGCATTGGTCACAACAACTTCCCCGCCAGCCATACTGATCGCCTCTGCCACCGAATCCACATTCTCACGCGGAGAGATAGCGACCATACAACCACCGCCACCTGCACCGGTTATCTTTGAACCATACGCACCATTTTCACGTGCAGCGTATATAAGGGAACCCAGCTCAGCACAACTTACACCAATAGCATCAAGCAGACCCTGATCGATATTCATAAGTTCGCCAACAGAAACATAGTCCCCATTGTTCACAAGATCTTCACCAATAACAGACAGCTTTCCAATGGATAATAATACAGGTCCCACAACATCAGGGAACCTTTTATTAAGATCAGCCACATTACCCACGAGCTCTTTTGTGGATGAGAACATATTCGTATTGCCTATAATTATCCCGCAATCAATTAGTTCAAGTTTTTTACGCTGTGGTATCAGAACCACGCCACCCATGGTACATACATACGTATCTGTGGGACTTGCTGCACCCTGTATCTTCTGCTCGACCTCATGCCCCATCTTTGCGATATCATCCAGTTCAAGTCCGAGGTCCAGCAAAGTATCCATTGCCTTGATCGTAGCCACAGTAACTGCTGCAGAAGAACCTAGCCCGGAACCTACCGGAATATCAGAACTTATGCGCAGGTCCACCCCATCAAAGGAGGAGATCTCCCGAAAGCGTTCGAGGACCGCTGAAACATAAGGATGAACTTCAAAATCGATGCCCGTAGTTCCAAGAGATGAACTTATGGTGATCGTGTCCGCAGGAGATACGGTAACCCTGGTACGAATATCCACTGCACAACAAATGGCAGGCTCTCCATAGACCACTGCGTGTTCACCGAACAGATATACTTTACCAGGTGCAGAACAGGTGATCATGATAATGTCTCCTTTAGATGATCATTTTACAATGATGGCAGCATACCCTACAACCATCGGATCCCCAGTAACATCCCCACTGGTACCATATTTGACCAGCTCGGTGTTCTTAGCACCACATTCCTTTGCAGCTGTCAACATTGCTGTTATTGGACCATATCCGCAAGCTGTGATGTCTTTCTCGTACTTTCTCCGATAAATTTCAGGTACGTCCATATCAAGAATGGCATCAATAAGATAATTGTCAGACTTTTCAGCTTTTTCCTGAAGCACATAATGTGAAAGATCACTTGATGCAATGAATACGACCTTTTTACCCGATTCCTTTACAGCACGAGCTACTTCCAGACCTACCTCGACAGCAGTATCTTCATCCTGCATCCCCATGCAAATTGGCAGGACCTTAAAATCGCTTCCGAATCGGTATTGTAGGAAAGGTATCTGCACTTCCACAGAATGCTCATATCGGTGGGCAACTTCATCCATATCGATAATGGTTCCTGCAAGCAGTTTGCCCAGTTCCCTATCAGTCTCGACATCTCCGAAAGGTGTATTCCAGACATCCTGGGACATTGCGATTGGAGAACCATATCCTGTATGGTTTGGTCCAAATATCACGTATGTGTCTGCTTTCGGAAGCCTTGCAAAAGCATGTGCTGCAACCGGACCGGAATAGACATAACCTGCATGTGGAACCACTGCACCTATCACGTCTTCAGACTTTATCTCAAGACCATGAAAGCATTTCACGATTTCTTTACGCAGTGCCTTTGTGCTCAGCGGATAGAACTGCCCTGCAACTGTTGGTTGTCTCATACTACTGCTCCCCCTGTTACAAACGGGATATATTATGTATGAGTGAGGTTACGAAAAATGAGAACAGGTCAATTAAAGACCTGTTTCAAATTCACTTGCTTCATAGTTGAAAGGAATATCCCTTTCGTTTGCGATCTCTCTTGCCAGAAGCCAATATACGAGGGAAAGTGCTTTTCTACCCTTGTTGTTGGTTGGAATGACAAGATCTACATTGGAGGTCATGTTGTTAGTGTCACAAAGTGCAACAACAGGAATACCTACATTTACAGCTTCCCTGATAACCTGTGCATCTCCTGCAGGATCGGTCACAATTACTACATCTGGCTCAAAGAAACCTTCCTGGACAGGGTTTGTAAGACTGCCTGGAATGAACCTACCGACCTTTGAAACTGCTCCAACTGACTTTGAGAACATAGTTGCTGGATACTGACCATACTGACGTGCGGATACGACAAGTATTCTGGATGGGTCATACTTTGAAAGGAAATGTGCAATAGATCTGATCCTGTCATCAGTTGACTGTATGTCGAGTACGTAAAGTCCATCTGTCCTTACACGGTAAACGAACTTCATCATGTTCTGTGTCTTCTGCTGGGTACCAATGTGTACACCTGCTGCCAGATACTCATCTATAGGGACAAGTGATGTGGACTCTGTGTTCTCTGCTGCTGCGCTTGTTTCAGCTGTAATCTCAATATTTTGATCCGTATTTTCCATAAATTCACCTCAGTTATCGTAAATTTCTCTTGACTGAAATAGGTATAACGCCTTTCTCAAATTCAACTGTAGCTAGATATAATGCGTCAGTGCTATCGTCTTCGACCAATATGGGTGCTTCCATTGCAATCTGAAGTGATCTTGCCCCTATGATCCTTGCACGTTCATATCTAGTGTATTTCTCATTGCTCAATTAATCACCCTTATTAAAAAATCCTTAATGAAATATTTTGAACAAACATAGTCAGACGATATTATATATTAACAAATAATCAAATCCAGAAACAGTATTCATTTGGTTTCGTTCTGACTTATTAAATATATGAAAGTTTTATTCGGAATCCCTCCGAATGTGGTTATCGATCTTAGTGAAGGCTGATATTATCAGTTAGCCTAAAATGGGCCAATGGAACCGCTGAGATCGGTCCTCAGGTACCGGTTTATTTCGCACAGATTCCAATAAAGGGCTGTGGCCCGAACACCAAAAGGTGCTCGGAGTACCTTGCAACCCATTTACTGATATGGAGCCATTGTGTCCACAAGCTCGACATGAGCAAGGAACATTCTCCTGCAACAATACCTAACGAACTTAAGGTCATCGAGTACTGTAGCAGGGTCTTCTCCTTCACCTGTACGACGTTTGTACTCTTCCCAGCTTTCCGCAATAACCTTTCCACATGTGAAACAGCGAACTGGAATCATTGTAACTACCCGCCTTACCTGTAAGATTTCTGATATTTAGCACGTGCACCGGGTCCACCGAACTTCTTGGTCTCTTTCTTCCTGGCATCGTTTACCAGAAGATTCCTGTCGTATGCCATGAAAGCATCTCTGAGGTCGGTGTCGTTGGTCCACTCTACAATTCCTCTTGCGATAGCAGTTCTGATCGCATTTGCCTGGCCCATGATTCCGCCACCACTGACCTTTACATCAATGTCAAGGCCAGAAACAGCTTCGCTTGCCAGCATTAGAGGTTCGATGATCTTAAGTTTTGCGAACATAGGTTCGTAGATCTCAACAGGTTTCTTGTTGATCCTAGCTTTACCTGTTCCTGCAGAAACTGTTGCTCGTGCAATTGCAGTTTTGTTTTTACCGGACGTATTAACAACTTTAGTAGCCATGAATAAATCTCCCTTAGAATTTAGAACCTAACTTGCGGCTTACATCGCCAATGGTCACATACTTGTTAGAGCTAAGACGTGTCATTTCTGCACCATCGACACTAACAAATTCTGCATCCTGGTATTCATAAGGAATGCCTACATACACCTTCAGGCGACCCATTGCGTCTTTGCCCCTTGCTCGTTTGTAAGGAAGCATACCCCTGACGGTCCTCTTGAGGATCCTGTCTGGTCTCCTAGGGAAGTAAGGACCGAATTCACGTGTGCCCATATTTCGAATAACGTCATATTCCTCAAAGGTAGTTACCTTTGAACCGGAGATCACTGCACGCTCTGCATTCACAATGGAGACTTCTTCTCCTGAAAGCAACATCTTTGCAACGTTACTTGCGAGCCTGCCCATAATCAAACCATTTGCATCGATTACTGTCATTTGAAACACCTCATTGCATGATCCTTATGCCAGAACCTGCTGGATTCTCTTCCAGAATCTGTTCAATGGTCATGCACTTTCCACCTGCACTTGTGATCTTGTCCACAGCAGTTGTACTGAATGTTAGTGCTGCGACAGTTACAGCGTGACCGAGTGCGCCTGCACCCAATACCTTTCCAGGTACAAGTACGAGGTCATTCTCGGCTGCATGCCTGTTGATCTTGCTCAGATTTACCTCAGCATAGATCCTGCTAGGTTTCTCGAGCCTCTTTGCCATATCCTTCCAGATAGGTGCATCATTCTCACGTGCAGTATCCTTAAGCACAGAGATCAATGCAGGAATCCTTGGATTGGTTTTCCTTGTAATTTTCATTTGTGTTTTTTTACTCATAATGTCCCTCCGCAAGTTTTCTTACTCACGCAGTAATGCGTTCGAACATTTGAACACTTCCCAGTCGATAATTAACTGGAGTTGTCATAATTATATTAATAGTACATAAAGATTGTGCGGACTATAACCCCTCAGACAGACATCCCTGAAACCCTACCATAGACATCATCGAACAACGGCCCCACATCACACCCCAGTTCATGCGCCACCAGCAAAGCTGCAACCTCTGCATCCAGAAGACCATCCAACGACTCTTGCTTCTGATTGATACGTGAAACGACCTCCCTCTTGTCAATCCCACTATTTGAAACAATAATGTCCATTATCATTTCAATGGTCCCCTTCTCACGGAAAAGATCAGGAGAAGGTTTGAAGCCCGCAGGAATGTCAAGAGAAGATGCATCCAGGTTCAAGACAAGTTCGCCTTCATCGAACTTCAAAATACCAGACATAATACCCTGGTCCCTCACCTTTGAAGCTTGGGCCGGAGACATCCATTTAAGATCGAAGGACAACGAGAACTCAAAGTCCTTTATCGAAAGAGAAGAAGTAGCATTCTTCTTAAAAGGAGATGCTACCACAAGAGAAAGTTCGTCCATTATGCACCACGTCTAAGCTCATCTATAATAGTATCTGCGACCCTGCCGCACTCAGTCCTTTCCGGACCATCTATATGATTGATCCTCAGAGTAAGTACCTCAGACTCAAGGATGGCACGCACCAAATATGCATCACCCCTGATAGGTACACGATTGTACTTCCCATCAAGATAACTATAGGAAAGATTCACCCTGAAATCGATGATTCCCTCCGGTTCAATAGTCTCAAGGACGGAATCCACATTATCATAGTTCAGTGAGGTAAACTCCATACCATTCATAGCGATCTCAACATGTATTCCCCGCTTTGCCTGAATTCGATGTCCTTTCTTAGTAGTCGATTCGGTCACGAACATGCCGAACTTACCGTCCATGCCTGCCATTACCTTCACAAAAAAGATCAGGTCTGAATAATAGCGATGCTTCTGTTCAAACTGGACTTCCCTGTGTGGGAAACGATGGTATACCCGCTTTCTCATCATATAGATACATGCCTCCGATCCAAACACGGAATGTATGCGTGGGCGATCACTGCCCACACATCAAAACAATTTTAAAGTGTAACTAATTTTGCATCAAGTATGCCATCGATGGCACGGATCTCATCAAGTATAGTCCCAGAGACCTCATTGTCAACATTAAGAGCCATGATGGTCTTACCTCCGACTTCCACACGGCCTACCTGCATACCGGAAATATTTATTTCGTTCTCGCCAAGCACTATGCAGCATGGACCAATGACGTTCGGACGATTGATGTGGTTCGAAACGATCATAAAACCATGAGGAACAAGATCCACATACTGACCATCGATCATAACGATCTTTGGCTCACGACCGACCACTGCACCGGAAACGGACTTTGTGTTCGTACCCTGGAAAAGAGTGATCCTAATGGTTGAAGCATGATCTCCGGAAGTTTCGGATTTACTCTCAACTACCTCGACGTTTCGGGACTTGGCCAACGAAGGAGCGTTCACATAGTTCACAGCAGAACCAACTGCATCCTCAAGAATGCCCTTTAAAGCTGCAACAGTTACAGCCCTTGTATCCTTATCAGCAATCTCACCATTGTAAGATATCTCGATCTTATTGTAATTAGCATCAAGAAGCTGTGATGCCACACTACCCAACGTCTCAGCAAGTCCGATATAAGGAGCAAGTGTCGCCATTACTTCTGGCTTCACAGCAGGAATATTGATGGTATTACGTGCAGAGCCACCATTCAGAACAGAAATTACCTCTTCAGCAACAGATACTGCAACATTGACCTGTGCCTCTTCTGTTGATGCACCCAAATGAGGCGTTACGATCACATTATCAAGACCAAGGAAAGGACAGTCAAATGGAGGTTCACTGGTGAATACATCGATAGCAGCACCGGCGATCTTCCCATCCCTTGCAGCATCGGCAAGAGCTTCCTCATTGATAATTCCCCCACGTGCACAATTGATGACCCTTGCGGAGCTCTTCATCATATCGAACTGTGCTTTATCGAGGATATTACGAGTCTCTTTTATAAGCGGAGTATGAACTGTAATGAAATCTGCCCTCTGAGCAATATCGTCAACGGTAGTAAGTTCAACACCCATATCCTTGGCACGGTCTTCAGTAACGAAAGGATCATAGGCCAGAATAGACATTTCAAGACCCTGTGCACGTTTCGCAACTTCAGCACCAATACGCCCCAGACCGATGACACCAAGTGTCTTGCCATTGACCTCGACACCCATGAAGTTCTTACGTTCCCATTTCTTAGCCTTTAAAGAAGCATTCGCCTGAGGGATGTTCCTTGCCATAGACATCATCATAGCGATAGTGTGTTCTGCTGCGGAGAGCATGTTACCCTCAGGAGCATTAACAACAATAATACCTTTCTCGGTAGCTGCATCCACATCGATATTATCGACACCTACACCAGCCCTGCCTACGATCTTAAGATTGTCAGCAGCATCGATGACCCTTTTTGTGACCTGTGTACCACTGCGAATAACAAGAGCATCGAAACTACCGATCTTCTCTACAAGCTCGTCCTCAGAAAGACCCGTTGAAACATCAACGTCAAAATGCTCACTTAACTTTGAAACTCCTTCCTCTGATAATGAATCGCTTACCAATACTTTCATATTTAGAATCTCCGGATGTGATAATAAAATGTGATCTTATGAATAGGACACAAAACACTGTTTAAATGTGTCCATTAATGACATTTTTTGTCATTTATCTATCATAAAACACATCCTTCTAAATATAGCTAACTATACTTACAGAAAATCAGAACCGACACATCACAAACCGATCAGGACAGCATCACGTACAAGTGACGTAAAAAGAAAAATGAAAGGACATATGCCCTTCAGATATTATAATTAAGATATTTCACAAGATATGCAGCCTTTACTTAATGTAAAGTCCACACTTACAGGAACCACGCATCTCCACATCACGAGTTCGAGCAGGACATGGACAGATGACCTTCTTATCCTTTTCCACATCTCCGGTCCTCTTCTGGCAGAAACAATACCATTCCCCATATTCACGTTTATTATTGCAGATACCCTTGACTGCGGTCGTTATGACATCATAATCAGGGTTCAGCCTGTAACCAGTAGCCTCTGCATTCTTCTTTGATTTATTATAGAATTCTTCTTCAAGTTCGCCTTCGAATTTCATTTATCATCACATCCTTGTTTTCAATTAAAGTCAATATCATTCAGACCGCTCCAATGCAAGCTCTGCAAGCCTGACACCGAGTTCTCGACACTCCTTAAGATCAGCCTCATATGGCCTATACTTTACTTGAAGACCCGGCTCAATTATCTCAAGCCCCGCAGATACCATCATTTCCTCAACATGCTTAACCGCACCGCCGCCCCATCCAAATGAACCGAAAGCAACAGCGCCCTTACCTTTAGGACGAAGCCCTTTAAGGTATGTAAGGAAACCGGATATTGTAAAGAACATGGTACTATGCATGGTCGGAGAACCAACAGCAATGACAGGAGATGACATGAGCTCACGTAACAGCATACTCCAGTCATTTTTTCGAAGGTGGAACAACTTGGCTTCAGCACCGCCTTCGGATATTCCCTCAACGATCTCCTTTGCCATTATCTCAGTACTGTTCCACATAGTATCATATATAACCAATACCTTTGGAACAGTTTCCCCTTTAGCCCATTTAACATAAGCGTCCACCACCCTCATAGGGTCCTTTCGCCATATGACCCCATGGGAAGGCGCTATCATATCAAATTCAAGCCCAAGTTCCGCGATCTTATCAGCATACTTGAGCACCTTGGAACCAAAAGGAAGGAGGATGTTCGCATAATATATCGCAGCATCCTCGATAGCCCCGCATTCCACCTCATCCTCGAACCTCACCGAAGTGGCGAGATGTTGCCCAAAAGCATCATTGGAGAACAGAATATGATCATCTTTCAAATACGTATGCATACTATCCGGCCAATGCAACATCGGGGTCTCGATGAACATAAGCGTGCGTGAACCAATATCAAGTTCATAACCAGTATCCACCATCTCGAAATCCCAGTTGCCACACCCACCGGATTCATAATGCTCATCAAGACCAGCCTTACCACGCTTAGTACAGAATAACTTCGCACCCTTTGCCAACTCCATGATAGCAGGCAGACCACTTGAATGGTCCATCTCCACATGATTACAGATGACATGATCGATCTTTGAAGGATTAACTATCCTGCGGATCTTCTCGATCATCTCCGGTGCAAACTCAGCCTTCACAGTATCTATAAGAGTGATCTTCTCATCGATTATCAGATAAGCATTGTAAGTACCACCTTTCGGAGTTGCATAACCATGGAAATCACGCAGGTTCCAGTCAATAACACCTACCCAGTAGATACCTTTTGCAACTTCGAAAGTATCATTCATAATTCCCATACCATTGACCCCGTCAATTCAGGTCTGCATCCTGAACTGTGTAGACGATTCGAGAAATCCATCTATAAGGTCATAATGACCTCTTTCGACCGAAGCAAGCTCCTTGAAAAACTTCTTCTGCTCAGCATCATCGGCCCTCTTAGAAAGCATTTTGTAAAGATCTTCGGTCTTTCTTTCAAGCCTCATAGCTGCAAGCAGGATACCGACCTCACCAAGATCATCAGTCATGAACTCTGAAGAGAAAGCACTCTTGAAATCAGGAGCATCAGAAGCAGTCTCGAGCAGAAGGACCTCACCTTCAAGATAATCGACCAGATATTGAGCATGCTTCTTTTCCTCTTCAGCAAGATAAAGGAACATATCCTTTGCAGCCGGATCAGAGGTATTCCCTGCAAACTCAAGGTAAAAATCCCTACCCTGATCCTCAAAAGAGATACCAAGTCTTACCGCATCTCCAATAGAATCTATACTCCCCAGATTATAGGATTCATTCAATGTGTCTGAAATAATATCATCTCCATGTATTTTTTCTTAAGCCAAACAAACGTAATAGCTACGCCTTAATTGATTTCGCCATCAATATAGAAACAAGATACCCTAAAAAATAAACAGTTGTCACAACTTAAAAACCTTTCTAAAACAAGCAACGACCTAAGAGCATACCCTATCCTAATAATTATTATATTAGAAACCTTTTTATTTACTGGTAAACATTAAGACATTGCATAACGATTATAGAATATACAGAGTCAATCGTTCACTTTAGTTAAGAGGAAGTGTTATGGACAAGATAAAAATCGCAATCGCAGGACTTGGCAACTGTGCCAGTTCACTGATCCAGGGCCTTGAGTACTATAAAGACAAAGAGGAAAAAGATGCGATAGGACTTATGCATTGGGAGATAGGTGGGTACAGACCTTTTGATATTGAAGTAGTCGCAGCATTTGACATTGATGAGAGGAAGGTAGGAAAGGACGTATCAGAAGCCATTTTTGCACATCCAAACTGTACGACCGTATTCTGTCCAGATATACCAGAGACCGGAGTAAAGGTCACAATGGGAAACATCAAGGACGGTGTGTCCGAACACATGATGAACTACGAGGACCAGTACAGGTTCATTCCAGCAACAGAACCTGAATCTACAGAAGAAGATGTCGTATCCATTCTAAAGGACTCCGGTGCTGAGATACTTTTGAACTTCCTCCCAGTAGGATCTGAAGAAGGAACAAAGTTCTACGCACAATGCGCACTCGATGCAAATGTCGGATTCGTCAACAACATGCCAGTATTCATTGCGAGCAACCCGGAATGGGCACAGAAGTTCGCAGACAAGGGAATTCCAATAATCGGCGATGATGTCAAAGCACAGCTTGGTGCAACCATAACACACCGCACACTTGCAGACCTTTTCAATAAAAGGGGAGTTAAACTGGAGAGGACATACCAGCTCAACACCGGCGGCAACACCGATTTCCTCAACATGCTCAACCGCGACAGGCTCTCTTCAAAGAAGACCTCAAAGACAGAAGCGGTCCAGTCAGTCCTTTCAGAAAGGCTCGAAGATCACAACATCCATATCGGACCAAGCGATTACGTCCCATGGCAGCAGGACAACAAGCTATGTTTCCTGAGAATGGAAGGAAAGCTCTTCGGAGATGTACCAATGAACATCGAACTTCGCCTTTCGGTCGAAGATTCACCCAACTCCGCAGGAGTTGTCATTGATGCCATACGCTGCTGTAAACTTGCACTGATCAGAGGAGTAGGTGGAATTCTATATTCACCATCCTCATACTTCATGAAACATCCACCTCAGCAGTTCACTGACGATGTGGCACACCTCATGACAAATGAGTTCATAGAAGGCAAAAGAGATAACTGAGCTATTTTAAGATCGATATCTCAGCAGAGAATACAGAATATTGTCAGAAATAAAATAATAAAATGATGGAACTTCCGGAACTAACCGGAAACCATCACTTGTTTTCCACGCCGAGTATCTTGTAAATATCGTCCGGCTTTTCGACGAGCGTTATATTTTCCATCTGTGCAAGTTTCTCAGAATTGGAAACATCTACTTCACGCATCTTCAACGTCATCTTCTTTCCACTGGGTGCATACGTATCCACAGTCCCGCGCTTCTGGTCAACTGCAAGAATATAGATAGGCGTATCTCCTTTTGCGGTCTGTGCAACGACATTCGTAACAAGCGTATCAGCGATGCCGTGAACGATCTTGGCCACACTGTTAGCCGTTGCAGGTGAAATGATCAAAGCATCATAGTGCCCTACCTGAAGTGGACCTGCAATGAAAGGAGAGTTCGGACCCACACCAGTCTTGATATTCGGAAAATCCCTCTGAATATCATCCCAAATACGATACCATTTCATAACGGTCTCACCCTCTTTTGAAAGGAAGACCATGAACTCAAGATCAGTACGTTCCTTAATGTCCTTCATAACCTGATAAGTTTCAACTATCTGGTCACCTGAACCTGTAATACCCCATGCAATACGTTTCATATCATAACCCCACATCAGTAGTTCTCTGCCTTGACCTCGAAATAACCTCTCGGATGATCACATGCAGGACATTTTTCAGGAGCTGCAGGACCTTCATGAATATAACCACAGTTGCGACATCTCCATGCAACAGTACCATCCTTTCTGAATACCATTTCGTGATCCAGATTAGCAGCAAGTTTTAGATAACGCTCTTCATGTCCTTTTTCTGCAACAGCGATATGCCTGAACACAGAAGCGATCTCAAGAAAACCTTCAGTTTCAGCGATCTCGGCAAATTCCGGATACATAGTAGTATATTCGTAATTCTCACCAGCAGCCGCAGCTTCAAGATTATCCCTTGTACTTGATATCACGCCTGCAGGAAAAGAAGCTGTGATCTCAACATTTCCGCCCTCAAGGAACTTGAAAAGCCTCTTTGCATGTTCCTTCTCATTATCTGCGGTCTCAGCGAAAATAGCAGATATCTGATTATAACCTGCTTTTCTGGCAACTGAAGCAAAGTACGTATACCGGTTCCTTGCCTGTGATTCGCCTGCAAAGGCTTTCAATAGATTCTTTTCAGTTTCAGTTCCTTTGATACAACTCATTAGTATACCTCGTTTTGTTAAATTTCGAACAACATCATCAATAAATACTACTTAGAATCCCACAAGTGCTTCTTTCTTGATCTGTTCTTTAGGAATCCCCATATTAAGAAGTAGTTCTTCAACGGACTTCATCATTGGAGGAGGTCCACAGACATAGACCGTACGTTCCATGATATCAGAAATATAGTCCAATATCATTGGTTCACATATACGCCCCGTACAACCGAGCCAACCATTATCAGCACGTGTCAGCGTATGTATGACCTTCAGACCAGGATGCACACGCTCCATCTCATCCATTTCATCCCTGAACGCAATATCATCCTCCACCTTATTACTATCAAGGAACACGATATCCGTACCAGTCTTACTCTCGCTGCAATACCTGCATATACTGATCATAGGAGTAATGCCGATACCACCGCTTATAAGGGCGATTTTTTCATATTCCCCTTCAAAAGTGAACCTGCCATTGGGACCATTGATAATAAGAACATCACCCGGAACCATTGCATCGAGTACATCAGAGTATTCATGCCCGGTAAGTTTTTTAGTGAACTCCAGATAATCATTCTCAGTAGGACTACTGGATATTGTGAAGGGCTTACGCTGCATTTCGCCATTTACGGGAATACTAACAAAGAAATACTGTCCGGCCTTGTACTCAAACCCTTCGGGCCTTTTGAAACGGAAACTTTTCACATCGTGTGTCTGTTCTATAATTTCAGTGATAGGGGCTTCGAATTCCACTTAAATATCCTCCGAGGGTACTTTTTTTAACATTTGAGCTGTCTGAATAAGTCTGCGAACGGTCTTTCGCATACTTCTTAATCCTTCATCATCCACCTCAATACCTTCTGCACCTTTATCCTGTGACCAGAACGTGCCTCCGAGATTGGAACCGAAAGACCCACCGGAAACGGGGATCATTTCGCTGATGATATAGAAATTATGTATAACCTGTAAAGCCGGTTCCTGCCCGCCCACACGGTCACCGCCATCGGCCATTCCAGCACCCACTTTGTTCATAAAGACCTTAGGGTCGCGGGCAACGACTGCACGACACCTATCCATTATGGTCTTGGTCTGTCCACTGACAGTACCCTGATAGACAGGGCTGCCTATGATCCAGGCATCTGCCCACTCCATTTTATCATAAAGTCCCACAATATCATCTTTGTGGATACATCCCTGTTTTGTCCTTACGCAATGGTCACAGTGGATACAGAATTTCAGATCCTTACCTTTAGCGGAGAAATATTCGACCTCCACACCATATTTCTCCTCAGCATACTTCAAAGCCTCCCTGACCATTCGATCAGTGGCTTTTTTTCGAGGACTGCCCGATATCCCAAGCAGCTTTATCGCATTATCAGACATATTAATTCTCCAATATCATTTGAGGATCCTGCCAACACAACCCGCTGCGATCAGTGAAAATATAAGCAATATCGCACCAAATCCCGGTGTTGACGCTGAAGGCACTTCAGCCTCCCCATTGATAGAACCATAGGCTTCTGCCATATCGATCACAGGAACTTCATAAATACCCTTGCCGAACAGTTCATCAACAATACTCTGAGGTGCGGAGCGGTATAATAGTTTTGCTTCAACGAGAATGGGGTCCACAGCACCCTCCGGCATAATGAACGAGTGGGATTCGACAGCCGTATCACCCGGAAGGATCCGATTATCGGAAACGATAGCCTCAGCTTGCCATAGTTTAGTTGTCACATCCCCATCAACATCGGAAAGGACCGTATGATAGATAATACCATTTTCGACATTGCCTTCACCATCAAGTGCTCCAGAACTGTATAATAGTACTCCATCTGCATCCGTTACTGTGACAGATACCCACATCTACCTTATTTCAGAGATCCCGGTCGGCAGTTTATGACCGGCACCGGAATTGGTAACAGAGACTTTGATCGAAACATCTTCACCGGAAATTGCATATTCTGGTACGTCCACTTCAAGGGTTGCAGCCTTTTGAAGCCTTTCCACAGCAGCATCACCGGCTTTGCCATCACTTAGGAGATCAAGCATGAAGTAGTTCCCCCCGACGATCTCATGTACAGGAATATGGCTCCTCTTAGGAGAACTGGAAGCGGATCTACCCGGAGCTGCTTCGAAATGGGTTATACCCGGACTCATGTGGCAATCCTGACATACCACACCTTCTTCTGCATAAGAGCTCTCAGACCAGGAAGTGTAAGTATCATCGAGAGGCAGATCATTGAAAGGACTGTTCACATTATGGCACATACCGCAGTATTCAGCTTCCATATACAGACCATTGAACTCGGACCCATGGAAAGCCGAAGGCGCATCATCAAGCGAGCCCCATTTTACATCGCCAGGACTTGAAACGAATCCACCGTCACCAATACCTGCACTTTCGGATACGGTGTGACAGAAATCACATTGAACACCTTCCGCGGCCACATCACTTATCATAGAGCCATCGATGGGAGGAACTTCACCACTGACGACACCGATGGGGGTGTGGCAGCGTGAACAGAATTCATCGGTCTGACCATTGGAATCTTCACTTGCAAGCAGGACCTCTTTCTGATATAGAGGATCGGTATAAGCATACGCATGCATACTATCATCATGCTGACTACGCAATATAGCATGGCAATTCGCACATTTTGAATTGGTCACGAAATCTTCAGAGCTCAACTCATCAAATCCTGTAGGATCAACGGCTGAGGCAGTACATGTGACAAACATGATCGCAGCTACAAACAATAAAAAGGTCAAACCTAAATGAATGGACTTTATAATAGAACCCCCGCGAGATCATTTAAAATGAATAAACAAGGGAACAAGCCCTAAAAAAGGGGGTCGTGAGAACACATACGACCCATATGGCATTGTGCCCTTATTCTTCAACCGAACGGCTGAGTTATTTCAACAGCTTTAACGCATCACGGCATGCTGCCACAGCGGGTGCACCGGATGTTACGGAGATAACTTCCATAGTTTCCATGATCTCCTCTTTTGTCGCACCGTTCTTCAATGCACTTTTCATCTGTGCCACCGTACAGGCTTCACACTGCTTGGAAGCCACAACGGCAAGTGCCATCAATATTTTCACTTTTGCTGGAAGGGCACCATCTGTCAGGATCTTATGATCGCAGCGGGTGTACTTCATTACGAAATGAGGATCCAGTTCATGTAATGTCTCAAGTATCTGAGGTGTGAACCCCATCTTCTCACCAATATCGTCTATTACTTTTCTGCTTTCTTCGCCCATATTATACCACTCCCTAAGTAATTAATCTATAAATTTATCAGCATCAATGCGATCAGTCAAAGGCATCAACGATCGTGTTGCTCAGGCAGTAGTTGCACAGGATCTTTGAAAGGCCGTTGTGCATACGTTTGGTATGTGGTGGTTTCCCTGCTGAGACCGAAAGAATAAGCTCTTTTGAGTGGTCCACACAAAGTCCTTTTCCACATAATATACAGACAGCTGCAGATTCAGTGTCTTTGCCTTCTTCCATACAATCATAACATTTCATCATGGTATCCACCTCACTGGTTCCCTATTAGAGCATCATGGCATGGTGTGCACACTATCTTGAGCATTGGCTGCATGTCCTTCAGCTTACAGGAATCGCCCATACAGCTTAGCTTGATGTCATATTCCCCATCCCATTTAGGGATCTTTTCACGCATTAGATGGTCTTTACAAACCCCTCTGCCACATACGATGCAGATGCCTAAAACATCCGAGTCTTTTCCGTTCTTTGCACATTCATAACATTTCATTCGATCACCCAACGTATTCTTTCGAAAAGGTGTTTGTCTGTAAATCGTTTCAACGGACATATAGGACAAAATCCCGAAATCATCAATTTGTACATATTCCCAGCAAATATTCGATTATTATTGCTATTGGAAATGTGCAGTGAGGAATATTTAAAGAGTTGCCTGAAAAATGCATCAGATAACCCTGAATTCCCACTTTATTGAATGATAGCCCCCGGCAGTCCCCTTGAATTCCATAGATGGATCCATTACTACTCTTAAAAATAGGTTAGATGAATATTTATGCATATCGGTATTTCAAAAGTGACAGAAGAGCATTGGTATGAGAGAGCGGTGAAACATATAGGAATAAAGAGAAAATCCCACATATCTTAAAGGAACATCAGAAACAGAATATAAGAATAGCAGGGGTAATGTTGCCCATTCGGGATAAACCAATAAGGTTTTAATATATGCACGTAATCCTGAATAACATTATTAAATTGGAGGATTTAAATGACATTCGGAATAGAATTCGTGCCAAATGATCCAGTGCTTAAGATCGCACATTACGCAAAGCTCGCAGAACAGCAAGGATTTGACAATGTGTGGATCACTGACCACTACAACAATCGTGACGTTTACTCAACACTGGCAGTTCTTGCCATGAACACAAACAGCATCAAGATCGGTACCGGCGTTACAAACCCCTACACAAGGAACGCAGCTATCACAGCTTCAAGCATTGGTGCAATTAACGAGATATCCGGCGGACGTGCTATCTTAGGTCTTGGCCCTGGCGACAAGGCAACCTTCGATGCAATGGGAATTGAATGGGAAAAACCACTTACCACCACAAAGGAAAATATCTCTGCGCTTCGCTCATTCTTCGCAGGTGAGAAAGTAACAATGGACGGAGATATGGTCCAGTTCGGCGGTGCAAAGTTAGCATTCAAGACCGGTGACGTACCTATATACATGGGTGCACAGGGTCCAAAGATGCTCGAGCTCGCAGGAGAGGTCGCAGACGGTGTACTTATCAATGCATCACACCCAAAGGACTTTGAAGTAGCAGTAAAACAGATCACATCCGGTGCAAAGAAAGCAGGCAGAGATCCAAAGGACGTTGATGTTGCAGCATACGCATGCTTCTCAATTGACAAGGATGCTGCAAAAGCAAGAAGCGCAGCAAAGGTCGTTGTTGCATTCATTGTTGCAGGTTCACCTGACATGGTCCTTGAGCGCCACGGCATTGATGTCGCTGCAAAGACAGACATCGGCGGAGCTATCGCAAAGGGCGACTTCGGAGCACTCATGGGTGACATGGTCACAAACAACATGATGGAATCATTCTCCATATCCGGCACACCGGACGACTGTAAAGCAAGGATCAATGAATTGCTTGACATCGGTGTTACTCAGATCGTTGCAGGTTCACCTATCGGACCTAACAAAGAAAAAGCGATCAAACTCATCGGTAAGGAGATCATCGGTGGGAACTGATGGTTTATCCTAAAATTATGGACGTCATTAAATATGACGTCTGTACCGCTTGTGGGGCATGCGTTTCAGCATGTCCTGCCGGTGCAATAACAATGGGTGACAAGGCAGCGGAGATCCGCGACCCCGACAGCCTCGAACTGTACACACATGGTGCTGCCCCTAATGTATGTGAGGGATGTCTTACATGCAGCAGGATCTGCCCGGTCGTTGACGGTTACTTCGAGGACGAGTTCGCTAACGTCAGAAGCTTCCTTGCCGCAAAGAGCAACATTGCCGGTCAGGACGGTGGTGTTACTTCCGCTATTGCACGATCACTCCTTAAACAGGGTGAGATCGACTGTGTTGTCGGTATCACCAGAAATGAAAAATGGGAAACCGAGCTTGAACTCTTCACAAGTGCAGAAGATGTCGAAAAAGCAAAGGGTACCAAATACACATACGATTCAGTCCTTTCAGTACTAAGAGATCCATTCAACGAGTATGACAAGATCGCTGTGATCGGAGTACCATGCCAGGCTCACGGTGCAAGACTCATTTCAGAGAACGTCAACGACAAGATAGTCCTTATCGTAGGTCTGCTCTGCATGGAAAGCTTCTACCAGGAAGTCATGACAGATAAGATCATACCTGAGATAATGGGCGTCAAAGCCGAGGATGTTGTCAAGATGGACTTTGGCAAAGGTAAGTTCTGGGCATACACCAAAGATGGTGAAGAGCACAGCGTGCCTATCGCAAAGGTTGCCCCTCATGCAAGGAACCCATGCCACCACTGTAATGACTACACATCAGTCTTTGCAGACATAGCAGTAGGTTCAGTAGGCACACCAGATGGCTGGAACTCTGTACTTATACGCACCGATGCGGGTGAAAAGTACTTTAAAATGGTCGAAAGTGAACTTGAGTTCATGGAAGATCCAAAGCCGGGAATGTTCCTTATTGAGAAACTGACGAAAATGAAACATGACAACAACTCTGCACACTACCTAGAAGTGTGTGAGAAATTCTCATTCGATGATGGCGGTTTCCGTTAACGTTGTTGAGCATGAATATGAAAAGGGCATTTTACATTGGGCGCTTCCAGCCATTCCACCTGGGCCATCACTCCGTGATAACCAGCATCGCCGAAGAGGTCGATGAACTTATAATAGGAATAGGAAGTGCCCAAAAAAGCCATGAAGTGAATAACCCATTCACTGCTGGTGAAAGAGTTATGATGATCAGGCATGCCCTTGAAGATATTGACGTTCATTTTTATGCATTGCCCATAGACGACACACTACAAAATCCAATATGGGTCTCTTATGTGACGTCCAGAACGCCACCCTTTGATACGGTCTATACCAATAACCCTCTCGTCATAGAACTTTTTGAAGAGACAGGAGTTAAAGTAAAGCAGCCACCTATGTACCACAGGAACGAGTATTCAGGTACAGAGATACGCAGACGTATGCTTGAAGGGGAAGAATGGAAACATCTTGTACCGGATGCAGTTGCTGATGTTATCGAAGAGATCAACGGTGTAAGACGCTTAAGACGCGTTGCAGGCACGGACTGAGCCTTAATATTTAAGTAACTATTCAGCCTAACTATCGTCAATCCTGTATTATCAACTCTAATACAAAAAATTAATTTGCAATCCTAAAATCAAACAATCGTTGGAACAAATGGCTTTCCATCGATTGCATCTTGAATAGCCTTCATCACAGAAAGTTGATTCTTCTTAACAGTAGAAATGTAGCTTCTTATACGACAGAAAGAACGTGCTCCTTGCACACTTCGGAACGTACCGGATATCTTCTGTTGTACTTTCACCATCCTCACATCTCTTTCTGCAAGATTGTTCTCAAATGGAACTTTCAAATCGTGCATAAACCTGAGAATGTCATTTTTGTAATTCATGAAACGATCCAGCAGATTTTTTGCCGTGGTTTGTTTATTTCTTCCACGTTTCTTTGATCGTATTTGGAGTGGTGGATTCTCTTCTAACCCTGTACAAACTATACGATCATAACAATATTCGAACTCTTTGATCTTCTCCAGTTTCAGGTAACCCGATATTTCTCGGACCTTATCTACAGAGGTTTTGATATTGATGAGCA
>NZ_JAGSOI010000043.1 GCF_023684405.1 Methanococcoides seepicolus | reverse complement strand
CACGATATATTGTTGTTGTTTTAGCCATGAAGACTGGATAAGTTCTAATAAGCTAATGATGGCTATTTGTTGCAGAAAAAGTAGTGGAGTTAATGAAAAATGGAATAGGTTTTTAAGTTAACTTTCTAATTTGAAATTCTCTACTTCTATAATACTACACTTTTACATTCCAATATGTCTATAATTTAGATCACCCTCATGCATTTATGGTCAACATGCAATGATTTGGTCATTCTATTTGTTTAACGGTGTAAACAAACCAAACAATTTGTCTGGTATAATCATGACAAATTAGCAAAATATTTATATATTGGATTTACCTATTACATCCAACAGTCCAAAGACTGTAAGCAAGTTATTACGTTTTATTCAATTCGTAACACTCTCGGAAAATAGTCTAATATATCAGTCTAACTATGAGAGTTTCAATCCAGGAGGAGAGAAAACAGATGAGTGAGCTAACTACAGGTAGTTTTTCTATCGGCGACCTTGAAAATGTTCAGATTACTATCAATAATATTGTAGGTGCTATTGAAAAACAGACCGATAAAAGCGATGAGGAGATGGGGCCTACACCTAAGCCCGGTGTATCTTCATTAAGAGATTGGGATCATACTATCTTTGAAAGATACGAACCGATCTATACACCAATGTGTGACCAGTGCTGTTATTGTACCTTCGGTCCATGTGACTTGAGTGGAAATAAAGAAGGTGCCTGTGGTATCAATCTTGAAGCCCACAATGCACGTGAGTTCATGCTTCGTGTCATGACAGGTGCAGCTGCACATGCCGGACACGGAAGACACCTTCTTCACCATATGATCGACCTGTACGGAAAAGATTATCCCCTGGATGTCGGACCTACTAATATTATAGCTCCGAACGTTCAGGCTGTTACAGGTCTCAAACCAGAAACACTTGGTGATCTTAATATTGTACTGAACTATGTGGAAGAACAGCTCACGCAATTGCTTGCAGCAGTTCACGCGGGTCAGGAAGGGGCAGCTATTGACTTTGAGTCAAAGGCAATGCACGGTGGTATGATCGACCATGTAGGTATGGAAGTTTCCGACATTATCCAGATCTCGTGTCTCGGTTTCCCTAAATCCGATGCAAACCCACCACTTGCAGACATAGGGATGGGTTGCATAGACCCATCCAAGCCAAATCTCATTGTTATCGGTCACAATGTAGCAGCTGTCACTGATATTATTGATTACATGGAAGACAACGATCTTACCGATAAGATCGAGCTTGGTGGTCTGTGCTGTACTGCACTTGACATGACCCGTTACAAGATGGACGGTTCAGCAGAGGATCAGGTTCCTAAGGCCAAGATCATAGGGTCCCTTGCAAAAGAGCTTAAGATGATCAGATCAGGTGCTCCTGATGTTATCGTTGTTGATGAGCAGTGCATCCGTGCAGATGTTCTTCCGGAAGCACAGAAGCTCATGATACCTGTGATCACTACCAATGACAAGGTCATGTACGGTCTGAAAGATCGTTCCAATGATGATGTCGAAGATATCCTTGCTGACCTTACAAGTGGAAAGGAACCAGGAGCATTGCTGCTCGACTTCGAGAAGGTCGGAGAGATCGCTCCAAGACTTGCAATGATGATGTCTGAGATCAGGAAGCAGAAAGGTATTAAGGCACTTCCTACGGAGGAAGAGCTAAAAGACCAGGTCGACAAATGTGTCCACTGTCTTGCCTGTGAAATAGCATGTCCTGACAACCTGCCAATAAGTGAAGCAATGAAACTCGGAAAGGAGGGTGACTTCACAAAGTTCGAGTGGATCCATGACAAGTGTATCGGATGTGGCAGATGTGAATTTGCCTGCCCAAAAGATATTGATATCGTTAACGTCATCGAGAAATCCTCTCAGAAACTGATCCGCAGCGAGATTGGAAAGGTACGTGCTGGTAGAGGACCTATCAGTGATCCTGAGATCAGGGAAGAGGGTGTTAATCTTGTCCTTGGTACAACACCGGGAATTGTTGCAATGGTTGGATGTTCCAACTACCCTGATGGTACGAAGGACCTTTTCGACATTGCAAAGGAGATGCTTCAGAGGAACTATATTGTTGTTGTTTCAGGATGTTCCGCAATGGACCTTGGAATGTACAAGGACGAGGATGGTCTGACACTTTATGAAAAGTATCCTGCAAAATTCAAGAGTGGTGGACTTATCAACGTAGGTTCCTGTGTATCCAACGGACATATAACTGCAGCTGTCATCAAGGTCGCAGCGATCTTTGCACAGAAACAGGTTTCAGGCAACTACGAAGAGCTTGCTGATTACTCACTCAACCGTGTCGGTGCTGTTGGTGTTGCATGGGGAGCATATTCCCAGAAAGCTGCATCCATAGGTACAGGTTGCACAAGGCTCGGTATCCCTGTCATTCTTGGACCTCATGGTTCAAAGTACCGCAGGGCACTGATTGCAAAACCCTATAAGGAAGATAAGTGGAATGTGTACGATGCAAGGGATGGCAGTGAGATGAAGATCCCGGCTGCCCCGGAGTTCCTGCTCACAACCTGTGAAACTATCGAGGAAATGATGCCTATGCTTGCAAAGAGCTGTATCCGCCCAAGTGACAACAACATGGGAAGGATGATCAAGCTGACGCATTATATCGAGCTTAGCCAGAAGTATCTTGGTGTCATGCCAGATGACTGGCAGAATTATGTGAGGATGGAAACAGATCTTCCGCTTGCAAAACGTCAAGAGCTGCTGAAGATACTGGAAGAAGAGCATGGTTGGGAGATCGACTGGAAGAGGAAGAAGATCCTTTCAGGACCAGTGATGAAATCAGATGTTTCAGCACAGCCGACCAACCTTAAGAGACTTTGCAAGGAGGCTTAAATCATGGTCGACGTTATTAAAAATACTCAGATGCACTGCACATATGGCTGTAAGACCTCAAAAGCGATTCAGCCAAATGTTGCCGGGAAAATGATATCGAAGGCAAAGCGGCCTCTGTTCGTTGTAGGGTCCCAGATCCTTAAAGATGAAGAGCTGTTGAAACGTACTATTGAGATCGCAAAGAAGGCAGATATACCGGTAGCTGCTACCGGTCATTCTATGAAGGGTTTTGTCGATGCCGACGTGGATGCTAAATACATTAACATCCACGCCCTTGCAACATATCTATGTGATCCAGACTGGACCGGCCTTGACGGGAAAGGACAGTATGATACAATTATCACGCTGGGACATTACAAGTACTATATCAATCAGGTATATTCAGGTTTGAAGAATTTTACGAACCTTAAGACCATATCTATCGACAAGTATTACCTCCAGAACGCTACCATGTCCTTTGGGAACATCACTCCTGAGGTACTCCTTGAAGCACTGGATGAATTGATAGAGAATCTCTAAGACCCGACAAATCATAAATCATATTTACAAATATTAAATGCAATTACGGAGGACAAAATATGGCAGACGAATACCCTTTTGAGATCTCACCGATGTTCGAAGGGGAGAGGATTAGGAAAGACGGCATGCATGTCGAACTCTCAGGACCGAAATCGAAAGGTTATGAGCTTGTAAGGGCTACTCCAATGGACGAGATCGAGGACGGTAAGTTCACACTTATCGGTCCCGATCTTTCTGAAATGGAGGAAGGATCAAGACATCCGTTCGCAATGATCTACAAGATCGCAGGAGAACTTGTGGAAGAAGACCTTGAGTCAATTGTAGAACGTAGGAACCACGATTTCCAGAACTACATTCAGGGTTTAATGCATTTGAACCAGAGATATGATGTATGGATTCGTGTCAGCAAGGATGCTGTGGCAAAAGGTCTTACTTCCTTTGAGCCTATCGCCCAAGCTGTTATGATGTTGTTCAAGAACGAGCTTCCATTCATTGAGAAGGTCGAAGCTGTCTATGTAACAGATCTCGCTGAGATCGAGAAAGAGATGGACAATGTAAAGGCCATCTACAAGTCAAGGGATGACAGAACACGTGACCTGCACGATGAGGATGTTGATACCTTCTATGGATGTACTCTCTGTCAGTCATTTGCACCTTCTAACGTTTGTGTAATAACACCAGACAGGATATCACTCTGTGGTGCTATCAACTGGTTCGATGGTCGTGCAGCTGCAAAGGTGGATCCTGAAGGTCCACAGTTCGCTATTCCTAAAGGCGATGTGATCGATGCAGAAGCTGGTGAGTATTCCGGTGTTAACGATCTTGCAAAATCACTTTCAAGCGGTGAATATGATCGTATCAATCTTCACTCGTTCTTTGATTACCCACACACATCATGTGGCTGTTTCGAGGTAGTAGGTTTCTACATACCAGAAGTTGATGGTATTGGTTGGGTCGACAGGGATTTCGCAGGCGTTGCACCGAACGGTCTTCCATTCTCTACAATGGCAGGTCAGACCGGTGGTGGAAAGCAAGTAGTTGGTTTCCTCGGTATTGGTATCAACTATTTCAGATCTCCAAAGTTCATCCAGTCCGATGGTGGCTGGGACCGTGTCGTATGGATGCCAAAGCATCTGAAAGACCGGGTATTGGCTGATATTCCAGCAGATATCGCAGAAAAGGTTGCAACCGAAGAAGATGCTGCAGACCTTGATTCTCTCAAGAACTTCCTGACAACAAAGGACCATCCTATCGTTCAGAGATGGGTAGAGGAAGTTGAGGAAGAGCCTGAGGCTGAGGAAGCTCAGGAGACAGCAACATTTGCGGCACCTCCAATGATGCAGAACGCAATGCCTATGCAGGGTATGCCAATGATGATGCCATCTTCCTCCGGTACCGGCGGTGTTAAGATCATTCTTAAGAATGCAAAGGTAAGCATTGAGAAAGTGATTATCCAGAAAAAGGAGTGAACGAGGTTTTCTGTGACAAAAGTTATCGCAATAACAGGTAAGGGTGGAACCGGGAAGACTGCTATGACCAGTCTTCTCATCCGCCATCTTACAAAAACTAACAAGGTTGTCCTTGCTATTGACGCAGACCCGGATACAAATCTGCCGGAGACGCTTGGATGCGAGGTAGTGAAGACTGTCGGTGACATGAAACAGTTCATGCAGGATGAGAGGGATAATCTTCCTCCTGATATCAACAAGGAATCCATTTTTGAATCCAAGCTCTATGAAGTTCTGGAGGAGATGCCAAAGTACGATCTTATTGTAATGGGTCGACCGGAAGGGTCCGGTTGCTACTGCTATGTGAACAATCTGCTTCGTGGGATCATGGATAGGCTCGTAAAGAATTACGATGTCGTTATCATTGACACCGAAGCCGGACTTGAGCATTTTAGTCGTAAAATGATCCGTGATGTAGATGATCTTATTGTCGTTACAGATGGTTCAAGACGCGGATTGCGTACAGCAGAACGCATAAGGGATCTTACTGAAGAACTCGATACCAATGTCAGGAACATAGTTGTTGTTGCGAACAAAGTTACAGATGCAAATCGGGCTGAGATCGAGAGAACAGCAGATGGACTGAACCTTGAACTGATAGGAACAGTTCCTGTTGACTGCGTTATTGCGGAAAGGGATCTTAAAGGGCTTCCCCTTTTCGATCTTCCTGATGATTCCATTGCTGTTCAGGAAGTTGATAAAATAGCAAAGAAACTCGGTCTGTAATTACTGTCATTATTTCACATAAGTAAAATGGTGAATTCATATGTCAAACAAGATGAAATTATCAGGTCTTACTGATCTCCTTAAAGACCTCGATGTCGAATCACTCGAAGGAGTGACTATCGAAGGTGACATCGAGCTCGATATTTCCGGAGGCGGCGGACTTAATCCCGCAATGGCCTATGCAATGGGGCACGAAGCTGCTCAAATATCATTGCATGTTGCCAATATTGCAAGAATGTTGGGATACCCTGTTGACCAGCTTTTCGCATCAGCAATGGGCGGACTTCCGCAGGCACCTGTTGCAGGTACGTCAAGGATACCAGAACTCCTTCCTGCAAAGCTCGATGTTTCAAAGATGAGCGAATGGGCAACACCTATCCAGGAAGTTACCCTCGGTGCAACATCAGCAGATGGTGGTTCCCGTAAGAGCACCGTCACTCTTGGTGGGGAAAATGCACTTCCTTATTACTTCGATGCGGAAATGCCACACCGCAATTATGTTACAATGGATGTCTTCGACATGCCAATCGGTATGGCAAAGTCTGTCAAAGATAACTATGGGGATGTTATCAACGATCCTGCCGAATGGGCAAAGAAGGTCGTACGTGATTTCAATGCAGATATGGTGACAATTCACCTTATCTCTACCGATCCTCTCATTAACGATACTCCTGCAAGGGAAGCTGCAAAGGTCGTAGAAGATGTTCTTCAGGCAGTTGATGTACCTATTGTTATAGGTGGTTCAGGTAATCCAAAGAAGGACCCTGAGGTTCTTGAAAAGGCAGCAGAGGCTGCAGAAGGCGAGCGTGTTCTCCTTGCATCCGCAAGTCTTAATCTCGATTATGAGAGGGTTGCAAAAGCTGCTACTGACCACGGTCATGCAGTACTCTCATGGACACAGCTTGAGATAAATGCGCAGAAGGAACTTAACAGAAAGCTCATGAAACAGTGTAATGTCCCAAGGGACAGCATTGTCATGGATCCAACTACTGCAGCGCTTGGTTATGGTCTTGACTATGCATACACAAACATGGAACGTATTCGACTTGCAGGCCTCATGGGTGATGAAGAACTTACATTCCCAATGTCCTCCGGTACAACCAATGCATGGGGTGCCCGAGAGTCATGGATGAAGGAATCTCCACTCAAACAGGATTCCGATTGGGGTCCACGTGAGTACAGAGGTCCTATCTGGGAGATAGTCACAGGTCTGACCCTCTCACTTGCAGGCAACGATATGTTCATGATGATGCACCCGACATCAGTTCAGGTGCTCAAGGAAATAACACAAACACTCTACGGCTCAATTGAGGCTGATGAGATCGATATCACTAAGTGGATCGGAGCGGAGGTGTGATAAATGAAAATAAACAGCCCCCTCGAAGCATACAAGTTCCTTCCAGGAACGAACTGTGGTCAGTGTGGTGAAACGTCATGTATGGCATTTGCTTCCCATCTTATCGACAGGTCACTGCAGGCAACCGATTGTACTCCTCTTATTGAGGAAAAAAAATACAAGAAGAAATATGATGAACTTGTAACTCTCCTTGCTCCTGAGATAAGGGAAGTTGTCATCGGTGTAGGAGATAACGCTATCAGTATCGGTGGAGACGATGTATTGCACCGTCATAAGCTTACTTTCTTCAACAAGACAGCTCTTGCTTATGATGTATGGGATACCATGGAAGAGAATGACCTTGTCGAAAGAGTGAACAAGATACAGGATTTCAAGAAATTCTATGTCGGTGATTACCTCACCCTTGACATGATCGCTGTTCGCAGTGTATCAAATGACCCTAAAAAGTTCGCAACGACTGTAAAGAAGGTAATGGAGACCACTGAGTTCCCAATGGTCCTCTGCTCGTTCGAACCTGCTGTCCTAAGGGCAGGCCTTGAGGTCGCAGCTGAAAAGAGGCCGCTTCTTTATGCAGCGAACAAGGATAACTGGCAGGAAGTCGCAGCTCTGGCACAGGAGTTCAATGTCCCTGTAACTGTCTTTGCACCAAACGACCTTGATCTTCTAAAGTCAATGGCAAAGACCTTCGCAGACAACGGCATCGAAGATGTTGTACTCGATCCGGGAACATTCCCAACAGGAAAAGGTCTTAAGACGACCCTCAACAATTTCCTGAAGATCAGAAGAGCAGGCATCAATGGTGACCGTGATATCGCATTCCCGATCATGGCAGTTCCATTCACAGCGTGGATGGCACACGATGACGAGATAAGCGCATCATACTGGGAAACCGTTGTAGCTTCCATATTCACTATCAAGTATGGCGACATCATGATAATGCACAGCATCGAGCCATACGCACTGATGCCACAGTTGCATATACGTGACACTATGTACACTGACCCAAGGAAGCCTGTTACGGTCGATCCTGCAGTCTATGAGATAGGTTCACCAACAGCAGATTCACCACTGCTTGTCACAGCCAACTTCGCCCTGACATACTACACAGTTGAGAGTGACCTTTCATCCAATGGTGTAGACTGTTACCTCACAGCTATCGACACTGATGGTATCGGTGTAGAGGCTGCTGTGGCAGGAGGACAGCTTACAGCCGCAAAGATAAAGAAAGGACTTGATGATGCAGGCTTTGACATGGGTAAACTTACTCACAAGGTCATCGTTCTTCCAGGACTTGCAGCACGTCTTCAGGGTGATGTGGAAGACGAGCTCGGTGCAGCAGTAATGATCGGTCCGACTGACTCAGGCAGGCTTCCTGGCTGGATGGAACAGAACTGGCCACCAAAGAAATAAATCAATTGATCCTATCCGTGTCACCTCTGGCACGGAAAACCTTTTTTTTATTGTGCTACCATTTGTTTAGCTATGGCTAAGATCAAACCAAAGCAACCTTTCCTGAAACGTCACAACAATATTGTGCTTTTAATCGGCCTGTTACTATTGCTCGCAGGTTTTTACGGCATTATGTACAACCAGGACGATGAATGGGTAATGACAGAAGACGGCTTGCTATCATATCCTGAACTTGAAGAAATCGAGTATTCTGTTATGGATACTGATAACTCTAACTCCAATTATACTATAAAGGCCATCTCTTACAAAAGCAGGGATACACAGGTGAATTCCCTTTTGACAATTCCCGGGATAACTAACAATAGCACCAGTGAAGTTCCTGCTGTGGTCATATTACCAGGTGCTGGTGTCACAAAAGAGAACGAACATGGTCTTTCTGTGCTTCTGGCTGATATGGGTTATGCATCCATCGTCATCGACCAGCGAAATCTTGGTGCAGTGGATGTAGAAAAGGATGTAATGCTCTTCAGGAACGGTGCTGAGCCTGTGGAATTCTTGATGGTCTATGATGCATTGATAGCATCAGATGTGCTACGTGACCAGCCTGAAATAGATGGCTCGAAGATAGCAATGCTGGGTTCGAGCAACGGTGGCAGATTCGCTATTATTGCAACATCCATCGATGATTCGATCTCCGGTGTTATCGTCATAAGCACAAGTGGATATGGTTCTGATTCTATCGATAGGGAAGATGTAATTGACCGGGCAGCCTATGATCTTTACTTATCTATTGACCCTGACAACTATGTTGGCACGATATCACCACGTCCAGTTGTAATGATACACTCCCTCAATGACACGATCATTCCTTATGATGCCGCCATGAGAACATTCGAGAAGGCAGAAGGACCTAAGTCATTCGGAACTGTTGATGGCATGGCACATGGTTATACTGCTGCAATGTATCCATATCTGGAAAGCGGATTGGAAGAGATATTTGCTTAATTGGTTATTAATTAAGCAATAAAAAAAGAAACAGGCATCCATTTGGATGCCACTTATTTTTACAACTTTTGCCTGCGGAATCCATATACCATGGTTCCCACTGCAAGGAAGACGACGACAGTAGCCAGAATATCTGATCCTGAGAACCCACTTGAAGATGCCTCCTCTTCAGAGTTCGTTTCCTTTGTCATCTCATACCCTTCCACATAATTGTCATCCACCGCAGATGTCTGTTCTGTAGTAGTTCCGTAGCCTTCTGCATCATTGCTTGTGCTTGTGCTATTGACGATGCTTGCAGAAGGTGTGTTCGAACTGCTTTTGTGGGAACTGCTTTTGTGGGAACTCGTTTCAGGATATCGATGTGTTGCGTCCTGCATCAGTTTGTTGTACGCATCAAGGGTATCCTGGTCAACCTCGACTCCCAAAAGAGATATCTGTCCGGAAATAAACTGATCGAGTGAAGGGTTTCCACAGGTATGGTGACAACAGGTAACATCGTTCTCGACTACAGATTTGACATAATCTTCTATTAGAGTCTTTAGTACCTCATCAGATACATCCCAGTTACCTTTTCTTGCAGTCTCGATCATCCTTGCGTTCATGGACTGGTAGGCATACGGGTTATTCTCTTTGATCCAATCCGCATTATCACCGGTCATGTATGTGTCATACACACTGTCCCATACATGATCATCTATCAGGTCAGGACATACGGCTTCCCATCCCCAGAGATTTTCGATGAAGTTACCCATCGCACCTGCACCTTCAAAACCATGCTGCTGCATACCTTCGATCCAGGATGGGTTGAGATACCTTGTAACGATCTCCCTTGAGAGATATGTTTTCAGTGTTTCTATGGTTTCAGCATCCGGGTTCTGGAGGTTCATTATGTAGGTATCCGGAGTTGTACCGGAAGCTTCTCCTACAACCAGCATCAATCCACCCATGTACTGGAAGAAGTCATCTGTGTCAAGGGCACCATAGGTATTCGAACTGCGGCTGTGCAGAATAGCTTCAACATCTTGAAGGTTGTCACCAAAGATTTCCTCATTATCTATGGAGCTATCCGCTACATCCCACTGGCTGACGATGTCTTCCATGCTTTCTCCCCAGACATATTCGCCATAGGCATTGCTCATCCTTTCCATGTACAGGTCAGCAAGAACAGTGTTATTGTCCCAGGTATCACTTGCAGAGATCGCATTGGCCATACCTGTTCCATAGGCACCGTCTTCCGGACCGAATATCCTGAGCAGGGATATGGTCATTGATGCAGTTTCATTCTGCAATGTACCATTCAGTCCTGCATAGATATTATTGGTGTTCTCCCTTACATAGTTCGTATTTGCAGGATCGTATGGGATATATTCAGGTATTGGACGTTCTTCTTTTTTAGTATATCCATTATCCGGTGCATTGTATGCGAGATAGACTGCCTTGTCGATCAATTCCACTTTATGCGGGAAGGTATCTCTGTAAAGACCTGAGATCTGCACAAGAACATCTATGCGTGGGCGATTGAGTTCGGAAGAATCGATCAGCTCTACATCTACAACTTTTATCCCATTTTCATCCCAAACAGGCCTGACACCAAGGAGGTACAGGATCTCTGCTTCCATTACACCTTCGTGACGTGTGGACTCTCCTGCCCAGAGAATAAATGCGACCTTCTGTGGACGTTCGTTATTTTCAGCCATGTACGTCTCAATGGTCTTATTAGCAAGATCCATTCCAAGTTCCCATGCATGTTCTGTAGGGATGTGCTGTTCATCGAAAGCATAGAAATTCCTGCCTGATGGAAGTGCATCCGGACGAAGAATCGGATCTCCACCAAGGTTGGATTCCACATATTTACCATCCATGGCCTTGAGAACCTGCTGTATCTCATCCTCACTCTGGCCAAGTTTGTTGGCATATTCAGTTGCTGTTGACAGGTAATCATCCATTGCAACTGAACTGTTACCAATACCAAGAACCTGTTCCTGAGCAAACGTGGAATTGAATCCCTGATTCAGGACAAAGTCGAGAAGCAACACTGGCGCAGTCTCGGATGTATTATACAGTGCAACTTCCTCCTTGAAATTATTTCCAAGCATGGAGCAAACCATCTCACTTAGCTGCTCATTCTGAGGGGAAGTACCCAGAATGTGTAAACCATATGGCATAGATGTGGTCCTGAGTTCCCTGAGGACATCATCAAGTTCATCCAGGAATTCTTCTCTCGTCGACTCTTCCTCTGAAAGGCTCATGTTTACCCTTTCGTCAAGGTGCAATTCAAGTGTCAGGTTAACTATTTCGTTATAACGTGCTTCCTGATTATCCGGGTCACTGGAAAGAGTATTGTACTGAGTAATCTTGTCGTTCAATTTGGTATAATTTCCATAACTTCCGGACATTACCACAGGTGGTATGAGGTGATCGATTATGATCGCATTGCCTCTGCGTTTTGCCTGCATACCTTCGCCCATACCATCCATTACGTATGGGTAAACTACAGGTATGTCAGCGGCCATGAGGGCAGGCCACTCGTCCCTGAACAGACCGAATTCTTTTCCAGGCAACCATTCGACAGTACCATGTCTACCCATGTTAACCATCACATCGGCATCAAATTCGTTCTGCAACCAGAGGTAGAATGCGATGTACTGGTGGTGAGGTGGCAGGTCCCCGGAGTGGTAGAGTGCATCATTGTCCTGCAACCAGCCTCTTGTAGGTTGCGGGGCAAGGATCACGTTGTCACTAATTTCTATTTTAGGTATGACGACGAAACTGTTACCAGAACGATCTTCGTATACCATGACCTCTCCAGGAGCTTCACCCCACATTTCAACTACTTCCTGCTTTCTTTCTTCAGGAAGCTCATCGAACCAACCATTATATATTTCTTCAGGGATCAATGTCACTTTGCCTGTCTCGACAAGGTCTTCCAGTTCCCCAGGTGCCCAGGTTCCGATATTTGTACCCTGCTTCACAAAGAGATCTACAAGTTCTGTTTCGTTAGGAATGCTTGAACTTTCGACATCATAGCCTGAGTCGGCCATTCCTTTCAGAAGATTGTTGATACTTGGGACGACTTCAAGGTATGAAGCACCGATGTTGTCTTTTCCTGCTCCATGGTTATAGTACAGGATAACTACTTTCTTGTCAGATTCGTTCTTTGAAGACAGGTTTGTCTGTGCTTCAGCTCTCTCGACAAGCCAGTCCACCTGATCATTAACAGGGACATATATATCATTACCCTGGGAATCGACTTCTTCTGATGCGATCATGATCGGATCGATCCAGCCCCATGTCTCAGGTCTGTACATCCTTAGCATATATGTGTTAGGCAGCGGGTTATTTGTAGCCTCCCACTCCTCCAGGTTCATGTAACCGTTGAGTACGGTGTTCATCACTGGTACACCCAAATCTTCTTTGTCGAAAGGTTGACTGCGATAAGTGCTTGAAAGTATCAGGTCGACTTTAGTTTCAGGAGTATGGTTGAAGAACGGGTCTACATAATTACTTCTTGAACCATAGCATGGAATTACATTTATGCCTCTGGATTCGAAGTTTCTTATGAGCTCATCGAAGGGCATCAGGTCGTCTGGGTAGTATGAACTGTAGAACAGTATACCTACAGTTGGTGCATTTTCATCAAAGGAATGATTGGTGCCACTCCTGTTGCTATACCAGTCGAAATATTCTGTGGCACTGGATGTGAAATGGGACAATTCTGTCATGTCCGGATGATAAATGGCTTTTTCCAGACCTTCTGGACCTTTCACCTCAAGATCATCCCTGTCTCCATATTCCTTTGAAAGGAAGAAGATCATGTTATCAAAGTTTGAGGTATCCATAGCACCATATATCCAGTAATCCTGGAGGTAATCCCGCAGATCATCCTCGTCGGAAAAGACGGATGGTATGTATGGGATATTCTGGTTCAGGTGAGTATTATATCCTATTACTACCGTACCATTTGCTATTGCAGCATTAACCTCATCTTCGATCATAGATGCACTATCCGTGAACATGTTCACATATATGATGTCAGTATCACTGAGGTCTACGTCTTCTGTAAGTGTGGAAGGTAGATAATAGGATACAGTAATGTTGTAAGTCGAATTTTCATTAATCCTGCTTACAAGTCCATCGAACTGTTGTTTATAGCTTTCATAACCAGTTATCAATGCAATATTGATGTGAGGACCATTTGCTGCAGCTCCTGACTCAGCATATATCTTTTTAAGCAGAACAAGATCTGTACCAACTTTTGGAGAACCCGTTTTACTGAGTGTAAACCCTGAAACTGTTGTTCTATCAAGGTATGAAAGTATTGCCTCGTGGTCATTGCTCTCATTCTTGCGCATTGCAAACGTAATGTTCATAGCAGTGCCGTTTTCTACAGTGAAATCACTAGCGTTCGTTAACCACATGCCACCCATTGCAGTGCTGTATATAACACCCGATAAGCTGTAATCCCCGTTTGGTACGGCAGCGAAAAGGTAGTATCCGGTATCATTACTGGTTGTATTGGCAACGAGCTCACCGTATTGATCAGTTAATATGAGATTTGAACCAACTTTTGCAGAACCCGTTTTACTGAGTGTAAACCCTGAAACTGTTGTTCTATCAAGGTATGAAAGTATTGCCTCGTGATCATTACTCTCATTCTTGCGCATTGCAAACGTAATGTTCATAGCAGTGCCGTTTTCTACAGTAAAATCACTAACATTAGTTAACCACATGCCACCCATTGCAGTGCTGTATATAACACCCGATAAGCTGTAATCCCCGTTTGGTACGGCATCGAAAAGGTAGTATCCGGTATCATTACTGGTTGTATTGGCAACGAGCTCACCGTATTGATCAGTTAATATGAGATTTGAACCAACTTTTGCAGAACCCGTTTTACTGAGTGTAAACCCTGAAACTGTTGTTCTATCAAGGTATGAAAGTATGGCATCGTGATCATTGCTCTCATTCTTGCGCATTGCAAACGTAATGTTCATAGCAGTGCCGTTTTCTACAGTAAAATCACTAACATTAGTTAACCACATGCCACCCATTGCAGTGCTGTATATGACCCCTGATAACCTGTAGTCCCCGTTTGGTACGTCATCGAATAGGTAGTAACCGGTTCCATTACTGGTTGCATTTCCAAATAACTTGTAACTTGTAGTAAAAGTTGGAGTTTCTTCTGGTTGTTCTGGCTCTGCATCTTCATCCATTATAATATTTTTAAGCAGAACAAGATCTGTACCAACTTTTGGAGAGCCAGTCTTGCTTATAGTCCTACCTGAAACTGTTGTTCTATCAAGGTATGAAAGTATGGCATCATGATCATTGCTCTCATTACTTCGCATTGCAAACGTAATGTCCACAGGAGTGCCGCTTTCGACAGAAAACTCACTGACATTAGTTAACCACATGCCACCCATTGCAGTGCTGTATATAACACCTGATAACCTATAATCCCCGTTTGGAACATCATCGAAAAGGTAGTAACCGGTTTCATTACTGGTTGTATTGGCAACAAATTCATCATTTTGGTTAGTTAATACGAGATCTGTACCAACTTTTGCAGAACCAGTTTTACTTAGTGTCATACCTGAAACTGTCGTTCTATCAAGGTGTGAAAGTATGGCATCGTGATCATTGCTAGCATTACTTCGCATTGCAAATGTAATGTTCACAGGAGTGCCGTTATTGACAGTAACATCACTTACATTGGTTAACCACATACCACCCATTGCAGTGCTATATATAACACCAGATAATCTATAATCCCCATTTGGAACATTATCGAAAAGGTAGTAACCGGTTTCATTACTGGTTGTATTGGCAACAAATTCATCATTTTGGTTAGTTAATACGAGATCTGTACCAACTTTTGCGGAACCAGTTTTACTTAGTGTCATACCTGAAACTGTCGTTCTATCAAGGTATGAAAGTATGGCATCGTGATCATTGCTAGCATTACTTCGCATTGCAAATGTAATGTTCACAGGAGTGCCGTTATTGACAGTAACATCACTTACATTGGTTAACCACATACCACCCATTGCAGTACTATATATTACTGAAGCCAGTTGGTAATTTCCATTGGCAACATCACTAAAACTGAAATTCCCATTCTCATCACTCGTCGTATTCGCAACAAGTTCCATGTTATCATAATTTTCCGCCGATACCACTGGCATTGCAATTGCCAGCAACAAAAGTATGCTTAAAGCTAATATGCCGCATTTTTTCATATATCTACCACCGATAGCATGCAACGCATTCTGTCAATCAATACAGTTGACCGAATGGCAGTGCATCAATTTTTATAATATTTCCATCAAATTGCTTCAATTTCACTTTAGATAATGTAAGTAAACTTGCCTCGCACTTCGAAAAAAAATCAACTCCTCGTTTATTTCCTGAGTTTTTCTTAGTGTGGCAGATATCAAAATCTAATATTCAAGGTTAGAGATTTAGATTCTATCCAGATAGCAGGAAATTTGATTCGTTCAATTCTTTTATCCGTACTCATGACTTAGTTTTCCAAAAATGAATTGCATTATGTATGTAATTATAATATTGAATGAAACAACAAATACTGTTATTTTATCTTTTTACAATTACAATTGAATTTTTAAGACATATTTATGTCTTGTATATCCACATCAGTAGAATAATTTATATTATATAAATATGTCGAATGTGTAATATCGATTAGCCATTCGGGTTACATTCGAATAACTAAAATATCGATTGATAGCTTTTTTAAAAATTGTGTGCGTTTTAGATAGATATTTTTGACTATCATTTTAATATAATAATATTATGTTTTAAATAGATGTTTTTGTTTTGTATATCCAAATATCTCAGAAATAATATACAACATAACTATTTTGTACCTGTAGATTGACTATTTTACAACGAAACTTCTAAGTCAAAAAGCAGTACCTCTACAAGCATTGTACTACAATATTCTTAAATAAAATAACCCGTTTGTAATCACCGCTTGAGCTTTATTCGGTTTGAATATAGGAACAGGACTTATCTTATCGAAGCTTGAATGCAATTAATTGACCTTTTTAGGGTGAATGATGAAAGACCAATATGATCTAATAGTTGTAGGTGCCGGCCCCGCAGGTTCGATCGCAGCGACGACCGCTGCTAAAAAAGGACTCTCTGTCCTTATGCTCGAGAAACGGCAGGAGATAGGGGAACCTGTAAGATGTGCTGAAGGTGTTGGTAAAAAAAGGTTGAGACAGCACATTGAACCGGATGAGAAGTGGCTGTGTGGTGAGGTTAGTAGTGCCAAGATAATTTCACCCAACGGTACAACCCTAACAATGGCTGAGGAGGATGCTGGATCTGAGGTTGGTTATGTCCTGGACCGGAAGATATTTGACCGTACTCTTGTGGAACTGAGTGGTGAATCAGGTGTGGATATCATGGTAAAGGCAAGGGTTACCGGTCTTATCATCGAGGGCGAAACTGTTTGTGGTGTTGAGATGATGCATCTTGGCAAGACCTATTCAATTCGTTCTAAGCTTGTCATTGGTGCCGATGGTGTGGAATCCAAGGTTGGTAGATGGGCAGGTATTGACACATCATTAAAACCATCTCATATTGAAACATGTGCTCAGTTCCTTGTTAGTGGAATTGATATTGACCAAAGTTCCTGTTATTTTTACATGGGCAACAAAGTGGCACCTGGTGGATATGTCTGGCTGTTCCCGAAAGGAAATAACATGGCAAATGTGGGTATTGGTATTCTTGGCAGTCGTTCCGGAAAGAAGAAACCCATTGAATACCTGACCGAGTTCGTTGAGACAAACTATCCGAACGGTTCTATTATTGAGCACGTAGCAGGTGCAGTTCCTGCAAGTGGTCCCATCGAAAAGACCATCGCCAGCGGTCTGATGCTTGTCGGGGATGCTGCAAGGCAATCTGATCCTTTCACTGGTGGTGGCATTAGCAATGCAATGGATGCGGGGATGTATGCCGGTGAGGTTGCAGCTGAGGCTATTGCTCAGAACGATGTGTCTGAAACGATGCTTCAGGAATACGAGAGACGCTGGCGTGGTTCGTTCGGTAATGAAATTGCCAATAATCTTATCGTTAAGGAGACTTTTTTCAGTCTGTCGGATGAAGACCTTGATTCACTTGCAGGGTCTATAAAGGACGTCGATTTCAAGGAAATGGACCTGATAGATTTCATAGCAGCACTTTTCAAGGCGAACAAGAAGCTTCTCTGGAACTTGCGACCATTGTTCACACAGAAGTTAAAGCAGAAGTTCTCTGGATTAACAAAATTCAAAAGGTAAGTGTGGATGTTATATTTAATATCCAAATTCTTTTTTTAGAGTAATTATCTCAAGTTAATGTACCCGACCTGCAATCACTTAGTGTACAAAAGACTAATATCCAACTACTGACCATTCAGACCTTTGATGAGTCAGATCTTATGCCCAAAATGTGGGGCGAAAACGGAAAAACTCTACAAGAACACTTGTAGGGAATGCTTTTTAAAAACATTTACTTTAGCTGAGCTTCCACTTGTTCTTCATGCAAATACCTGTGCCAAATGTGGGGCACGATTCGACAGGAACAAATGGAGGGATGTGGGTGACCTGGATGAGATAGTCATCAGGACTGTGGAAGATGCACTTTTGATACACAACGAAGCTGATGATGTCGAGATATGTGTCAACCCCCACCAGATGACCCCTCATTTTTACAAGGTGAGGGTAGAGGTCGATGCCATGGTGGAAGGTGAATCACTCCATCAGGACCTTAGGGCCGAAGTGCGTGTGATACGTGGAGCATGTGACCGATGTAGTCGCATGGCAGGCGGTTATTTTGAAGGTATTTTACAGATCAGGGCGACCAACAGACTCCCAACCGCAGAAGAGATCGATTCCTGCAAGATAATCTGTGCAGATATGGTGGACAGGTTATGGAAGAAGGGGGATAGACTTGCTTTTATAACCAATAGTAGCGATTCAAAGGATGGTGCTGATCTTTATCTTGGTTCTTGTAACGCATGCCGGCATATATGCAAGGCCATCTCCAATGAACTTGGTGGCAGTTTTACAGAGTCAGCTACTCTGCATAGTCACAAGGAAGGGAAGGACATATACAGAATGACCTATTCGATGAGGCTGCCGGAATTCATGTCTGGTGATATCATCCTCTTTAAGGGCGATGTTATAGAGATCAAGAACTCTGGTAAGAATACAAAAGGTATTTATCTGTCAACAGGTTCACGATTCCTGATAGAAACGAGTGGTCTGAAAGGGGCTAAACTTATCGCTAACCGTAAAGCTGCGGTGGCTGCGGTCCTTGTAGCTGTGGAGGGTGATGATATTATGGTACTTGACCCAACTACATATCTTACGGTCACATTGAAAAAACCAATGTTCTTTTCATCTTCCGCAGGCAGTGAGATTCCTGTAATAAGCACTGAGCAAGGGCTTTTCGCATTGCCTGAGGATAGCGAACATAAACTCTAAGGTGGTGTCCGTTTCTGGAGAATGTGCTTATTATCGGATATAGCAGCCGAAATATTGCTTGTTCAGCATCCAAGGCAGGTTATAATGTCTATGCCATCGATGCATTCTGTGATAAGGACCTTCAGGAGAATACAGTCGATTCCAGAGCACTTCTAACATGTGAGGGTATCGACATAAAAAATATCGATAGGAAGGTCATTATCGAACTTATCGATAGTTTCGATGCCTTTCCTGATACTATTGTTCTGGGGTCAGGTTTTGAAGAACTTGACCTTTCCGGTCTTTCCTGCAGGATATTGAACAATGCTCCTGCTGTTATGAAACAGGTATCTGACAAATCTTCCTTTGCAAAAGAGATGGAGTCTATGGGGATACCGCATCCGGTCTCCGGTATTGTCGATGAAGCGGAAGATATTGGATATCCTTTAATGGTCAAGCCAAAATGTGCAGGTGGAGGAAGGTTGAATAGGGTAGTTCAGAACGAATCGGAATTGAACACAGCTCTTGAAGAATTACCTCTTATGGATCCTACATTAGAACTTGCTGATATTATGGTACAGGAATTCCTTTCTGGATTTCCTGCAAGTGTTTCGCTTATTGCCAATGGGACGAACTCAGTTCCTCTCGCAGCCAATGAGCAGCTCATAGGCGTACCCTGGCTTTCCAGTCTGCCGTTCTCATATTGCGGGAATATCACACCTTACAGGACACCTTATACCGGTCAGATGTATGAGATCTCGGAAAAGCTTGCAGAGAACTTTGGACTTGTTGGGTCGAACGGGGTAGATTTTTTGCTGACGGATAAAGGTCCGTTCGTGATAGAGCTGAATGCAAGGTTCCAGGGAAGTCTTGATTCTGTGGAAATGGCGACCGGTATTAATCTTTTTGATATGCATGTCAAGTCCTTCGATGGCATCCTTCCCACAGGTACGCCTGATATTCTAAAATATGCAATAAGGGCGGTCATGTATGCTGATCGCGCAGTTAGCATCAATGAGCCAATATGTGAAAAGATAAAGGACATGTCTATTGCTGATATTCCCACTACGGGGTATGATGCCCTCCCTGATGATCCTCTGACCTCTATTCTTTGCAGTGGTGGTACGCGTGAAGATGTCATGGGAAAGACACTCGAAATGCGTAGTATTTTAAAGGATATATTTAAGTGAACTGCTTATGCTATCAAGCTTTAATGGCAAATAATCAGACTATAAATTAAATAAAGTTGGATTCTGTTACGAAGCTGCCAGATAATATTAAAATACGAAAATAGGCTAAAAAAACACTTATCTGTGTTTTCGTGGATTAGCTATAAATAACAAAATACCTAAGAAACCTAATCTTAACATATTTATCTATTCATGCTATCTTATTTACAAGGTGATATTAGTGACAGATTCAAATGATCCAGTCGTCCGGGGCTATCTAATGCAATTGATAGGTGAAGAGGGGATAGAGATGATAGAGAATATGCCGGAAGGTGAGGTCACCGATGAACAGATCGCTGAAGCCTCTGGTGTAATGCTCAATATCGTCAGAAGGACCCTTTTCATTATGAACGAGAACAACCTTGCCGTTTGCAGGAGGGAAAGGGATTCCAGCAGTGGGTGGCTTACTTACCTCTGGCAGTTGGATCTTAGTGATATTGAATCACATCTGGCGAAGGAAAAGAAAAGGATTACCAAGAACCTTGAAATGAGATATAATTTTGAGGTCGATAGTGTATTCTACACCTGTCCGGAAGGTTGTGTAAGGTTCGAGTTCAAAGAAGCCAGCAAGTGTGAGTTCATGTGTCCGGTTTGCGGTGAGGACATGATGTTCGAAGATAATTCGGACACGGTTAAAAAGCTGCGTGATAGGCTCGATGCGCTTGAAGCGAGCAGCTAAAGATGCTATCAGCTTCTGATGCACTGAAACTGCTTAAAGATGAAGGTTGTGCTGACAACGTCATTCGGCACTGTCAGGTCGTATCAGAAACTGCTGTAAACATTGCACGCGATTTTCAGAAAAAAGGGAATCATGTCGATGTCCAGCTTATTGAAGTGGGTGCTCTACTGCATGATATCGGAAGGTCACGCACACATGACATAAGACATGCTATTGAAGGTGCTTCAATTGGGGAAGGGCTTGGTCTTGATCCGCGTATAATCCATATCATAAGAAATCATATTGGTGCAGGCATAACTTCTGAGGAAGCAAAAGCCATGGGCCTTCCGGAAGTCGATCATCTTCCAATAAGCACCGAAGAAAAGATCGTAGCCCATGCTGATAATCTTGTAATGGGCGATGAGCGTGTTCCGCTTGAAAGATCAATTCAGCGAATGCGTGACAGGGGTATGAGTGAGGAAGCTATCCAAAGGGTGCAGGGTCTTGCTGATGAGCTTGGTTCTTATTGATCTTATGTAGTACTGTGTATATGGATGGAAACAGTTATATAATAAAAAACCTAAAGAGGGTTTGTATTGCGGGAAGCAAAACACATTTTTACCTATTGATTTTCTCGTTTTTTGCTATGAGGTATAATTAATGGATAATGATAAGCATTTAAAAGGTACAACTACTGTAGGTATAGTCTGCACTGATGGTGTAGTTCTTGCTACTGAACAGAGGGCAACCATGGGTCACTTTATTGCAAGTAAGACCGCAAAGAAGATCTATCAAATAGATGATCTGGTTGGAATGACAACTGCGGGTTCTGTAGGTGATGCTCAGCAGATTGTACGTATTATAAGTGTGGAATCCAAGCTTTTTAAGATGCGCAGGCAGGAATCAGTAACTATCAAAGGCATTACAACCCTTCTTTCGAATATGCTTAGCGGTCAGAGATATTATCCACTTATGGTCCAGTTGCTTATTGGCGGCGTTGATAAGAACGGTCCTGCTATCTATTCTCTCGATGCTCTCGGAGGCAATATCGAGGAGACAAGGGCAGTTTCAACAGGTTCCGGTTCTCCGATGGCTTACGGTGTTCTTGAAGACCGTTACACTGAGGATATGACCGTAGTGGAAGGTGTTGATCTTGCTATCCGTGCTCTTCACAATGCTATGAAGAGAGATTCAGCATCAGGCGAAAACATTGATGTTGTTGTGATCACAAAGGACAAGTATGAAAGACTGGACCCTGAAGAGGTTATGAAAAAGCGTGAACTATTGAACTGATTTTAAAAGGACCATTCTCTTTCGGATTATGGTCCAATTCACACACTTTTTTAATATACTATAATATTTTTTTAACTTTTTTGAAATAGGAAGGCTGTTTAATGGCAATAGAAGACGTATTAGCGGATCTGAAAAAGAAAATTGAAGAAAAGGTCCCGGACAACACAACTATAACCAGTGTTGAATTTGAAGGACCGCAACTCGTTGTTTATACTGAGGATCCAAAGAACTTTGCAGACAATGGCCAGATCGTAAGGACTCTCGCGAAAACCCTCCGTACAAGGATCGTTGTTCGTCCGGATCCTAAAGTATTGGTATCTCCCGAAGAAGCTATTGGGAAGATAAAGGATACCGTTCCGAAGGATGCTGTTCTATCTAATTTTCATTTTGACCCTGATGTGGGAGAAGTTGTTATCGAAGCGGAAAAACCGGGTTTGGTAATAGGTAAGCACGGTGAGACCCTTCGTGAGATCACGAAAAAGATCGGTTGGACTCCTAAAGTGGTTCGTACACCTCCAATCAAATCAAGGACCGTGAAGAACATCAGAGAGTTCATGCGTACCAATCATAAGGATAGGAAGGAAATACTCAAGGCTGTAGGCCGTAACATTCACAGGGAATGTACTTCCAAGGACCACTGGGTCAGGGTGACCTCTCTTGGCGGATGTAAAGAGGTTGGTAGAAGTTGTTTCCTATTATCAACACCTGAATCCAAGATAATGATCGATTGTGGTGTGAACGTCGGTTCTGATGATAATATGACACCATACCTCTATCTGCCGGAAGTTCAGCCACTTAACCAGATAGATGCTGTTGTGATTACACATGCACACCTTGACCATCAGGGACTTGTTCCGCTGCTTTACAAATACGGATACGAAGGTCCTATCTATTGTACATCCCCTACAAGGGATATAACGACACTTTTGCAGCTTGATTTCATCGATGTTGCTGCAAAGGAGGGCAAGAAGCCTCCGTACGAATCCACAAATGTGCGTGATGCACTCAAACATACTATTGCACTTGATTTTGAAGAAGTTACAGACATTGCTCCTGATGTCAAGCTGACATTCCATAATGCAGGACACATTATCGGTTCCGCAATATCACATTTCCATATCGGTGACGGATTACATAACGTAGTTGTCACTGGTGATTACAAATATGGCCCTACCAGGCTTTTCGATCCTGCCGTGAACAAGTTCCCGCGTGTCGAGACCGTAATAACTGAATCTACATACGGTGCTTCCTCGGCAGTACAGCCATCACTAAAAGAAGCCGAGAAGAACCTTCAGCAGATCATAAAGAGTACCCTAGATAACAAAGGTATCGTGCTGATCCCTGCCTTTGCTGTGGGAAGAAGCCAAGAAGTTATGATAGTTCTTGAAGATGCTATCAGGAGAGGGATCATCGATGATGTTCCTGTATATCTCGATGGTATGATCTGGGAAGCAACAGCCATCCATGCGACATATCCGGAATATTTGAACAATAACCTCAGGAAGCTCATATTCCAGAAAGGCCAGAACCCGTTCCTTGCAGAATGCTTTAAACCGGTAGATTCGAACGAGCTTAGAAAGAAGATCATAGAAGACCCGCATCCATGCGTTATCCTCTCTACCTCCGGTATGATGAACGCAGGACCTGTTATGGAGTATTTCAAGGCCTTTGCACCTGACCCTAACAACACGCTTGTTTTTGTCGGTTATCAGGCAGATGGTACCCTTGGAAGACGTATCCAGAAAGGCTGGAAAGAGATCCCTGTTTCATCCAAGAACGGAACTGAGGTTGTAAAGATGAATATGGGCGTTGAGGTAGTTGATGGTTTCTCCGGTCACTCTGATCGAAAACAGTTAATGGAATACTTCAAGAAGATGAAACCACAACCAGAACGTGTTTTCACTGAGCATGGTGATGAACGCTCATGCATCGATCTTGCAAGTTCATTGCATAAAAAATATCGTCTGGAGACCCGGGCACTTACAAACCTTGAAACTATAAGGCTGGTGTGATATCCACACCACCTTTTCATTCTTTTTTGAGATCCAATTCTCTTAGGAATTCCAGAAGTTCGCTGTGATCATTAAATACCTTATCTGCCTTTTCAAGTTTTTTCGGGTCAACGTGGGTTGATACAGCAACGCAATAAAGGCCTGCGTTCTTTGCGGATTCTACTCCCAGTGGCGCATTCTCGATAACAATACATTTCTCTTTCTCTACACCAAAATTTTCCACAGCCTTAAGATAAGGTTCAGGGTGAGGCTTTCCATGGGTGACGTCAGCGCCTGTGATAAGCAGGTCGAATATGTCAGGATAGAGCTTATTGAACATTTTATCGATTATAGGTCGGTCTGAACCTGAAACAACAGCCAAATTGTACTTGTCCTTTTTTTCTTTTAGGAAATCATACATGCCCTCGAAAGCAGTTACTTTTTCATATAGGAAGAAAAGTTCACGCTTTCTCATACGTAATTTTTCTATCAGTTCAGTAGTTGTTTCTCTTCCTGCCTTTTTAAAAATAAGCTTGATAACTCCTACGAAGTTTGAACCTTCAATATCATAGATCTCTTGCCTGACCACATCGATGCCAACTTCAGAGAAGGTCTGTATCCATGCATCAGCATGAAATGGCATAGAGTTCACAAGGACGCCATCTGCATCGAAGATCAATGTGTTGAACATAGTTGTCAGTTCGGGTCTAATATAACTTAAAGATTACTTGCAAGTACCTCATTTGGCATTGTTAACTAAACATAGCTAACTCTTTATTTCTGTACTTCATCAAAAGAAGAACAGAGTACTTCAGCATTTCAAGACTCTTAGTATAACACTTTGACTTTCTTCTCAATCTTGCCAGAAAGTGCCTAATTATGCTGTTATATCCTTCA
>NZ_JAGSOI010000042.1 GCF_023684405.1 Methanococcoides seepicolus | reverse complement strand
TCTACTATTGCACTGGTTTTTCTTGCAGCAATAAAAGGTATCGTGGGGTTCTATTCAGGCAGTTCCTCCCTGATCGCGGATGCGATCCACACATCAATGGATATCTTTACATCCCTTGCAGTATGGATCGGGTTAAGGCTAAGCCTGAAAAGTAGCGGGGAGCACTTTCCTTATGGTTACTACAAAGCAGAGAATCTGGTGGCTCTTTTTGTCTCAGTTATCATCATATTATCCGGAGTCGAACTTGTGCGTGGAGCCCTGAAAACTATAAAAGACCCTGTCGAGCTGGAATTCCAGGGACTGGCGCTTGGAGCGGCTGTGTTCTCTGTAATTACTATCTATGCCCTTTCACAGTATAAGTTCAAAATAGGAAGACAGATCGGTTCACAGGCACTGATCGCGGATGCTAAGCATTCATATACGGACGTATTCAGTTCCATGGTCGTTGTTGTTGCTATTACCGGTTCAATGTTTGGCATGCCCTGGCTTGACAGCGCAGGGGTTCTTGTTATATCATTGATCATCTTCAAGCTCGGGATCACGACAGCAAAAGAATCGGCATTGACCCTGATGGATGCATGGCTGGACAGGGATTCTATCGAGCGTATCAGGAATACAGTAGATCATATCCCCGGTGTTAACAAGGTTGATGATATCAGGCTCAGAAGATCCGGCCTTGTGGTCTTTGGTGAGATGCAGGTAGAAAGTGCAGGAGAATACGATCTGAAAAGGGTTGAAATGCTTTCCGCTGAGATCGAAGATGCGGTTAAAAGTGAGATTCCAAATCTTGAACATCTTTCAGTCGATGTAAAACCCGGAAAAATATCCGTGCTCAGGATTGCGATCCCTGTAATGATGCCAGAGGGATTACAGTCGAAGCTATCCAGACATATCGGAAAAGCTCCCTATTATATTTTCATCGAGCTGAAAGACAACAAAATAATGAGCTGGGATATTGGTGAGAACCCTGCTGCTGATCTGGATAGAAAAAGAGGTGTAAAGACAGCGGAGTACCTGGAAGAACAGGGTGTTAATGTTGTCATTGTAAAGGATATCGGGGAAGGCCCATTCCATAAATTCCATGACAGCTTTATCAAACTATTAGAGATGCCGGATGATGTAGAAGATGTTGAAACACTTATTGGAAAGATCCCTGAACTGAGAGTGATCAACTCTCCTACAGAGTAATGTTATTTAAGGATTGGAGACCCCATAAATGAAAATTTCGATAGCAAGTGGAAAAGGTGGAACAGGCAAGACCACAGTGGCAGTAAATCTTGCACTATCTCTAAAGGACGCGCAGCTTTTCGACTGTGACGTGGAAGAACCTAATTGCAACCTGTTTCTTGGATATGATCTTGAGAAAGTCGAGGAGGTGAATGTTCTAAACCCGGTAATTGATAAGGATAAGTGTGACTTTTGCGGCAAATGTTCTGAGTTTTGCCAGTTCAATGCCCTTGCCGTTTTGCCCGAAGATGTAATGATCTTCCCAACACTCTGTCATGGATGTGGTGGATGCAGTATTGTATGTCCGAATGAGGCTATCAGCGAAGTGGGCAGGACAGTGGGAGTTATCGAAGGTTCGGTGAATGAAGACCTCGTATTCTATCAAGGCATGTTGAAGATAGGGGAACTCATGACATCACTTGTGATCAAGGCCTTGCAGGATCATATTGATACGAACAGGACTGCTATCATCGATGCACCTCCGGGTACTGCCTGCCCGTTCATTGCCTCAGTGAAAAATGTCGATTACTGCATTCTTGTGACCGAATCGACACCCTTTGGGTTCCATGACCTGAAGCTTGCTGTTGATGTGATAAGGACACTGGGAATACAGTTCGGTGTGGTGGTAAATCTGTGCGATATCGGTGACAACAGTGTGGAAAAATACTGTATTGAAGAGGAAATCCCGGTCTTGATGAAGATCCCTTACGATAGGGATATAGCAAGATTGTATTCGCAGGGAATTCCCTTTGTCAATGAGATGCCAGAGTGGAAAGAACGATTTGTCAAACTTTTCAGGGATGTTACCTCTCTGTATGAAATGGGGAACTGCTCTGAACAATGATCAAAGGAAGTGATATGGTGATAAAGAATCTCGGAGAATTTACATGAAACAGCTCACTATAATAAGCGGAAAGGGTGGCACAGGAAAGACTACTATCGCAGCAGCGTTCGCTTCGCTTGCAGAAAATGCTGTGATAGCTGATTGTGATGTAGATGCAGCCGATATGCACCTGATATTGAACCCGGAAATAATTGAAACAATAGACTTCTATGGTTTGAAGGAAGCATATATTGATAGCTCCCTATGCATTCAATGTGGACTGTGTAAAGAGAATTGCAGGTTCGATGCAATTACTGATGATATCAAAATCGATAGCTTCGAATGTGAGGGCTGTGGGGTATGTGTTCATATCTGTCCTGAAGGAGCTATAACTATGGTTGAAAGAAAAGCAGGAGAAGCCTATCTTTCTAAAACCAGATTCGGACCAATGGCACATGCAAAACTCAGTGTAGGAGAGGAAGCAAGCGGTAAACTGGTAGCGTTTGTCAGGGAAAATTCCAGAAACCTTGCTGAAAGATATGGGAAAGACCTGATAATCATTGATGGTCCTCCTGGTACAGGGTGCTCTGTGATAGCTTCAATTGCCGGTGTTGATATGGTTGCGGTCGTAACCGAACCAAGTGTATCAGGAATTCATGATCTTGAACGGGTTCTGGGCGTAGCCAGCCACTTTCATATTCCGGCTGTAGTCTGTATAAACAAGTACGATATAAATGAAGAGAACACCCATATTATTGAAGATTATTGCGGGGATAACGGAATCGATGTTGTAGGAAAGCTTCCTTTTAGCAGAATTCCGACTGAGGCAATGATGCAGGAAAAAACGGTGATGGAATACTCAGGTAATGAATTATCAGGAGAATTCTCAGAAAAACTAAAAGATATGTGGGGAAACGTCATGAGAAGCCTGAACTGAAACATGGTTTATGCTTCAGGCCATGCTTTCATATAATGTCACCTAGTACGTTTGACCGCAAGCATCCTGTCAAGCGCTTTCTTTGCTTTAAGCCTTGTATCTTCAGGTACAGTGATAACATACTGCATGTTCTCAAGGGCATCGAGGACAGATTCAAGAGTTGTTATCTTCATGTTCGTACAGATAGTGAACTCGGAGACATAATAGAACTTCTTTTCCGGATTCTCTTTACTAAGCCTGTGAAGGAGTCCGTTCTCCGTACCGATGATGAATTCCTTTGCATCGGACTTCTTTGCATAGTTCAATATACCGGTTGTGCTCAAGACCTCATCAGCAAGGTCCAGTACTTCTGTGCGACATTCGGGATGTGCCAGGAACAGTGCATCGGGATGTTCTTCCTTTGCTTTAATTACGTCATGGGCACGCATCTGGTGATGTGTGGGACAGAAACCATCCCATGCATAGATCTTCTTATCCGTGAAACCTGCAACATAGTTTCCGAGGTTCTTGTCCGGAACAAAGATCACCTCATCTTCCTCAAGAGAGTTCACCACATCGATAGCATTAGCTGAAGTGCAGCAAATATCACTCTGTGCTTTTATCAGTGCAGATGAGTTCACATAGCACACAACAGCAGCATCAGGATGTTTCTTCTTTTCATCATCAAGGGATATGACATCAACCATCTCGGCCATTGGGCAGCCTGCATCCTTTTCCGGAAGGAGCACGGTCTTTTCCGGACTTAGAATTGCTGCACTTTCCGCCATGAAATCAACACCACAGAATACGATGACATCCGCATCCGAATTGACCACCTGCTGGCTCAATCCCAAGGAATCGCCTGTAAAATCTGCAATGTCCTGTACTTCGGGACGCTGATAGTTATGAGCAAGAATAACTGCATTAAGTTCCATTTTTAAATTATTGATCTTTTCAATGATCTCTTTCATGTCCTGCATATTCTCACCATGTAAATATCTCTTATTGAGCTATATCAATCTTACCTAATTTTTATATATTGCATTTAATTTTATCGGTGTGGTCAATTTTAATCAAATAAGCGATACTACTATATGTTAACGCTGTTAACAGATGATTGTAAATATTTGTTGCCTTAAGTAATTAACGGCAGCATAAAATATTGCAAAAGTATAAATTAATGAAAAACCCTCTTAATTTTGGGAGTGAATTAAATGGTAGAAACCAAAATAAAAGTTGACGGCATGTCATGTGGGCACTGCAAGATGCATGTTGAAAAAGCAATATCCGGGGTTACAGGAGTTTCATCCGTAGATGTCGATCTCGACAAAGGTGAAGCTGAAGTCTCCTATGATGAAAATTCAACGAACATCGATGCCATTAAAAAAGCTGTGAACGATTCCGGATACAAGGCTTAAGGCCTTATCTTTTTATTATTTTTTTATGCTGCACGATAAGCAGTATTTTTAGACAGAAATATCCTATTAACAATGGTGCAACAACATGGAAGCTAAGATAGACGTTCTTGGAATGACATGTATGCATTGTCACGAGAGGGTTACAAAAGCCATCTCCTCGCTTAAAGGCGTGGAAAGTGTCGATGTAAGTCTTGATGAGAACAATGCGACCGTCATTTACGATCCTGAAAAGGTAAGTCTTGAAGAGATCGAACAGGCAATTCTTGGTTCAGGTTATGAGGTAGGCAAGGATATCAATTCTGAGATCCCGGATGATTTGGCAGAGGACACAAAAAAGATCGAGATGGGGGACAGGATCGATGCAGAGGGAAAAAGCACGTCACATCCAGCACCCGTTGAGCTTCTAAAGGACAATGGGGAGAAAGCAACTAAGGAAGCAGATAAAAAACCTGTGGAAACTACGTTGAAAGTTACAGGTATGACCTGTGCTGCCTGTGCTATCCGCATAGAGGATGCCCTGAAGAAACAACCTGGTGTGCTATCTGCAACGGTCAATCTTCCTCTTGAGAAAGCATCTGTTACTTATGATCCGCAAATCTTCACAACGGACAAACTGGAAAAAACGGTTGAAGATACCGGTTACGGGATACTGAAAGATGAGATGGCCTTTGATGTCGGGGGCATGACCTGTGCTGCCTGTGCCACAAATATTGAACGTGCCCTTAAGAAGCTTGATGGCGTGAGCAATGCCAGTGTGAACTTTCCCATGTCCACCGCACGTGCCGAATATGATCCCGACAAGGTCTCAGCAGCAGATATGCTCAAAGCCATTGAAGAAATAGGTTATACAGCATCTGTGAAAAAAGAAGGAAGTCCTCTTGATCGCGAAAGGGCTGCAAGGGACACGGAGATGACACATCAGAGGAACAATCTGATCATTGCCGTTTTGCTTACCATTCCGATTGCCCTTGGAGGAATGAGTGCAGGATTTCCACAGTATCTCTATTTTGTTCCACCCATACTTGCCGACAGAATGGTACTTTTCATTCTTACTACCATCGTCATGGCCTTCCCTGGACGACAGTACTTCGTTGGTGCCTATAAGGGTCTGAGACACGGTTCTGCTGATATGAACCTGCTAATAGCCACCGGTACCGGTGCTGCATACATTATCAGCGTGGTTACCAGTTTCATTGATCTCGGTCCAGGATACCAGCACACTTTCTTTGAAACGGCTGCAATGCTGATCACTTTCATAACGTTCGGGCGCTACCTTGAAGCAAAGGCAAGGGGACGGACCTCCGAAGCTATCAGGAAGCTTATCGGGTTGCAGGCAAGGACTGCACGTGTGATAAGGAACGATGAAGAGATCGAAGTGGCTGTGGAGGATGTTGTTGCAGATGACATAGTAGTTGTCAGACCCGGTGAAAAGCTTCCAGTAGATGGTGTCGTTGTGGAAGGAACCTCTTCAATAGATGAATCCATGATAACCGGTGAGAGCATTCCCGTGGAGAAGAATCCCGGAGATACTGTAATAGGTGCAACGGTAAATGCAACTGGTTCCTTTAAGTTCAAGGCTACCAAGGTGGGCGCTGATACAGCACTTGCACAGATCATCAAGCTTGTGGAAGATGCACAAACATCAAAGGCACCCATTCAAAGAGTAGCGGACTTTGTGGCTGGAAGGTTCATCGTTGCAGTAATTGCGATCGCTGTCCTCTCATTCCTGTTCTGGTTCTTTATCGGGTACGGTCTATATGATGTTGCCCAGTATTCAGTGATATCAAGCCCATTCCTGTTCTCACTTCTTATCGGTATAACAGTACTTGTGATATCTTGTCCCTGTGCTGTGGGGCTTGCAACGCCTGTGGCTATTATGGTAGGTACCGGTAAAGGCGCTGAGAACGGCATTCTCATCAAAGGCGGCGAAGCCCTTGAGGTAAGCCGAAAGATAGGTACCATAGTGTTCGATAAGACCGGCACCCTCACAGAAGGAAAGCCGGTGCTCACAGACGTGATGACATTTGGTGACCACTCCAGAGATGAGGTTCTCTCCCTTGCAGCAACAGCTGAGAAGGGGTCGGAGCATCCACTTGGTGAGGCTATCGTAAACGGGGCTGTAGACGGGAATGTTGACATACTGGATACCACAGCATTTGATTCAATTCCGGGACATGGGGTCACTGCTACCATCGCTGGACGGAAAGTGCTTCTTGGCACCCGCAAGCTCATGGCCGATAATAATGTCGATGTATCCGGCATGAGTGACGCTCTTGAAGAGCTTGAACGTCAGGGCAAGACCGCCATGCTGGTCTCAGCCGATGGTAATGCCATCGGTATCGTTGCAGTTGCCGATACCCTGAAAGAGAACTCAGTTCAGGCTGTTTCCAAACTAAGGGATATGGGTATCGAGGTCGTGATGATGACCGGCGATAACAGCAGGACAGCATCTGCGATAGCTTCGGAAGCTGGCATAGATCGTGTTCTTTCCGAAGTGTTGCCTGAAGACAAAGCTGCTGAGGTGAAGAAGCTTCAGAAAGAGAACAAGATAGTTGCAATGGTCGGTGACGGCATCAACGATGCTCCTGCACTCACGCAGGCGGACGTTGGTATTGCTATGGGTGCCGGAACAGATGTGGCCATGGAATCCGCTCAGATAGTGCTTATAAGGAACGATCTCCTTGATGTTGTTGCATCACTGCGGCTAAGTAGGCTTACTATGAGGAAGATCAAGCAGAACCTGTTCTGGGCTTTCGGCTACAATAGTCTCGGTATTCCAATAGCTGCAGGAATTCTGTATCCTGTGTTCCATCAGGTGCTTGTCACTCCTGCAATGGCAGCAGCATTCATGGCAATGAGCTCGGTCTCTGTTGTTACGAACTCTTTGCTGATGAAGAGAAGCAGAATAAAATAATTTCCATTTAAGAAGAGGCAGTCGCAACAATACGTTTGTTGTTGTAGAAATACCTCTTCATATAATTATTTAATGTTTGGTCTTTCCGGGATGTATCGGTTTCACATAATTTCTACATATACCACGCATTCACTTTCCGTTGTGACACTGTCGATCTTGTTTTGAGATACATCGTATAGATATATCCTGAACATCAACTCATTCCCATCTTCTGAATACACATCCCAGCCTGATCCCAGGTCATCTGAGATAGTCAAGACCTGATCATCTATGAAATCCCCGTTCCTGGAAACCTCCAACCACGCCCTTCTGCCTTCGATATCGATCTGCTTTGGAATGAGATCATAATTATCCGGCAATTTGAATGCCTCGCCAGTACTTAGAACGTATCTCTCGGAGAAGGAGAATGTCTGCTCTCCAAATACCTCCTGTGGAAGGGTCTCTTCCACAGGCTGTTCCGAAAAATCCTTCAAATATTTTGATGGGACAAAGTTTGCTGAAAGTATCAGTGATGAAATAATTATAACGATGAGAATAGATAGTAATTTAAGTGCATTGGCCATTTTCTTTGAATTTTTATCCATGATTGCAATTGAACCTCCATAAAATATACCTCAAAGGCACTTTAAAAAAACATGCACCGCCATATAAAAATATTTTGGAATCAAACGGTGTATTTTGTTACTTCCAGAATTGCCACAATTTGTTAAAATCAATTGTTTTACCTATCATGAATTGTTACGAAAGATCAGATACTATTAAGATAATGACAGAAATAGAGGACAGTTACATAAAAAGTAAGTCCCTTGTTTTCGTTCCTTATATCTGAAATTCCCGCATTAGGAATGTTAAATTAAGACTTGGATGGGATTTGTGGTTTCAAATCTAATCCCTCGCATAGCAAGTCGGAGATATCGGTAACATGAAAATACCGATCTCCCAAAATTTATAATAAAATCTAATGTTTAACAAGGATTTAATGCAGACATGTTGGAAAGTTCAATCTAACCATGAATAATTAGTTCATTTAAGATTCCACAAATCAACTGGAATATCATTTTTCAATTTTTCAATCATTATTTCCATTTTGACCCTATCTTTTAATAATAATTTCTGATGTGCTATTGTGCTATCTTTAGCATGTTGATCTAAAATTGACTGAAGAAGATTTCTTGCAATATTTTCGGCTTTCATTGCATAGTAAGGCAAAATTGTGTTATCAAAGTGTGCGTTGTGCACAATTAAATTTCTATATCTATAAATTAATAGTAAATCTTTCTTTGTTTGTTCTAGCTTTTTTATTAGTTCTAATCTTGTGAATTTTGTGTCATTGTAAAATTTATCCGCAAACTTAATTTTATTTTCAATTACTTTTTTTTCAATATATGGATTTAATAAATGGAGTTTTTCAATAAATTTCACAAAATCAATTTGGATTTTGTCTGTTAGAGATCCAAGCTGACAGGCATCTAGACAATCTGAAGGAATTTCTAAGTAATGTGATCTCTCATGTGTTGAAGGATTTACTTGAGAACTATTAATCAAGTGATCAAGATACAAATAGGTATCAATAGCTACATTTCTTAAACTACAAGACAGTTCTATGAAAGGCACTAATTCTTCTACTAGAGTAAATTTGTCTCTTTCTTCTTTGTCTCTAAGTACCAAGTTTTCATTTTGTGAATCAAAAGTTATTAAATTTTCAATAACAATCCAATAATTGAGTAATTTGTCCTCTATAACATTAGATTCAAAAGCTTTTCTGTACCAATGTAAAGAATATATTAATTTTGCAGACAATGGCATTTTTTGGCTATTTTCATTAAGTAACAATTTTTCGATGTTCAAAATATTTTCATCTTTTACTTCTAAACTAAAAAATGTGTCACTTAAATCAAAAGAGTTAAGTTTTTTTATATGAGGTTGTTCTTTTGCCGAATGACTCTCAGATACTCCGAAATCATCGCAATCCACAAGATAAAAACGATCAATTTTAACACGAAATGCAGTCTCTGAATTTATGTATAATCTCAACAAATCTAGTGTTTTTTCTATACTTTCCAAAGTCTGTCTTTTTGCGGATTCAAAGTCTCTATATTTAACTTTTACAGCAGCATTAATTAAAGATAGATTTTGATTATCATAAAACTCTAATTTTTTTTGATTAAAATCTTTAGCTTTGTACTCTGAATCATTAATAATACTCATATAATTTTCGATTTTAGGAGAGTAAAAATTGACTTCTACTATATTTACATCTATATTTCCAATCAATCCTTCAATATGGAATATACCATAACCTTCACGATACTCTTGATCAAAATAATATTTTAGTCTGTCTATTCTATCAGCAATGCTAAGAGAATCAATTTCGTCCTTTAAAGCCTCATTATAAGAAATATTATTAATTAAATCATCGTTGTCGTATTTTTTAAAATCGATTGATGTGGGATAATCAGTACGTAGGAATTCACCATTGTCGGTTTTAATTATCTCATATTTACTAAACAGGTTTTGAGGTATTGATTTGATTTTTTCAAGACTATATCCAGCTAAAATCAACTCAATTATTAAATTTTGTGATATCAAAGATATTTCTTCTTCTTCCCCATCTTTCCAATGTGTATCCATAATTATCTTTTTTAGCAAATCGCAAGACTCTTTGAAATAACTACCACACTGAATAGATTCTATCGTTTGTTCACATAACATGATGCAATACTCGAATCTTTTAGATCCGTTTGATAACTCACTTATTATAAGTTTAAAATCTGTCGCAAAGGAGTTCTTGATCACTTGGTCATTTTTCAGAAAAAAATTAAACTTCTCTAATAAGTATTTGTTAATTCGTTTATTTTTCAACCTATTATACTTTATTTCATCCAACAAATTGATAACAAGTAAGTGTGGATTTACAAGATCTTCATCGTATGTATTTTTGTCCAAATCTTCATTTATTTCATCCCACAAATCAACCCAATATTTGATTTTTTCTGTAATTTCTGCTTTTTGATAAGAATTCCATAAATAAAGATCCATTTTTAGCCTCTTATAAAATTACTATAAATCACAAGCTACTCAAAGAATAAGTTTCTTTTCATTTCGATTCAACACTCCACCCAACTCTATCACTCCTTATACCTGACATTTTACGGTAAAAGGTTAAAGCTAATTTTTCAAGGAAATTAAGTTATATTTTCAATACGATTAATAGTCAGGAATATGTGTATGTCTGGAAATTAGACAGGATAAACGAAAAGGAAACAAAATGTCTCTTTTGATGCTAAATTTAGATTATGGGTAATGTTGGTAGCAGTGATCATATAACTCCTCTGGTCGTTTTACTAAGTTCTGGTAACCGTCTAAAAGCTACTTCCAATTGCCAGTTAAACTGGCTAATGCTTCTCTTTTTTTAATTTTGATCAGGCACTTCAAACATCCTGATAACTACGGATTGATTCGAAGTTTAGACAATTCTTTAATAAGTGTAACTCATATTGGAACATGTCGAAAGACGCTCACTATTACCAAATTACAAAAAGGAGAATCGATATGAAAAAATATTTTGCATTTATGTCAATTGGCCTGTTGTTGCTCAGTTTGACAGCAATAACAGTTGCCATTGCTGCCCCTGAAACTACAGCAGCAGAACCGGAATTGTTTGCCGAACCCATGTTAATAGCTGAACCTGTATTGATATCTGAACCTGCACTGATAGCTGAAAAGATCTCTGCGGATGGATATTATCAGGACATGCTATATCCTGAGGTTGGAAAAGAGATCATTCCTCTATTCATTGACCCCGGATATTCATATCTTCGAATAAAGCCGGGAGAGTCCGATGAGAGGACTGTTGTGCTTTACAATCATGGGAAAGAGCCACTGACCCTTGAGCCTTATGTTGCACCAAAGGTATTCAGTGACAACATGCTTGACGAGGACTGGGTTACCATCTCACCTGCAAAGGCTGAACTGAAGAGTGGGGAAAAGCAGGAGTTCACTATCAAGGTATCAGTTCCTGAAGATGCTGAACTTGACAATTATGATGCAAACGTTTTCTTCAGCGATCTCGAAGGGGATGTCTCAGCTCTGTATCCTGGCTACAATGGTGCACTTGAGCTTTCAGTGAACGTCTGGTTGCCACCAAATATACAGATATTCAATTCATATATCAATGACCGTGTGGAAGCAGGTTCTGAGTATGAATATGTGATCAAGCTCAAGAACGTTGCTGACAAGGCAATTTCCATCAACCCGGAATTCGAGGTAAGTGAAGATGAATGGTATGGCTACACTGCACAGGTATCTCTTGATGAGAAGGACGTTACCATCACAGCACCTTCTGTTATCAAGGCAGGAGAAAAGACCACTGTAACAGTAAAGGTCAAAGTTCCAGCTGATGCGGAAGGAAATCTCAATGGCAGGATCAACCTGAACATCGATGACCGGACAATGAATGAATGGAGCCAGAAGGTCAGTATGAACCTCGATGTCTGGCAACAGCCGGAAGACCCGTTCACAACAAGCTTTGTTTCAAGGACAGATGATCCGGTCACCCTCAAGATAATATCAAGGGATTATAATTATGGTGGCAGCAGCACATCTTCTACAGCACCTTCCTTTGATGTTGTGTTGAAGAACGCTGATGGTCAGGTCAAGTCGGTCCTTATCAGTACAGGGCACAGTAGCACTGTCAGTCTTTCACAGCAATCTCCTATCTATTATGGAATTGCAATGGATGAGGCAAGAGATGGGGCTATGAGTGACGTCTCTGTTTCAAGCGATGGCGCAGATGAGGAGCAATTCAATGTATACCAGCAGGGGTCAACAACATATACGGAAGTCTATCTTGCTGATGGTGCTGTTGGAGAATGGACACTTGAGATAATGCCTCACAACACCGAGAATTTTGAATATTCTGTCAACATAGGTCCTGTTGATTGAATCCTTTTTAGTCGTGTCATGTGCTAACATGGCACTCAATACCTTTTTTTACTTCTTCTTTTAACATCACAGCAGATAATGATATAATATATCAATGCTGAAAGCTCAGTGCCTATATTAAAAGAATTGTCGCCTTGCAAGCATTTTTTGTAACGGCTCTAATAAGTTGATAACATGCAGGAAAAAATAATCGAAATCGCATCACGTCTATCCGAATTGCGTGAATTGTCCAACATAAGCCTTGAAGCCATGGCAGAGAAGCTCGGTATTTCTGTCGATATTTATAAACAATATGATTCAGGGGAATCTGATATTCCTGCAAGCATGCTGTTTGAGATATCACAGATACTCAATGTGGACATGGGACTTCTTCTGACAGGAGAAGAGCCGCGCATGCATATCTTTGCTGTTAACAGAAAAGGCAAAGGTACTGAAGTGGAAAGAAGGGCGGATTACAATTATCAGAACCTTGCCTCGAATTTTATTCATAAAAAGGCAGAGCCTTTCATTGTCAGTGTTGATCCGCGTTCAGAGGTTAATCCTCCCTCAATGAATTCTCATCCCGGACAGGAATTCGATTATGTGATAAGCGGTACGCTCAAGGTCTGGATACATGACAATGAGATAGTTCTCGAGGAAGGAGATTCAATTTATTTCGATTCCAACTTTACTCATGCAATGGAAGCGGTTGGAGACAATCCGGCAAAGTTCCTTGCAATGGTTCTATGATAACTTTGCTATCAGAACCTCATTTATTCTTATATAAAAAACGGGTGTAAATATGTCATCTTTATTGGAAGAATATGTCTCACGTACAGACTTTAGTTCGTATGAAGACTTTAAGAAAAGTTTCAAAATAAACATTCCTAAAAATTTCAATTTCGCATACGATGTCGTTGACAGGTATGCAGAAGAACAGCCTGATAAAAGAGCACTTGTCTGGTGTGATGATGAAGGTAATGAACTGGTCTATACCTTCAAGGACTTGAAACACTATAGTGACAAGGCAGCTAATCTATTCAAAAAATACGGCATCGAAAAAGGCGATGTTGTTATGCTGACCCTTAAAGGCCGATATGAGTTCTGGATATGCATCCTTGCCCTGCATAAGATTGGTGCTGTCACCCTTCCTGCAACGCATATGCTGACCACAAAGGATGTCACCTACCGTATCGAACTTTCCAATATAAAGATGGTAGTCAGTGCGGATGATGAAGGGTTGATGGGATATATCGATGAAGGTCACAAAGGCTATGAGGACATCCTGCTCCACAAAGTATCCCTGAATGGAGGACGTGAAGGATGGCTGGATTTCACAAAGGAACTTGAGGAAGCTTCTGCTGACTTCACACGTCCGGAAGGGGAAGCTGCTACAAAGAACGAGGATATTGCCTTGCTTTATTTCTCATCCGGTACCACAGGTTTGCCAAAAATGGTACAACATGATTTTGCATATCCTCTTGGACACATCATCACTGCGAAGTACTGGCAGAACGTCCGCGATGATGGTCTACACCTAACAGTTGCTGATTCCGGTTGGGCAAAGTGTGTGTGGGGTAAGCTCTATGGGCAGTGGTTAAGCGGAACTGCGGTCTTTGTCTATGACTATGAGCGCTTTGATGCTAAGAACATGCTTAAGTTCGCAAGCAAATATGGAGTAACTACCTTCTGTGCACCACCGACCATCTATCGTTTCCTCATCAAGGAAGACCTTTCACAATATGATTTCAGCAGTCTCGAATATTGTGTTGTGGCAGGTGAACCTCTTAATCCTGAAGTTTATGAGAGGTTCCTGGAGTTCACCGGCCTTAAGCTCATGGAAGGCTTCGGGCAGACCGAGAGCATTGTAAGCATTGCTACTTATCCGTGGATGGAGCCTAAACCCGGTTCAATGGGTAAACCTTCACCCGAATACGATATCGAACTTTTGAACCTTGATGGCAAGATGTGTGATTTCGGAGAAGAGGGTGAGATCGTCATCAATACCTCAAAAGGAAAACCGGTCGGCTTGTTCGCTGGGTATCGTTCTGATGAAAAGAAGACGAACGAGGTCTGGCATGATGGTTATTACCATACTGGAGATATGGCCTGGAAGGACGAGGACGGTTATTTCTGGTTCGTTGGCAGGTCTGATGATATTATTAAGAGCTCCGGTTACAAGATCGGACCTTTCGAGGTCGAGAGTGCTTTGATAGAACATCCGGCTGTACTTGAGTGTGCGATAACAGGAGTACCAGACGATACACGAGGACAAATTGTCAAAGCTACGATCGTTCTTGCAAAAGGTTATGAAGCAAGTGAAGAATTGAAGAAGGAACTTCAGAACCACGTCAAGAAAGCTACTGCACCTTACAAGTATCCACGTGCTGTGGATTTTGTTGATGAGCTTCCCAAGACCATCAGCGGTAAGATCAGGCGTGTTGAGATACGAGACCACGATGAAGGAAAGAACTGATAAAGATCATAGAACGTTTCAGGCTTACAATAATTCCTGAAACATACTTTGATACTCGAATAATTCAATGGATAAATCTTTTAATTTGGAGTTTATCTATTTACTACAGGTTGATATCATGTCTGAAAATAGTGAAAATATGAAACCTTATCCGCAGCTTAACAATCTTGAATGTAAGGGCTGTGAAAGATGTATTCCTGCATGTCCAAAAAGTGTTCTGTTCATGAGCGAACACATCAATGAACGCGGTTATCATTATGTTGAATACAAGGGTGAAGGTTGTACAGGATGTGGAAATTGCTACTACACCTGTCCTGAGACACTGGCTATTGCAGTGCACATCCCTATAAAGGAAGAATAAGCCCGGAAAGTGAGGTAAAATTATGGCTACACAATTGATCAAAGGTAACTCAGCTGTCATTATTGGCGCTTTATATGCCGGATGCGACTGTTATTTCGGTTATCCGATAACTCCGGCAAGTGAGATCCTCCATGAAGCTTCCCAGACATTCCCGAAGCTTGGAAGGAAATTCGTACAGGCGGAATCAGAGGAAGCCGCTATTAATATGGTCTATGGGGCGGCTTCTGCCGGTCATAGGGTCATGACCGCATCATCAGGTCCTGGTATGAGCTTGAAACAGGAAGGTGTCTCATATCTTGCAGGAGCTGAACTGCCCAGTGTCATCGTTGATATTATGAGAGCAGGTCCGGGTCTTGGTAATATCGGTCCGGAACAGGCCGATTATGCTCAGGTTGTAAAAGGCGGAGGACATGGAAACTATCGAAATATTGTACTTGCACCTAATTCCGTTCAGGAAATGTGCGATCATACGATAAAGGCTTTCGAACTGGCAAGCAAATACCGCAATCCTGTTGTCGTTCTTGCTGATGGTGTGCTCGGACAGATGATAGAGCCCCTTCATTTCCCTGACGAGGCTATAACACCTGTCATAGATGAGTCCTGGGCTGTATGTGGTACGAAGGAGACAAAGGAGAACCTTGTCACGTCTATATTCCTGGATTTCGACAAACTTGAGGATTTCAACTATCAGCTTCAGGAGAAGTATGAGACGATCAAGAAGAACGAGACCGTCCATGAAGAATACATGACAGAGGATGCTTCTATTGTTCTTGTTGCGTATGGTATAAGCAGCAGGATCTGTCATTCAGCTGTAGAGGTTGCAAGACGAGAAGGTCTCAAGGTAGGATTGTTCCGTCCTATTACATTGTTCCCATTCCCTGAAAAGGAGCTTAAAGGTATTGCTGATTCGTATGACTGTACTTTTATCGCAGTCGAAATGAGCAACGGTCAGATGATGGAAGATGTAAAACTTGCTATCGAGTGTAGCAGACCTGTTGAACTGGTCAATCGCTTGGGTGGAAATTTAATAACACTGGATCAGGTCATGGAAAAGATCAGAGAAGTTGCTTCAAGGGAGGCATAAAAATGGCAGAGAAGATCATTGGAAAACCGGCAGCAATTTATGACGAGTTCTCAAGAAAAGGGGGAGCTGCACCGACTGCAACCCACTATTGTCCGGGATGTGGACATGGTATCATTCACAAGCTCATCGGTGAGGCTATGGACGATCTTGGAATTCAGGACAGGTCTGTCATGATAAGCCCTGTTGGGTGTGCTGTATTTGCTTATTACTACTTTGATTGCGGAAACCTTCAGGTAGCACATGGACGTGCACCTGCTGTGGGTACCGGTATTTCAAGGGCACAGGACAACGCCGTGGTCATCTCATATCAGGGCGATGGTGACCTTGCTTCAATTGGTCTTAATGAGACCATGCAGGCTGCGAACCGTGGTGAGAAGATGGCAGTCTTCTTCGTGAACAATACTGTTTACGGAATGACCGGCGGTCAGATGGCACCAACCACACTTATCGGTGAGAAGACCGTCACATGTCCGGATGGAAGAGATCCAAGGTTTACCGGCTATCCGCTACACATGTGCGAGATCCTTGAGAACCTGAAAGCACCGGTGTTCATCGAGCGTGTATCCATTTCCGATATATCACATATCAGGAAAGCAAGGAAAGCTATTAGAAGGGCTCTTGAGGTCCAGAGGGATGGTAAAGGATATGCATTTGTTGAAGTGCTTTCCACATGTCCTACAAACCTCAAGCAGAATGCACAGCAGAGTACTGATTTCGTGAACGATATGATGGAGAAGGAATTCCCACTCCAGAACTTCCGGGACAGGTTTGACGAGGCCGAGCCATTGTGGAGGGATGAAAGCGATTTCTCCAAGTCTGCCATTGATAAACTTTACAGCCTTGAGGACAATGCTTCACCCGAGGCAGTACCGGACAAGGATTTCAAGATCGCTTTAGTTAAGATAGCCGGATTCGGTGGTCAGGGTGTTCTGAGCATGGGACTTACCCTTGCACGTGCAGGTTGCCGTGATCAGCGCTATACTTCCTGGTATCCGTCATACGGACCTGAGCAGAGGGGTGGAACTTCCAATTGTTCCGTTGTCATTTCAGGAGAAACTATAGGCTCACCTGTTGTGTATGATTCAGATGTCCTCATAGCTCTTAACCAGCCATCACTTGAGAAGTTCGCAGGCGATGTGAAAGAGGGCGGTGTCATCCTCTATGATGCAACTATCAGTGGTGTCGAAGTTCCTAAAAATGTAAGGTCTATTGCAGTTCCTGCCATGCAGATAGCAAAGGATGCAGGTTCTGTTAAAGCTGCCAACACCGTTATGCTTGGTGTGATGATGGAACTGGGAGATACAGGTCTTCCTGAAAAGGTCTTCAGGGAAGCTATCGAGGATACCTTTGCAAGCAAACCAAAGCTTATTCCGATGAACCTGACAATTCTCGATGCCGCTGCAAAGTGGGCAAGAGAGAATGTCAAGTAATATCAAAATAGAACCTGATAAGTTCTAAATATAGAACAAAACAATGTGTCCGGCGTTTTGCCGGATACTACCTAATTTTTTATTTTCATGAAAACAATAACAAACCTATTTGTTTCTTTTATAGTGTTTGCAATAGTGGGGGTCGCTGTTACATCTATCCTTCAGGACAGGATTTTCTTCTCATTCTTTGTCGGCTTTCCGGCAGGTATATTTGCAGGACTTGTGACCTTCGTGTATCTTAAATGGAAGAGCAGGGTTGTAGTGTCAAAAGTAGATACTGCTTTTGATAACATAGTTGATTTTCTTCAAAATGAAGTTTCACTCCGCTTTGGTAAAAACAAGATCGAAAAAGATTATCAACAAGATCTGGAAGGTAAATTATCAGTCCTGACTGAAAGATATGGATATGACATTAAGTACGAATCTGTAAAAGGTAAACATAGGGTTGATTTTGCAATTAATGGAAATATAGGCATTGAAATGAAAGTCCACCGAGGTGGAAATCGGGTTAATAAAGAATTATACAATCAGATCGCAAACTATGCACCATATTGTAATAAGTTGATAGGTTTGGTTGTGAATGAAACAAATGATGATTCTGAAATTTTACGAATGCAAATTAAAGATGAATTGAAAGATCAACATGTAATTAATGCAAATGATTATGAAATAATTGTTTTAGATGTAAAAAAGAGATTATATTGATTGATCGAGGCTATCCCAAAAACGCCTTAACTTATACAAAATGAGTTTTGATGATTTGAGACAAGTCCCATTATTTCACCTTTTCTCGCAAAATAAGCAAATTATTCGAGAAGTTCGGTTATTTCTATTTTCATACAAAATAAATGTGTACCTGCCTAAAGTATTTTGAAACACATTAAATTACTTCGCCGGCCTATATGATCTCACTTCTATTTCCCCTTCGGTTAAATCTGCCAATTTAGGAACGATCTTCATAAAGTGGTCCGCTTTATTATGAAGGTCGATTGCCTCCATATCTTCCCAGGATTCAATAAACGTCAGAGTGTACGGATCAGCTAGATCTTCATATAGATCATAAGAAATGCAACCTTTTTCATTTTGGCTTTTCTGTATGAGTTCTTCGGTAATTTTTAAAAAATCTTGTTTTTTATCTTTTCTTACCTTGTTTTTCGCTACTATCATTATCATTGTCTCTTCCTCCTGATCATTTGTTCATTATAACATTGCAATTTGAAGTATTTAATGTCGTATAATGTAGTATGTGGAACATTTTGAGCATAAGTCTCCAAAGAAATATTTAATATTCTGGATAACAGAATATGGGACATACTTTAGAAATGGGCTAAGAGGGACACCCTCTACATCTAAACATTGGATTGTCAATTAATGCTGGCATACCAAAGGAACAAGAAAATGGGTGTTTTCAACAACAAAAAACCCTTATACTGACAAAAAATACTTTGTTTAACGCAAATTCGATCAAGGTGCTAAAATGCCATCAGAAAAGTTTAAAATAATATGGGAGAATCAAAAAGGCAAATGTCCGTTTTGTAATCAACCGATGGACATTAGTGCTGATGCAGAAGAAAGACATCTACATCACATAAATGGAAATCATAAAGATAACAAAATCTCAAATTTAGTCTATGTACATGTACACTGCCATAGGCAATATCATGCTAATTATCCAAAATCCAAAAAAATAATAACTGTTGTCTGAAAAGGTTAATGGATGCTTGAGCTTTATAAGGAAAACTTTCACGTACAGTTCTTAGGCGAGAAAGACGGAGTAATCCCTCCGAATTAGCCGACTCAAAGATCGGTTCCATTGAACTCAACTCTACACATTTCATTGTAAATAAGAATATGAGATTTTATTTATATGATATCGCTTTTTTGCTATATTTCCATGGAAAAGTGCAAAAAAGGAAACCGAGAGCGAATCTCGGTCAAATATTATTTATTTTCTGGTCAGAATGATACGTCTTCTATCTTGTCCAGGTAGAATATATCCGGTTTGGTAATAACACCTAAATCTTCCATTTTCTTTTTCAGTTCATCGGATTCGGTGAACTTGCGTGCGTTCTCAATATTATCCCACTCGAGAAGGATCACGAGGCTATTAGGGTCTTCTGATGTGCGGAAAAGCATTCCCCCTTTGGAACCGTACTCCTTTCGTGTAGCTTCGTGGTCATCAAATCCTAGTTTCCATTTAGAATAATCTTCTACTGTATGTTTTACAAGTAAATATGCCATTAATTATACCCCCATTATTCATCCGGTTTACCTGTATTTATTATTTTTCAATTAGACTAAATTTATTATTCATGTAATATATTGAATGGGATTATCTAAGGATGCTTTTCATTATGTGAAGCAGAACGCTAGATCCGAAAGTTATTTGCTTTGAATGTATATGTGAAGGATGGATCGCTAAGTGGTAAATTATTCGTATCCAATTATCGTTTCAAATGTTAATTTACCATGAAAATATTGGGATCATTAATTTTTAGTGTGAAATGAGATTATCAAATTAGCTTTTCGCTTTAAAAGCGTAACTCTTTTTTCAAGACTACTGACACCACTCTGAGCATAGCTTATGCATTACATATATATGGTAGAAAATGTGCCAGTCCATGGAATATACTTACACAATTTCGGACGGAATCTGTATCAGTGACAATCTTGCTAACTATCTGAACACAGACAACGTATCAATATGCCAATTTTTGTATTTCTTAGATATCGATGACATTGCTTCTTATGTTGAAAGTAGCTATTATGCCGATAATGACTGGCACTTTAGGTATAAGGTTTCGTCAATGATAAAGCTCATCGTTGTGAAATGTTTTAGGAACCTCTCATTTGAGAAAACAATATCTACACTAACAAAAGAAGAAGCGCAGCTTCTGTCTTTTGAAGACAATAACGGCATTATGAACATACCATCCCCTGCAACACTTCATCATTTTGTAAAATACAGGCTTGGAGAAGCTGGACTAGATGAAATAATGTTCAAAATTGGAAAGAAAATATCCAAAACTACAAAGATAAGAAATGCAAAAACAGATTCAACTCCTCTTGAAGCATCAAGATATGACAAGTATGCGGATTACAATCCGCATTATAATTGTAAGATGGACAAAGCTCACATCACCATGATTGGAACACTTCCAATCTACATGACACATACAAAAGGTGCTTCTCATGATTCTCCTGAATTGAAGAAACATATTGATACAATGGTAAAAATAAAGGTTGATATTGACACTTATGCATTAGATGGAGGTTATGATTCATTCCGGAATCATGCAGATATCTGGTATAAGTTGAATGCAAAACCAGTGATCGCATACTCTTCTGATTCTAAAGTTCAATATGAAGGGACGATGGAACGAATTCATCACTGGGTTAATAAAATGTGGAAACTTGGTGGATCAATTCATATGAAATATGAAGATAAACTTCATTTCCTTTATGAAAATGGAAGAGAAAAACAGGTAGGGATGCACTTGCGAAACAAGAACATCGAAGATGATAGATTCGATGAAGATTATTCGCATAGGGGTGAATGTGAACGAGTACACAATCATATAAAGCGGACTGTAAAGTTCGATATCAGGGGAATGAAAAATAGCAGTAAGAAACTGTATTCAATTATGAATTTTATAGCGTATCAGTTACTTGTAACCACAAATTTGCAAAATGGAGTTAAAGAAACTAACTCATTTGCAAATTATGTATGAGCTTGATGTCATCAAATTAGAATGGGAGGATTTATGAGCTAATTTGATAATCTCGAAATATAGGAATTGATGTACAAACAGATTTATATATGATACCTTCCTTATTAAGATTGCTTTTAAAGGCAAAAACTACTTTAATAAATTATAGGTCTAGATGGTATTTCCTTAACTGTATTTACTATTTTTTCGTATGTTTACTAGTTGGTTATAATCTTTTTAAGCACTTTAAAGGAAGTGAAATATTTGTTCAACAACATGGAATCAACTGCTCCAGTAGAAGCTGGCGAAACATACGACGTAACAATTGAAGATATCGCAAGAGAAGGCGATGGAATCGCAAGAGTAAGCGGTTTTGTAGTTTTTGTACCTAACGCCTCAGTCGGTGACGAAGTAACAATCAAAGTTACCAAAGTCATGAGCAAATTCGCATTTGGCGAATTAGTTTAATTACTATAATTAATTAAACACTTTATTGGAAGATCAATGTTTTGATTTTCCATTCTTATTTTCTTATTTTTTTCATAATTATTATAAATGATGAAATTTCTGTGAAGAGATGAAAAATTAAATGAACTCAATCTGAGTTCCGATCAATCTTTGCTAGTAGCGCTTTCATCTATGTGAAATATTGCCCAAATATGTCCATCAAGATCTTCAAAGCTGCGTCCGTACATCCACCCATAATCCTGTGGCTCTCCTTCTTCTAAACCACCTGCTTCTTTGGCTTTGTTTACCAGTTCATCTACTCATTCCCTGCTTTCAGCAGATAGGGAAACCGCCATCTCAGTGCTTTTCTTAGCATCACAGATTTGCTTTGTAGTAAACATTTTGAAAAAACTTTCAGTTAATAACATTACAAAACTCTCTTTGTTCACGATCATACAGGTGCCTTTCTCGTCAGATAACTGTGGATCAAATTCGAAATCAAGTTTAGTAAAGAATTCAATTGATCGATTCAGGTCTTTCACAGGTAAGTTCACGAACATTTGAGTAGTCATAATATTAAGATAGCTTTAACTGATTATAAATTATTCTAAATCCGAGAACTTGATAATATAAGGGGTGTTACAAATGGCAGAATTGAAGGCCAGGAAGAATGAAGCAAGCGTAGAAGATTTCATCAATAGTGTTGAGACCGAAAAGAAGCGCACCGATTCTTTAGCCATAATGAATCTTATGCAGGAAGTGACTGGTGAAGAACCCGCCATGTGGGGAAACAGCATCGTTGGCTTTGGTAGTTACACCTACAAATATGCCAGCGGACGTACGGGAGATTGGATGTTGGTAGGTTTTCCCTCGAAAACAAAACCTGACCCTCTATATCATGCCTGGTTTTGAACAATATGCTGATCTACTTAGTAAGCTCGGCAAGTACAAATTAGGCAAATCCTGTCTGTGCACCAAGAAGCTGGAATATGTGGATCTGGATGTTTTGCAGGAGCTGGTGAAACAATCTGTGGAATATATGAAAGAAACAAGTATCTGAAGTATATTCTCTCCTCTCCACTTTCCATGTGGAATGTATATGTTATAGTTTCTTATTGCGGAGCTTAGGGCCAAAAATGGGATTCTCTAAGGGTACATTGCATTACATGAAGCAGAATACCAGGAGTGATAAGCTGTTTACTCTTAATGCACATGTAAAGAAAAGATTGGAGAATTGGATTGGAGAATTGGATTGAATCAGTAGATCGAATTACCAAACAGCTCTTACATGCTCAGAATCAAGAGACATTAAATCTCCCTTGTGTTTAAGCCTTGTAATCAATTCCTCAGCAATGTAACGTTCAACATGTAAATTTGAAGCTTCCCGATAAATATCTTCAAGTGAAACATCATTGGAAGGGGAAGATGAACTGAGTTGATCGATTATTTCACGCATGACCCTTATTTGATCTTTTGAGTCTGTTCCTGTTTTATTATCACTAACCATGTTCTTTTCTTTAATTTTTTCAATCGAGTTGGCTTCTAAAACAAAATTACCAGTAGTAGTTGATTTGAATTGAGCTTTTAGTACCCCGGTTACAACAACTCTGTCTTTAAAATTAATTGAGTCTACCAAATCTCCTTCCAGATGGACAAGCAATGTTCTTGGTTCAGTATGATCTGATTCTTTAATCAGTATGTCTTGAGAATCAGTATATGAGGATTTTTTTTCTAAAAGAGTAAAGTCAGATTTATTACCACACCATTCGTTTTCACAATGTACTGGTTTCCCAACTTTAGATCCTTCAACTGGTAAGTACATAACAAATTCGCAATGATCACACATGTAAGCAGTAGTTTTCCATATCGGATGGATTTCTTTTATGATTGAAACCTCGCCTTCTACAGAGATTGTATTTAAAATATCCTTGCTTCTAATATCCCTTATTTTCAAATTTCCACTTCCGCTCATATGAATCACATACTCAATTATTTTGATGTTATATCAATATCTCGAGTCATATTGCAACAAAGTTATGTTCTGTGTTCATGCTGTTACTTTCACTTGATGTCGGAGAAGGAACAACTGTTCTAAATTTAAAAAAGAAAAATCAACACCAATAGGCTGGTATTATGATCATATTCCAACATCATGTAACACATTCAATTATATTTTTAAATTGGATTCGTGTCCGAATATCGAGGATTTCTACTGAGATTAATTTTTAATCAGTATCAATTATACAAATTATCCCTGTTGGTGCATTTTCTGAAGAACTTCCATAACTTCCTGTGTTGTTTTCTCACGGCTGTAATCAGCAGAGCGCAGTTGCTCACCAAGCTTTTTACCTGCCTGCTCAGCTGCAAGCATCACTTTTTCGTCTTTTGTAACGTCAGGAATCGTATCCGCATTGATTGGAGAGTTAGGTCCATATACAGCATAGTGTCCTCCTACCTTGCAGTCTTCACCGTATCCGCAATAGCAGCAACCAAAAGCACCTATTCCTTCAACATTATCAATAACTTTAAGTAACTATTCAGCCTACCCTAATCAATTGCTTGATGCTGATTTTCGTGCAACCCACATGCATGTCCCCAATCGGACAAAAATGTGAAAATCACAATCAGTGGTCATTATTTGATATTTTATAAATCCTAATAGCTGCATAACATATACGCTATTAATAATTTCAACAAGGCACATTGATGCGTGTTTCTGTGGGCTGAATAGTTACAACTTTAATTAGGTTATATAAACAGAATGCATTTAGAACCTCAGTAGGCGGCGAAGGGTCTGCACCCCCAAGACTCACATTAACTGCAAGTTTTCCCCAGAGAATATCAGCTTCACGGTGCCTGAATTGATACCATCTTTCAAGGAAAGAATGCATCACTGCGTTTAATGTGCTGAAATAGTTGACACCACTCAAAACATAAGCATCAGCTTCAACAATTTTATCACGCATGGTTTTTAGATCATCATTCAGTTTACATACATTGTCATCTACACATGCCATACATCCGATACAGCCACCTATGTTCTTACCGTGCAATGAAATAAGTTCGTATTCACAGCCGGTATTCTCTAGAATTTTCTTTACAACTTTAATAGAACCTGAACGTGATTCTGTCCTTGGACTTCCTGATATTCCGAGTATTTTCATATATTAAACTCCTCTCATATAAATTAAAATGGCTTAATAAATAAACTGTAAAAGTTGCATCAAACTATCTATATGATATTTACTCAGCATCTTAAAAAGGCTTGAGGTTATTATTCTGTATTTGGTACATTCTAATGACCTTAAAATTCATAATACTCTACATTTCTCTGCTGGTAAAAGCAAGTAATACTTTCAGTCATGTGACTCCTTTTCCAGATAGCATATAATCTCCTCTCTCATGCTTTTTGAACCTTGAATAAACTTAGCGTACAAAAAAATCAACATTAACTATATCTCCGACATTCTGTGCGAGGATATAGGTAATGCCAAAAAACACTACGCTTTTTGTTCTTAGCAATCAGTAAATCTTAGAAATTTTTGATATTTCATAGGTTCGAATCTGATCCCCCTCACAATCGTTCGGGGATATAGCTATCTCCAAAAAAGTGTACAGGGTTATGTGTGCTCTCCGCACAACCCGTTTAAAACATTTTAGAAAAGAACTCAATATTTTTGGTTCTCTTTAAGATCGTGTGGGTAATTTCAATTTCCCCGCCATCAAGAATATCATTGTATTCCTATACATTTCAGTCTTCAATCCATATGATCTCTTGAAAGCTGTCTTAATCTTGTTGTTCAAT
>NZ_JAGSOI010000041.1 GCF_023684405.1 Methanococcoides seepicolus | reverse complement strand
AGTTCATTATCGATATTGATCATATGCGGGATTTAATACATGAGAAATTTATGGAGTGCTCATCAAAAATTAGCTTTGCAAAGAGATGGATTGAAAAGTTTCTTAGTGAAAAACAGAAGTCCAAAATGTTGGGTGTTTGACTATAGATGAACAAATTAATCATAACAAAGGCTTTGATTCTTTTTCAACTTTCCATTTTATGATTTTACGATTTTACGATTTTAAAAAAACTTATATAAAAAGTCAATCTAATTTAATATGTATAACAAAACACGGTGTTAAGATGGTAAGGTTCCGAAGCTTACTGAATGTGCATATCGAGATGGCTTTTGCCATATTACTCGATTCATTACTTGTCATTCTTATGCTTGGATGTTTCTTTACGATCGATCATGTCATTCATTTTTGTGAGTTTGAAAATGAATTGTTTACTACAATTCTTCACAGTATTGTTCACCCAGTTGTTCTTTTAATGTTCTTTGTAATATTTGTAATGAATATGATCAAGGACCATTTACCAAATAATTCATAGGATTCACGCTTCGAGATTGTTAAAATCAAGGACATGGGGCCAATTCCTGTTCCTGCGGACGATGATGGTGATATTGTTGATGAGGATCAATACAGTTAACTTGATAAACAATCGGAAATATGTTTCTATATAAGATACTATTAACAAAATATAACAAGAAAGGATGTCGATATAACATGTACTACATAATCGATAGGGAAACTGGAAATCGTGCCAAAGTATCATTTTGGAATTTACTCTGGATAAAGATCTCACTTGTGGTATCCCTTACGCTTTATGGAGTAATTATTGGGGGATTTTTGAGCTATATTGGTATTTCATACGAAATTGTTATAGGTATTCTATTTGCAGCATATGCGCTAGAATTGATCGGCTGGTTTACTGACAAAACATCTCCTGGCAAATTACTCTTAGCATTGCTGATACTTATTCAATGGAGATCCATTTTCGCAGAACTTCAGCATGATGAATCATTTACCAAGGGATCTCGGAAGAGAAACAAGATCGAGTATGCTCTAAAGGTCTGCAATTCATTTGAACATTTCACACCAACTATAAACAGTATCTCCTTTTAATGAGAAATCTCTTTTTTAACTCCATTTTATACTTCTAACACCCCATGAAGAGTAAACACATTTTTAACTGACACAGAGAGAAACATAAAGATCAAAAATATCATAAAAGGGGTTTCAGACTTTCAAAGATCTTCGTTTTGAGTTCCTTTTCAACTTCTATAATGGTATCCGAGATAGATGTGAGCTTTTCAGGATCCTCTGCAATTTCATTCAGGATATTCGCTTCAACCCAGATCTTTGCGCTAAATTGATGCCCCCTTGGTTTTACCTCTACAAAATAACGGGTCGAGCCAAGTGGTTCTAAAATTTCATTTAATTTAGAATGTATCTGCTTTTCCAGTAGTGTTGAACGTTTCATAGGTCTGATTTCCTTTATTCATTTTATAGCGGTTTAGACAGAGTCCCTACAGAGTCCTTATTATATTTATTAAATAAAATTATCTTTATAGGCCTCTATATGTTCGATATAAGCCTGATTTGACTTGTACTCCATGGCTGGCAACTGTTTACACATTAAAACTCAGTGATAGTATTGAGATTGATTCTGAGGGGTATGAAGTGACCCACATGAGCCACACTATGCATCCATGTCAGATGAAAAAGGTCAAAGATCATTTTAATAATGGGTATAGGAGCCTTTAATCAGAGAATACACATTAAAGTGAACTCTCGCCCCATAAGCCCCAAGCTCGCTTCATATCATACGACTTCCACACCCAGGCAAAGTATTGTCCTGTAAGTTAAAATCAATTACGGTAAGATGTTTAATTATTTTAAGAGATATTTATTTCCTTAACTATTATTCGAACAAAAGGAGGGAACTATTATTCAGATGCGAGTAAGGGGATGGGCGTGAAAAGGAAGGTGATGAGTGAGTTCAAAAAGGACAAGAATTCGGAAGTGGAGCATGAATTGGCAACTGTCCTTGAAGAACTCAATAATAGAAACTGTCATTTTTTTGCATATATACCTATCTACAATGAACAACTGAAGAGGAATATGACAATGATTGGAATAAGGATATAAAGTTATGAAGAAAAAGAAGTTTTAGATGAGTTCTAAAAGAGCAAAAAATAAGTTTTGGGGGGTGGGGGGTAATGCCCTTAAAGAACTCGCTAAATCCATGTAAACATTATGCATCTATAAATAGATTTCCACATAGAATAGTCGAAGAGGAACATGTAAATGATTGAAATCAGAGCACAACCCGGTCCGCAACACCAGTTCCTGGAATCAACTGCTGATATCGTACTATATGGAGGCACCACCGGCTCTGGAAAATCGTTTTGTAAACTGATGGAACTCACTCGACACACCAACCACAAAGGATTCGGTGCCGTCATCTTTCGTCATACATCCGTGCAGGTCCATATGAAGGTGGCCTGTGGAATACCTCCGAACTAATCAATCCGGGACTTAGCGGAATCCCAAAAGAATCATTTCTCGAATGGGAGCTTCGCTTAATTCATGAGATAGGTTATGAGATTGGGACGGATCATACTATGGAGGAGGGATTTGTTATGCATTCTTGGGAGATGAAAGAAGCAAAAGATCACTTTGATCATGGGCATGGGAGCCATTTATCAGAGAATGCCACCTTTAGTGGAATTCTCGTCCCCACAAGTCCCCAAACTCGCTCTACGCCATATAACTCCCACACCCATGTAATATATTGGTTTGTAGGTTAAAACAGGTTACGTCCGAATGTTTACTTATTTTCAATACAGCTATATAAATTTATAATTATTATTAAAAAAAGAAGTGAATGATTTTTCAGATGTGGGATCTAGAGGCCATGGTGAGTTCAGCTGAGAAGCTACAATATCGAGAAACCTCTTACAGAGATCACACAGGATGATTTCGATCTATTGATGATGAGACTCGAAGATGAGCACGGAATGAAACCGGGAACCATCAGGACGTACAAGAAGATGATCAAAAAGTTCTTCCATGTGCTTGGAAACGGAGAGCAACCTAAATGGGTACAAAAATTGAAATTAAAATCAATTGAAACCCCGGTTCAACCACATGATCTTCTAACAAAAGAAGAACTTGACAAAATGATGGATGCGTGCAAACATCCACGTGATAAGGCCATGATTGCAGTCCTGGCAGAAGTGGTATGCGAATAGGTGCATTGGCTTCTTGTCGCATCAAACACGCTGAGTTTAATCAGTATGGAGCCATCCTTTACATTTCACAGACATCCAAGAGTAAGAAGACGACTGCAGCAAAGGGGATACCTCTTACGTGGTCTACAGGATTTCTAAATCAGTGGATTGCTGTCCATCCACAAAAGAATGAACCGGATGCACCACTGTGGGTAACACTTGATAATAACATACAAGCTATGAGCTACAAAAGTATTCGGGTGAACTTCAAGAATATTGCAAAAAGAGCAAGCATCAAGAAACCGGTAAACCCACACAGCTTCAGACATTTAGCTGTCACCAATTGGATACTCGATGGCCTCAACGAGCAGGAGATCAAGCATAGGTGCTGGTTGGTCCCGAGGATCAGCACAGATGTTACGTATCTATGCTAACTATACTGACCAAGAGATCAACGATAATATCTACGAAAAATATGGTTTGAAGAAAGATGATTGTCGTCATGTTACTCTAGATAACTGCCCACGTTGCAACAATGTTCTTCGTCCGGACGATAAATTCTGCAGTCAATGTTCCCTAGTGCTCGATCACGAAGCTCTTGAGCACGTGCAGGTTCATGAAAAGTAACACCGAAGTTGATCGAAGCGTTGGTAAAGTTTGAGTTTGGAAGGGATTTGTTGGGTCAGTTGCAGTGAAATACATGAGATGTACAACATCGACTCTTGGAAGTATTAGTAGTGATTCAAACTCTTATAAAATACAAATGCTGTCTACTGAAGCAGTTACATTCGAATTGAAATTAATCAAAATGATGTGTTTTCAGGATCAGTTGGAATTATAAATGTGAACGTACTTCCTTTTCCAATTTCACTTTCAATCCAAATATTACCATGATGCATTTCTACAAACTTTTTTACAAGTGTAAGGCCAAGACCAGTACCCCCATACTCTCTGGTAGTCGAAGAATCCACCTGAAAGAAAGGGTCGAACAATTTAGCCTGATCCTTTGGTGAAATACCGATGCCACTGTCCTTTACAGAAATATGCACAAGGTCCTCTGATATTTTTCCTCCGATTGTCACTGACCCTCCTTGATCTGTGAACTTAATGGCATTACTCACGAGGTTGTAAAGAATCTGCTTGAATTTCATCATGTCTGCTTTTATAATAGGCTTTCTGACATCCATATTGAAAGTAAGTTCAATATTTTTATTTGAAGATAAAGGTATTATAGAAGTCTCTATTTCCTCAATAACTTTGGTCAAAATGATTTCTTCTATATTCAACTCCATCTTTCCGCCTTCTACCTTTGAAAAATCCAATATCTCGTTGATGATATTCAAAAGATGCTTTCCATTTGCAAGAACATTAGATGTGTATTTCTTCTGATATTCATTCAAAGAGCCCTGATTTTCACTGTTAATCACATCCGAAAAACCAATTATTAAATTTAAAGGCGTCCTCAGTTCATGGCTCATATTTGCCACAAATTCAGTCTTGGCCCGGTTGGCAGCTTCCGCAGTAAGTTTGGCATTGAGCATTGTTTCTTCTGCTTGCTTGTGTTTGGTAATGTCTCGTGTTATACCCAAAAGAGCTTTTTTCCCCATATAATCAATAATTCGAGAACTAACGTCTGCCGGCATAATGGAACCATCTTTTCGAACCAGAGCTGTCTCGAAGATGATATGGCCATCCCGAAGTATCTGATTGATTCAAGCCTCGACCTGTGCTGCATCATCAAAAGAATCGATATCCTCTGCCCCCATCTGAAGAAGTTCACTTCGGCTGTACCCAAGTTGATCGCAAGCCACCTGATTGACTTCCAGGAATTGGCCATCAAGGCCAGTTACATAAATTGCATCACTGGCGTTTTCAAATATTGTTCTGAATTTCTCTTCACTTTCTCTCAATGCCCTATCTGCTTCCTTGCGTTCGGTGATGTCTACGAGGATTCCTCTAATGCCTATTGTTTTATTATTGTAAACAATTCTGCTTGCATATATGATGATAGGAAATGTACTGTCATCTTTTCTCAGAGCAGTGTATTCGTTAGACTCTCGACCTTCTCCACACACGACCCTCTCAAAATCCAGTTTAGCTCTTTCCGAATCTTCGGGCATTAGTGTCTGGAAAACATTTATACCTTTGTCGAAGTCTCCCTGCATAAAACCAAACATATCAAATGCATGACGGTTGACGAATATTAAATTTCCTTGCAAATCAGTTTCAAAAACCGTTTGAGGCAAGGAATCCGCCAACTCTTTATACTTAATTTCACTTTTTTTTAGTACCTTTTCAGACAGCTTCTGTTCTGTAATATCATCAGCAGTGAGCAAAACCATTGGTTCATTGTTTTGTTGTATCAATGTTGTCGAAATACGCAGATACTTTTTTGAAAAACCATCATTGGTTTTAATTTTCAATTCAACCTCTTTCTTGCGTACAATTTCATTAGTCTGAAAAGTGTATATTACAGAATTACGGAGTACACATGCTGAACATTCATCATTTTTCCCACACCCTTTCTCTTTAAAGGAGTTGACGCATCCAAATAGTTCACCGCAGAAAAGTCCTATGATTTGTTCCCTTTCTGTTTTAAATTCAATAATTGCATTATGATTGGTATCTACAATCCTTATTTCCTGATTGACAACTAGTATATTAATGGGAACACTGTTGAAAAGCAAACTCGAAAAAGTGGTAACCTTAGCCGCCTTACTCACAATTTTGTTACCTTCCGCATGTGGTAAATTTGTATGGATAAATTCTATATTATTCATGGCAAAACCACCATTTAAGTGGTTTATATCCAATGTTGCATCTCATTTTCTTCCCTGCCAACCGTGTGTTTTTGCGATATATTACACTATACTAAATCTGTTCTTGGCATGGGTTCTAAAATCTATTTATTTTAATCCATTAGTATATTTCGATTTGGTATAAAACCGTTTCGTTTCAACTTTCCTTTTTATACTCCACTTCTAGTCACTGATACATGGCAATAACTGAAGCACCAATATTTGCCTAAAGCTGGCTCACTTGGTGTAATCATCGCACCGATCTTCCCGATGCTCGGGGATGCGACGATGCGAACATTCTTCAGCATCTGTCCTCCGGAGATCATCAGTAGTTGGAACAAGAGCACGTACACACTGAAGCTTGTCAACGGTTCGGAGATCCTGTTCAGATCTGCTGACAAGCCTGACCGGTTGAGAGGTCCTACAATCACGTGGTTCTGGATGGATGAGGCTGCTGACTGTAAACCCGAAACGTGGGATATCATGAGGGGGGAGGCTCAGACAGCCGAAGTATGAACGCTGTGGATTCCTGACAGGCACTCCAAAGAGATTCAACTGGATCTATGACAAGTTTGTCCTGGCTGAGAATCAGGAATATGAAATAGTTCATGCCAAGACTCGAGACAATGCTCATCTTCCTGAAGATTATCTTTCATCCCTCGAAGGATCCTATTCCGGAACATTTGCACTGCAGGAACTTGAAGGACAGTTTGTCGCATTTGAAGGTCTTGTGTATCCTGACTTTAACCGGTTTGAGAACGTCATAGCGTCTGAATTGATCAAGAAGGAAGAGTTCAAGACCGTTGTTGCAGGTGTGGACTTTGGATGGACCAATCCCACAGTACTCCTTGCAGTTGGTCAGAAAGCGGATGGATCACTCTGTGTGCTTGATGAGATCTACCGTAAGCAGATGACTCCTGAGGATCTCGTAAACTCTGCCAAGGTCTTGCAGGCAAGATGGAAAGTTTCACACTTCTTCTGTGATCCATCAAGTCCAGATCTCATCGATACAATGACTCGAAATGGTATTCCTGCAACCAAAGCGAACAACGCTAAAGTTCCTGGCATTGCAGCTGTAAATGCTTCTGTTAAGACCATGAAACTCTCTGATGAGTGCAAGAAGACAATCTGGGAAATGGAACGGTACAGATATCCTGAATCTCAATCTGGAAAAGAAGTAAAAGAAGAGCCAATCAAGATTGACGATCACGCAATGGGTGCTCTTCGTTACGGCGTGATGGGATTGCACAGGCCTGTTAGGAAACCTATGCCTCGGTTTACTGGTGGATTTGGTATGAGTGGTGGGTTGAGAATTTAATTTATATGGCTAGCAAAAGGTATGATTTCATTCCCAAAAAATGCTATTAAGATAAATATTAGTATTATGCTAAATATTATTGAAAAGACGGCAAGGGCTATTATAAAAAGTTCTATAATTCTCTCCATGTTTTTTTGTACGCACACATAATATTTCAACTTTCCTTTTTATACTCAATAATCCACCCTCTCCTACATGGCAATAGATCCAGCACTAATCAAATGGTATCAATGTTTAACCTGGACAGAAGGAAGCACTCACGGAGGCGATATTGATACTGGTAATGAAATCACTTCCTGAGCTGACCAGAACATCTTCGATGATGTCTCAAATGCTCAAAGAATAGCAGGTGTGACCGAGTACAGAAAGATCATCATCCGCAATGAGTATGCAGATACCTGGGCAGCAGTCAAATTGTGGATAGCACAGTTCACTGATTCTCCTGACGATGAGATTAGCATTGCTCTTGGTACAAATGCCGGAGTGCAGTCTGTCGAGGGCGTAGGAGCAACATATGTTTCCCCTGACAGCAAATCCATGCAGACGTATTGTGAGCATGGGAGGACTGGCACAGAACGCATATAAAGCGATCTGGATCAAGCGTGTTGTCACTGCATCTGCGAATGGTTATACGACAAAGTTAGTGACTGGCAGCTTCGGCTCATGCACGAGATTGGTCATGAGATTGGAATGAAGCATACTATGCAAGAGGGATCTGTTATGCATCCTTGGGGGATGAAAAGAGGTAAAATATCACTTTGATCATGGGCATGGGAGCCATTTATCAGAGAATGCCACCTTTAGTGGAATTCTCGTCCCCACAAGTCCCCAAACTCGCTCTACGCCATATAACTCCCACACCCATTTAATATATTGGTTTGTAGGTTAAAACAGGTTACGTCCGAATGTATAAATATTTCTATAACATAGATACTTTCTTGTAATAATTGCTGTCAAAAACAAAAAGAGACATCTATTATATAGATGTGAGCAAGGAGATAGGTGAGGAAATGTGTTGTGGTGATAGTTGTCAAATCAAAGTACTCGATTAATTGACAGAAGATCCTCTTCACAGATCAAAGCGAAGGGGGGTCGGAGTTGGCCACGTCTCGAACTATCTTTGCAGTATCTTTCAACATGCTTATCAACATGTTTTGTTAAGGACAAAACCATAATGACATGGTTTAAGATCATACATACTTGAGATGTTGAATCCTGAAGAAATAGCCCATTTAATGCATTGTTCTGGTTTAGTTCGAATTTCTATCGGAGGTCCACTTGGAGTTGACGGATCATAATTCCAATGAATTATTCCTACTTTTCCTTTTGGTTTCAAGATTCTGTAAGCCTCTCTGAGTAGTTTTTCTGGTTCTTCCCCATGTAATATGTTAGAAAGGATGACATAATCTACGCTTTCTTTTTCAAGACCACAGCCTTCTGACATAAAATCACGAAGTATTGTTTCAACATTGTTTAAATTATCCACTTTCGCCTTTTGTTCCACAATTTCTATCATTTCCGGGTCTATATCAATGGCATAAATCTTTCCACTTATTACCTTTGCAGCCGGGATTGTAAAAGTTCCATAGCCGCAACCAAAGTCTGCTACATCGATAATACTATTGTTCAAACCTAATGTTTTAAGGATTTCATATGGTTCAAAAAATCCTTCCCAGTGATCTTCATCGGGCATACCGCTTTCTCTAATTTTCATTTTTAACTTTCCTAAAAATCTCAGTCCTACCAAAGCTAAATGAAATTTTTAAAATAAAAATCGATTTGAAAGAAAACACTATAAAATGTGTGGTGTAGAATAAAAATAAACCAAGTATGAATTAAAATCAATAATAGTCAAATCAGTAGTAAAAGAATTGGACTATCCAATAGAAATTGGTAGCCCGGCACGGATTCGAACCGAGGTTGCGGGATCCAGAGTCCTGCATGATTGACCACTACACTACCGGGCTGCTTAATGATTACAGCACCTACATGGCAAACCTAATTAATAAACCTATCGCCTGGGACTTATAAATCCTTAAGTAAAATTAGGAATCATCCGGATTTTCACCCAGGATAGCGGTTTGCCACCATCTGGCAAGGTCCATTAGATCACGGCTGAACTGACCGGAGAGACGATATTCATTGTTTCTGTTTGAAATAAGACCGGCACCAAGAAGCTTATTGCGCATTGAATAGAACGAAGCACGACCCACATCTAGCTCCTTGATAAGATCCTCCCATTCGCTGGTCTTGACCGGATTGCCACTTTTTTGCCTTTCTTCGACCATCATCAGGAACTTCTGCCCGCGCATAGCAGTGGCATCTTCCTGAAATAATCGCCGCATTAGACTGAAATAAGGATCTCTTGAACGAGTTATGCGTGCATTTGCATCGGAACGTATGACTATAGTTGTAGAGGTCCTAGGAGCATCTTTTACTGATACCATAATCGATCAAAGCCGACTGACCGAAGGATCAGGATAAAGCGATTCCTTTAGAATTAAGCTCAGCTTTTAAAAGATCTGCATACTCTTCCTTTAAAGAATAGACGATCGGGGTCTTGTAAGACTCCTTGTGAGATCGTAGAATACCAAGCTTTGAATGGATATATCCTACCATAGAAGCTACTGCGCTCCTGGAAACATCGTACTTTTTAGTAATGGCCTGGTGCAATTCATCTACTGTGGACTTTTTAACACTCAAAAACACAGATAGAACATAGCTCCGAAGTCCATTTACATCCAGCTCAATGAACTTATTAAGCCGGTCCTTAATTCTAGATCGAATAGATGCCATGATAGAATTCACCCCAATAAAACAGTAAACCTATTATGCAGATGACACTATATATATGTTTGTGAACTGATGCATTCCATAATAAGTGGGCTACAATACCCGCAGCGAGATAGTACCATGAATATACCGGACACAACAAAATACACCTACGACCATAAGAAGAAAACACTTCACATCGAGCATCAGATACCAGCTGCTGAATCCGAAGAAAATGAAGTAGGCACCTGTTCTAAATGCAGATCGCCCATTGTAAGCTTGAGCTACCATGCCATTGACAAGGAATTCATAATCGTAGGTAAATGCACTAAATGCGGAAAACTCACTGCAAACATTTACGATCAGGACTGGAATTGGGTAAGCGAAATACCTAACTCTCACTTTTCCAGGTATGTTGCTAAAGCCGGAACGTCAACCCCCATGAAAAATGAGGTGGAAGAGGGTCAGCAACTATCAGGCCTAGAGCTGCTTGAAAGCATTCCAGAAAAACAATTACATACCGTTTTTTCATCCACAGAGATCACTGCCATGTTCGCACGTGCAAAAGGAGAAAGCTGCGTACGACAATACCTCTATAATGCAAGAAAGAAATATCAGAAATTCGAGGATATTTTTGGATTTAAAATCGAAGTATAATGTTTAGTATATACTTTCCCGTAAACTTATTTTGTTACACAAATTTGAATTATCTCGCAGGTAACATAATTTAATTACATAAATAATATTTGCCGAGTAAATAAATATGTACGAAGTTATTATTTTAAAAATTATAACTTGTTATATATAAATAAAATGCAGTTTAAAATGTGCAATTACATAAATATAATATTATAAAAGACCTGTAAATAGTATTTTATTCGCATAACAAAATAAATAAAAATAATACCAAATCAACTTTATTTGAACATGAAAAACTACCGCAAAAAGTACCTATAAGAAGTAAGGAGTTTTCAAAACTCCACCCATACCAGTTAGAAGTTAAAAAATGCATGAAACACATAGCGAATTGGGACCAAAAAAGACATGCATCAATGAAAAAAGTGAGAATAATAGCCTCACTAAATGAAAGAATGTGAAGAATAACAGAAAAACAGTTGCAAAGAATCAAAAAATAAAACAATATCAGAAATGGCTCGACTTTTACCAAGATCCAAAACTAATCTCGAATTTGTAGCCCCATTTAGTAAAGCCAAATTGCTATTACAACGACTATACGCACAGCTGGCAGTAAAATATCAAATATGCATTTCTTGATATTATTTTGTGTAGAATGGGGGGGCTGTAGGTTGTAAAACGCGAATTCCCATAGAGTTTAGAATAAACATGTTAAGAAAAATATAGCATTTATGCAGACATTTCAACTTAATTCTATAGTATATAAGAATGAGCAAAATGACCGTAAATTGAGAATAATAGAATCAATGAGTAAAACATAACCACATATTGGAAGAAGTTGAGCCGATTGAGATTATAACTATGAATAATAATTATACTAATTATAATAACCTTGGGTGATTATTACACTATGTGCACTAACCCTTTTTCGAGCTATGGCCTATACACTCGGTGCGTTGAAAATGTCTTAAAACACATAGGCGAAATTCACATAATATATTTACAAAAGTAATATTTATCAAGCAGAAATAATTATATTTGAATTAATTAAAGTTGGGTGAATAATAAGCGTTTATATTTGGAGAGCATTATTTAAATGTGCACGTGCTTTGTCAAATTTTCTGAAAATAAGACCATCATTTCAGAAATAACCGAGATAATCAAATAGGTTAATTACAAAATAAAGCAACGCCGTAATTAATTAATATTACGTAATCGGACGATTTTGAGCAAACTGAGAGCCCAACATAAAAAGAATTATTAATAATAAATGAACCCCTTTTTGTGAATGCTGCTTATTATCATCCTTCGATCACCCCTTAATTGAGTCATGGTTGTTTGCAATTCATCACATATTTCAACCATCACATTTAACATTACAGCTTCAGGAGATACAACCCCAGATCTATTAAGGCCTGCTCCATTAGGTCACGTTCAACTTCCGATAGATTGCTTTTATCGTGCCTGATTTTCCCCACTATGCCAGACCAACCCATAGATGGATTTTAAAGGAATTGATTGTTTTAACATTGCCAAGATCAAACTGCAACCCGACAAAATGATATAATCCCCATCAGTAAAAGTATCCATAAGGCTTCCGAACTTCTGAGGAGTCACTTGATTGTTAAAAGTCGCAATTTACAGACCATAAAGTGCTGCTCTGATCTTAGCATTAGAAAGACCAGAAGCGAGGTTATAAGCCCCGCATACTGCCCAGGATACCAATAAACGTTATTTTTACGCCTATTTAAGTGACATTAGGAGTAAAATGTTTACCCATGGCACCTATGCAGTTAGAACGTGGGATCTTAACGATTGTTGAACCATCGGAATCCCCAATAGCCCCACCTTCAGCAACCATGACCCCCATACAGCGACCCATTTAAGCCAGATTGCCCTTTATTTTGCCCATATGCTTCATGTCACCGGAATAAGACCGATAGCATAAGCAACAACGGGCAGAAGGAGATCTTTACAGAGTCTTCAGTTTTTGGCAGTTACTTCCTACAGGCCATGGCTTCACGATCCATACATAATAGTCATTTTTATATTGCACGATAATAAATTATGCAGCATTGCAAACTATAAAAACATTTTTTGATGCGAGAATTATTACGTTATTTTTACCTTATTGTGTTCATGCCAGGAAAAGAACACCGGGACAGCTGGAAAATCTCAACCGACCAATGACACAAAGAGGAAAGTCGAATGATTTTCCTTGCATCGAGAAATATTAGGACCCACAAGGAGGAAGTGATATTTAGGGATAAATGCGAGCTTTCTATCTAGCCCATCCCCCAGCATGCCAGCCAATTTATCGAGATCTGACCGATTTTATGCCGGAATAGCAGTATTCATAGTTTGTCAGTATTGCATCATGGCAGGCCGTGGGGCCCCAGAATGAGATCAATCGCATTGCAATATTAACATTGAACCATGAAAACATTGAACCAATGTCCATATTGAGACCCATAAACTCACTTTGCCATTTAGATCGTTTCAGTATTGTGCACACCTGCAACAGTAGTACTAGCAGGACGTCCACAGGCAAACCAGCCCTCACCATCAAAACACATGCGGTTTTTTCGTTTAATTCGCCATACACCAGAAATAGGAGATGATCAAGGCAACATAAATGTTTTTATTAAAAATGCCCATACGAGCATACACCATATTGAGTCATATAATTTGCTAGCTTGTGCGAAAATGACCAGATATCCATAGGCAATTGTACAAATATTTCCATAGTATCCCACATACAGTATGTCATATAATGAGCAGTCAATAATATACTATAAATAATGCATAAAGAAAAAGGTATATTAATATATAATTATTAAAAAAGTTATAATTAAAAGGAGATTGAGTACATTGTATTTTAAAATATTAATTAGGAGTAATAAAAATAAATGATATAATTATAACTAAATTGAAAAATAATACCACCCACATTGCAAAAAAATAGAGATGGTTTGCTATACGAATTGGCGTGTTTTTGATGTGCCACTTATACACTATGCGAACAGAAAATGAATAGAAACACATAGCCATTTTTCCAGGATTTTGTTAAGACATAATACGAACCATCGAGATCATGATCTCAATTATATTAGAAAAAGGCTTGATCAAAGTAGAAGATTTTAAAAAAATAAAGGTGCATTTTTATTTAAACATAAATATCATATTTAATTTTATACCCCGTGCATTATAAAATTGTAGCAAAGTATATTCTTAAATATCTAATAATGAAACGAATATATTATAAAATTTATATTTAATAATAGGGTAAATCTGAATTATTAAATATCTATTTATAAAGATATACTTTTAAAAATATATAGTTAATAAATTAGTATGTATGATAGTTAAAATATAATATATACCAGGATAAACAATATCAAATCGGCATAAATAGAAATATATAATTAATAATACATATTTGACAATATTAGAAATGAAAAATACTTTGAAATTTCTTGCTGAAAATGAGTGCAGATACATAAATGGTACTAGCGAACACACAATAAGGAGTATCAACCCCAGCAAGCATTTCATCAATAAGAGAGCTCAGTCAGCAACCCCCCTTACAAGACCCATTTCAGGAAGCTGCTAAAATGACCATAACCACCATACAAAGCCTTTCATAACAGCAAGGAACTCACTCACCCCCAAGAGCAAGAACGGAAGTAGTTAATCGAACATAATCCGAGACTTCATCACAAGGGCCACAGCAACCTTTTATTGACCAGTAGAAAATGAAACCCCAGGATCTTTTAGATAAAACTCCCAACATCATTTATGGCGTCAGTACATCCAGAAACACAACAAATGTTACAAGCAGAAGAACAGATATCAATGTCACTATTTCTTAATATCATTACTGCCCCACACATTTAAAGATCGTCCACAGGGATAAATCCATATAGCGATAAGTCAACATTCATTTAAGAGTTTCTTTCTAAAAAATATAAGTCAAATTAAAATGATTTGGGGAAATCATGACAAACGATGACAAGGGTACTAAGAATAGATTGATCGATGAAAAAAATCCATACCTCCTGCAGCACGCATATGACCCTGTGGATTGGCATCCATGGACAGAAGAAGCATTTGAAAAAGCAAAACGTGAGGATAAGCCAATATTCCTCTCCATTGGATATTCAACATGCCATTGGTGCCATGTAATGGCAAAGGAATCCTTCAGGAATAAAGACGTTGCTAAAATGATGAACGACACGTTTGTCAGTATCAAAGTGGACAGAGAGGAACGCCCAGATATCGATTCGGTATACATGGACATCTGCCAGAAAATGAACGGCAGCGGGGGATGGCCCCTTACCATTATAATGACCCCGGAGAAGGTACCTTTCATTGCAGCCACATACATCCCCCTTGAAAGCGAGTTTGGAAGAAAGGGAATGCTCGAGATTATCCCATGGATAGAACATCTGTGGAAAGAAGAACACAACAAAATAGTCGAACAGACCGAGCTGATAAAAACGGCCTTATCCGAAAAAAGTGAGAGCTCGCATACCGAAGGAGTAACTGAAGAGATCATTCATAGAACTTACACATATCTTGCAAATAATTTCGATAACGAAAATGGAGGATTCGGAACCTCACCGAAATTCCCATCCCCCCATAACATATCATATCTTCTACGCTACTGGAAAAGGACAGGGAACCCAACAGCCCTGCAAATGGTCGAAAGAACATTGCAGGCAATGAGAAAAGGCGGAATATATGACCACATCGGATTCGGATTTCACAGATATTCTACAGATAGTTCATGGCTCGTCCCGCATTTCGAGAAGATGCTGTATGACCAGGCATTGCTTATCATTGCATATACGGAAGCCTATCAAGCCACTTACAAAGAAGAGTATTCGAATACAGCAAATGAGATCATTGAATACATCCTACGAGATATGACCTCACCTGATGGCGGATTTTATTGTGCCGAAGATGCTGACAGCGAGGGAGTGGAAGGTAGGTTCTACACATGGGAACTTTCGGAAATTGAGAGTATATTGAGCTGTGAAGATCATCCAATCTTCAGAGATGTTTTTAATGTTCTACCTGAAGGTAATTTCCTCGAAAAAAGTACGCATCAGCTTAGCGGAAAGAACATACTACACCTGGAGAAGGATATGAAAAGTATTGAAAAGCAATACAACATACCACGTAAAGAAATAGATCACATAATAGAACGATGCAGGAAACAACTATTTTCCACACGTGAAAAAAGGATACACCCTTCAAAGGATGATAAGATATTAACAGACTGGAACGGACTGATGTTAGCAGCACTCTCGATCAGTGGTCGCGTAATGGGCAATAAAAGATACATTGATATTGCTAAAAAAAACGCCGACCTGCTAATATCCGAGCGTATGAAGGAAAATGGTGAGCTCTACCACAATTATTCCAGCAACAAAGAGCCAACAATTGGGTTCCTCGATGACTATGCATTCTTTACATGGGGACTGATAGAGCTATATGAAGCTACTTTTGAGGTCACTTATCTCGCAAAGGCTCTGCAACTTACAGACTACATAATCGAGAATTTTAAAGATACAGAAAATGGCGGGTTCTTCCATACATCCAATAAAAGTGAGACTTTGCTTTTCAGAAAAAAAGAGATATATGACGGAGCTATTCCAAGCGGAAATTCAGTAGAATTAAACAACCTTCTCAGGCTTTCAAATTTTACCGGCAATCCCCAAACTAAATAGTGAAGCGATAAATACGTCAAATGCTTTCGCATCCACAGTAAAAGCCATGCCAGTTGGTTATACACATTTCATCGCAGGCCTGGATCTTGCATTCGCCCCCCAGTGGAAATTGCGATAGCAGGAGAGCTTGATTCCGAAGATACGCAGCTGATGCTAAACAACATCAACCGAGAGTTCATCCCCGGAAAAACAGTTATTGTTAAAAGCGAAAAAAATGAGAAGGAACTGGAAAGGGTAGCACCATACACATCCATATATAAGCCACAAAACCAAAAAACAACTGCTTATGTCTGCCAGAATCATGAATGTTCGTTGCCCACAACTAATCCCCAAATAATAGTAGAGATCTTGAAGAAACTCCATAATATCCAGTGAGGAACCCATTAGAAACGTTTATTTAAAAGCAGACCACACTTTTAATAGGGGTATTAAATGTACGATATTAAACATTCCTATAGCCTATTTATTGCATTTATCATCACATTGGTCCTGATATCAGGATGCATTAGCAGTGAGACGAACGAGGGAACTGAACCGGATGAAGTTATAGACTGGAAAGAAGTACAACTAACAGATACCATAACCGGCGACACTTTCAAAATAAGCGATTTTGAAGGACAAACGGTAATGTTAGAGGCTTTTGCAGTCTGGTGTCCAACCTGCTTACAACAGCAAAAAGAGATGGAAGAGCTTGCAGGAATAGAACCTAGTGTGATCCATATCTCCCTTGATACTGACCCTAACGAAGATGCGGAACTCGTCAGAGATCATGCTGAAAAGAATGGATTTGACTGGTACTTTGCAGTAGCACCCATTGAAATGACAGAGTCTTTGATCGATGAATTCGGAGTGGGAGTTGTCAATGCGCCAAGCGCTCCAGTAATACTCATTTGTAATGACCAATCCACACGACTACTGGACAGGGGCTTAAAGCAATCGGATGAACTTATAACGGAGCTAGATGAGGGATGCTGATGAGCACGATCCTTCCTTTTATCACCGACCTATTTTTCTCTTTCACACTTGGACTATTAACGCCACTTACGGCAGTTTGCGTCTTACCATTATACCCTGCATTTCTGGCATACCTTTCCAACCAGATGTCAGGAAAAGAAAAAAATGAGAAGCTACCGATCATCTTCGGACTAATAATCAGTGCCGGAGTTATCCTTTTCATGGCACTCATGGGAATATTATTCACCACAATATTACAAGTCTCCCTTACAAAGGTAATCGGAATAATCTCACCGATTGCATTTGGCATACTGTTCATTATCAGTATACTATTGATACTCGATTTTGACATCGGTAAATTTTTGCCAAGAACTAACATTTCAAACGACAGAAGCCCTATCATAACAGCTTTTTTGTACGGATTCTTTTTCGGAGCTATCGTAGTCCCATGCAATCCTGCATTTATTGCAGCACTGTTTGCTAAATCACTTACAAGCATGGGCTTTGTAGAGAATTTCCTGAACTTCATTGCCTTTGGAATTGGATTGAGCTTTCCATTACTGGTCTTCTCTGCAATATCAACAACAAAGAGCAAGAGGACCATCAGATTCCTCGTTACCAACAAAAGGAAGATAAACCTTTCAGCAGGCATCATGATGCTTGTCATATCTGTCTATTACCTTGTATTTGTATTCAGAGTACTGGAGAAATTACTATGAACACCTTAGGAAAGATAGCAGTACATTCATGCATACTTTTCCTGATCCTGCCGTTAGTAGCAGTTGCTGAAGAGGAAAATGCCGGTTCGATCGAAAAGCTGCCTGAACTTACTAAGATGGAAGAAGAAACAGGCATAATGGTCACAGAACTGGGAGTGAAATATATTGTAGATCCGAATAAGATCACATCAGGAGGTCCACCCATGGATGGGATCCCCTCAATTGATGAACCGGGGTATGTAACTGTTGATGAAGCTGATAGATGGATACAGGACAATGAGCTGGTACTGGCACTCATCTACAACGACACTAAAAGAGTGTACCCCCTACAAGTGATGGTCTGGCATGAGATTGTAAATGACCACATAAATGGTGAGCCGATCCTCATAACATACTGCCCACTGTGTGGATCAGGAATCGCCTATGAAAGAACGATCAACGGAGAAGAAGTTGAATTTGGCACCTCAGGAAAGCTATATAATTCAAACCTTGTGATGTATGATAGAAAAACGAATTCATACTGGACACAAATTGGCGGGCAAGCGATCGTCGGTGAGCTTACAGGAATGGAATTGAAAGCAATTTCCATAGAAACAGTTGTCTGGAGGGACTGGAAAGTGATACATCCGGATTCAGAAGTTCTCTCAAAGGATACAGGGTTCGACAGACCATATGGCACTGACCCATATGGTAATTACTATGAGAACAGTTTTGTGCTATTCCCCGTGGAGAACAGTGATGACACGATCCACCCTAAAACTGTCATTTTCGGCATCGAAGTGAATGGAACTTACCAGGCATATCGTGAAGAGGATCTTATCAATTCCGGCACTATAAAAGACACCGTCAATGGAATTGAGATCCTTGTTGAAAGAGATGAAGCAGGAATTGTCAGGATAACTGACCTGGCTACTGGTGACGAAATTGTAAAAGAAAGGGATTTCTGGTTTGCATGGTATGCATTCCATCCGGAAACTACGATATATCTTCCGGAAGGCTTCGAACCTGAGCTTCCGGAAGAAGGAAAAAGCACACCTCTTGGAATTGTGGCACCAGCAGTTGCCATATTATTTGCATTGGCAGCCAGTAAGAAGAGAAACTGATGAAGAGGTGAAACTCTTCGAACAGGGAAAATACATTAATGAATATATCGAAAAGGATGCCCATGGACACTCAAGAACTTCTTGCATCCCTGGAAAAGGATGCAAGAAGAATATCTAACAATGACATTATGAAAGCACGTTCATTCATGCTCAATTACGTTAAGTTCCTACCAGAGAAATATAAAAAGGCTTATTCAACGGAATTATTTAGTTATTACTATGAGACTTTTATGGAAATAAAGGGCTTAAGATCGAATCCTGCGATAGAAGAGATAGATGCTGAAACATACAAAGAACTTATCAAAAATTACGAGCAGCAAGTTAGTGAGGATCCTCTCGAAACTTACTTTCAGAGATTTATGAATGTAGTAACACCATACCTCATATTCATCACAAAAAAACCGTTACACCCCGTAGGTATGATCTTACCGGGAGGAATGACAATAATGGAACTGAACGGTGAATATTACTGCCCTATCAAAAACAAGCAAAAGGAAGTTGACATTGCCCTTTGCAAATATTGCATTTGCAAGGACAACGAAGAAGTTGCAAAAACAGATGGAGATATGTGGTAAAAGCTTTAGATATTAGCTCCATCCAATAAACGTTTGAAATATCCGGTAGTTTTACCGGAACTATCGAGTTGACCATCAAACTTGATTAACTCCCAGCCATCAATCCCAAGTGAATTTAGATCTTCCTTGGTAGTGTCGATCTTGTCCATTCGAATCATTTTAATATCATATTCCCAGCAAGCCATATGTTTTACCTCTTATTTTAGGAGTATTGGTTACAATAAAAAGACTGCTTTGATGCTATATAACAGTTTTTAAAAATTAGATTTACCTATAACTCAAGTAAATTTGATTATGGTGGCAAGATCACTTCAAATAAGGCATGGACGATTCCCCAATATGAACGGGGTCTATCGGCAAGCTGAACGAAAACTTGCTCCCCTTACCAAGCTCAGATTCAACCCAGACTCCCCCCATGAAGCATAACAAAACGTTTGACAAGAGCAAGACCGAGTCCTGTTCCTTTTTCCACTTTTGTTTCGAATTTCTCAACTTGTGAGAAAGGGTCGAAGATAGAAGAAAGGGAATCAGCTGCAATACCTTTGCCAGTATCTTCTACACTGAAATGACCCTCCTTCCCAATAATTGAACCACTAATTGTTATAGAACCGCCTTCTGAAGTGAATTTAACAGCATTGCTGAGTAGATTATAAAGTATCTGCTTGAACTTTGTAATATCAGCAAATATCCACCCCACATCCTCATCAACAGAAAAGTTAAGTTTAAGGTCCTTTTTAAGGATAAGGGGCATCAAAGAATAGCAGACTTCATCAATTGCATCCAGAGAATTGAATTCTTCGATAAAAAGTTCCATCTTTCCTGCTTCTATCTTTGAAAGATCCAGAATATCATTTATAATCTCAAGAAGATGACTACCGCTTGAAGAAATATTATTTACATAGCGTTCTTGCTTTTCATTAAGCTCGCCAAAATTCTTACTCGCAAGCATTTCTGAAAACCCTATAACAGCATTTAGCGGAGTTCTTAACTCATGACTCATATTCGCAAGGAACTTGCTCTTGGAAAGATTTGCAGCTTCAGCCTCTGCTTTTTCACGAAGTATTTTTTCAGATTCCTTTCGATCAGTAATATCCCGAATGATCGCCAACACCTCGTCTTCCCCGGTGGCAACAAAACGAGATTCATAATAACGAACACCTTCATCCAGGTCCATTTGATAATTAAGTATCTCAATATTACCATCCTTCAACGCTTTTTTAATGTTCACGATTGAAGGAGTTGAAATGTGTTTTGGAAAAATATCAGAAATATTCATTCCGATGAACTCCATTGCGGGAATCATAAGAGATTCCTCAGAAGGTGCATTGTAATCCATAAACGTCCCATCCCCACTGAACTTGAAAATGAGATCAGGAATAGAATTTAGGATCGATCGATTTCTCCTCTCACTTTTGTAGAGATCACCTTCTGCTTTTCTGCGCTTTACCATCCTCCACATGCCATCCATTAACAGGGTTAGTTGACGAACATCTGATTCAACATATGGCGTTTCCTTATTGCCTACACCCATAACAGCCACTATCTTGTCACCATCGAACACAGGAATATCCATATTGCGCAGGATCTTTAAGTGTTCCCCAAGAGATTCTTTTTTGAGAGGATCAAGTGCTTCATGATCATTGGTAATGATCGGCCTTCCATACCTAACGGCCTCAACCCAGAAACCAGCGTACTCAAGAGGATAGTCCGGAACATCATCTTTGGCAATACATTCCCCCACGTCAGCCTGCTTTTGAGAGTGCATAGAAAGCAATGTTCCATCATCATTTAAAAGTGCCAGATAACCGATCTTACTTTTAGTAAGGTTAATACTTTCTTCACGTACAAAATCGATTATATCTTCAAAAGTGGCATCGTACATCTGGTTAAGCTTTAATAGAGCTTCAAGTCGTTTTTCATCAAGTAGAAGGGCTTCTTCAGCCCTTGTAAGTTTCAGTTTTTGTAAACCAATATCTGTAAGAAAGGAAACTACCTTGATAAAATAATCCATTAACTGATCAATCTGTCCCCTAGTAAAAATAGGAACTTTATCAAGAGCTTCGAGGTATTCCTTCTCAGCAAATCCAACCTCATTTGCCTGTACTTTGAAAAATTCGACATCAGGTTTCTCATAGACGAACTGACCAATATAGAAATTAGCAAGATGATTGCCTTCGACATATACAGGAATCCCGACATCTACCAATCCATTGCCACAGGTATATTCGAAATAACGGTTATTCAATGCAGAACTAGCATCAAAGAACTTAACGAACTGTGTATCGCTTTCCTTACACCGCTTCTCAGTAATAGGATTAGAACGATGGAATTTTACACAAATATCTTGCCAACCAGCAGCAACGAGTATTTCACCATCCGCATCAAGAAGTGCATTTGTGACCCCAGTTACAGCATAAAAACTATCCATGAGATCCTGTAGCTTGGGAATGTCAACAAGATCAACGAACTTATAGTTCATTTCAGTAGTTGGACCTGACGAAAACATATTGATCAAAGTATGAACCCCCGCTTTTATTTAAAATGTTGTATATTGTCAATTCATTGATTTTGTTATAGTTCCACTCGAACTCCTCAAGTTATAATTTGTCCATTATTGATTAAAAAGCTTTATGGGCTTAAGTAAATAATACAAAATAAAATTGTCATCCAGTGGCTATGTTCTGGCATTACAGGATATTTCGATAAATTTAAAAATATTGGGAAAGCAGAGATAATAGAAGCTTTCAGACATATATTCTTACGAGAAGTTGAATGTGCCTGAAAATATAAGAACAGAGCATTTGCAGTAACTTATTAGCTGACAGGAACAATTTCACTGAGGTGCCAGAACCTTAAGTCCCATTATCCCAATGGCTATCAATGATATGCAGACCAGCCTGACAATGTCCATGGATTCATTGAAAAGGAAGATGCCCAGCAAAGTCGTACCGAGGATACCGATTCCGGTCCAAACAGCATATCCGGTACCCACAGGGATAACACGAAGTGCTTTTTCCAGAAGGGACATTGATCACAAGAAAGACCAGAGTAAAGAGAGTAGGGTAGATCTTCGTAAATCCTTCACTGTATTTCATGCTGATCGCCCAACCAGTCTCAAAGATCCCTGCTATTAAAAGATATATCCATTCCATGAAAGAGCATTGAATTGGATATATTTAAAGCAATTGATTTAGATCATCTTTTCTGATAACGAACTGCACATGAGGTTCATCGAAAAATTCAATGTCAACAATACCATTGTCCACCATCCCCAGTTTTAGTGCAAGCTTTTCAGATGCTATATTGTCAGGATGAGAATAAGCAGTCATCAATTCTAACCCCAGTATAGAAAAAGCATATTCAAGGAGCTTTTTGGTAACTTCAATACCATATCCCTTTTTCCAGTACTCAGGAAGGATCATCCAGAACATCTGATATCCTGAACCTTTCCAATCCGGACCAAAGCCGATAGAACCAATGAAATTTCCATCGGCTTTACGCTCAACTGCCAGAGCATATATCTGTTCTTCATTATCGTAATTTGCAATAGTCTTATCAAGCAACTCTTTAGTACCTTCGAAGGTCTTTTGATCAGCAGTGAAAAGAAGATATTTAGTAGCTTCCCCATCAGACATGAAAGTGTAGAAGCCATCAAGATCATCCCCTTTGAAAGGACGGATGAGCGTTCTCTCGGTTTCAAGTCCTTCAGGCACTTTTAAAGACATAAACGACCATAGCCCGTCAAATAAATAACAATAACGGTCTTAGTCAAATTGATAAAAATTATCTTTACGACCAGTTGAATGGTCAGCAAAGGAAAGAAAAATATTTGGTATATCAAAAGAGGAAGGAAGGGAAAAACACTTTACTGTCCTTATCCCCCACTTTACGATCAATGGACACTGCTTTTTAGAGAAGTAACTGCAAGACTACTGGTGTATTCCAGGGACTTCAGGTTGAACCCCAGAAGGAAAGAACCAATGTAGGCCGAATTACCATCCTGAGAAAGAGATCGTATGTATTTATCCGACGCTACTGAAGGAGAAGCAATAATTGCCCCCGAAATGCCATAAACCGCTTCAATGGAGGGGAAAGGATGTGCATTGATGACCATATCTATCGGATCGGTCGAGGACCTTATATTCAGGAACTCTTTGTTGAGTATTACAATATTACCTAAGACACGATATTTGGGATCGTCCAGGTAACCCTGAAGTTCCACAGGATCGAGCACATCTTTACCGATGAGTTTGCCACCGTGCATCAATTTAACATTATTTTTAGGCCACTGAAACTCACTGTTGGTCAAAAAACATAGCATCAAATCACATCCAAGAACTTGACGAATCCCAACGTTGCTCTTTTTACCACACAGAACTATTCCTTTTTGTTCATCCTCTTTTTCAAGCTTGAGTATATTCTTCCGGTCATTTTCGTCAAGGAACAGAACTGAACTGATCCCTTTTGAAGATAGAAGTTCTGTTCGGGCCCCATCCATAATATCTTCGTTTATAATTTAATAACCCCCAATAATTAACTGATAGATCAAGATCAATTAATCAATGTATATTGTTATAATTCAATGTTACTTAAGTATTATTGAAATACTTTTGATACTGATATAAAAAAGTAAGTTTCTACAGAGCCTGATCGAGATCATCTTTAATGATACCGAACTGTACAATGGTTCATCGAAAAATTCAATGTTAACAATACCATTGTTGACCTCCACAGTTTTAGTAACGGCATAAACCAAATTAATAAAATATTATCTTTACGATCACTTGAATGGTCAGCAAAGGAAATAGAAATATTGAGAATGTTAAAGGAGGTGGAAAAGCATCCCCAATTTCCTATTATTTCCTTCACTTTTTGATCAATAGACACTGCTTTTTAGAGGAGCGGCTACTAGACTGCTGGCATATTCCAAGGGCTTTAGGTTGAACCCAAGAAGGAAAGAACCAACATGTAGCATTTTGTCCTCTTGAGAAAGAGATCGCATATATTCATCCGATGCTCTTGAAGGTGAAGCAATCAGTGCCCCGGAAATCCCGGAAACCACTTCAATGGAAGGGAAAGGGTGTGCATTGATGACCATATATATCGGATCATTTGAGGAATTGCCCTTTAAGAACTCCTCATAAAGTATTACGATATTACCCAAAACACAATATTCATGATCGTCACGATACTCCTGAAGATCCAGAGGATCGCACACATCTTCACCGATGAGCTTGTCACCGTGCATCACTTTGATATGATTTGTAGGCCACTGAAACTCATTATTGGTTAAAAAACCCATCATCACATCACAGTCAAGAACCTGACGTATTCCAGCGTTGTTCTTTTTACCGCACACAATTGATCCATTTAGTTCATCCTCTCTTTCAAATTCGATTATCTTCTTTCGGTCAGTTTCGTCAAGGAACAAAACTGAACCAATTCCTTTTGAAGAGAGAAGTTCTGTTCTAATCTCATCCATGATATCATTGTTTGAAATTCAATAACCTCCATTCGTGTTAACTGTTCGACCTAGAGTAACTAAATCAACACAACTTGATATAAGTCAATGTTATTTAAGTTTTGTTGAGCTACTTTTGATACAGATACAAAATATCAGCAATTACCCGGCAGGGAATATATCCAGTTAGCATAAATAAGGTAGTCCAGTATTAAACGGTTGATGTTTTTGAACAGTTAAATATCAATAATTCTCTCAATGTCCACTTATCTTCAACAATCCCGCATTCTTGAGCAGGTGTTCTCTTATAGTTTACACCTTTTTTATTTTTTTGTATTAGTCCACCATGTCCTCTACAGAAGTTGAAATAGGTGCAGTAGAATCTTATTTGGTTATGTAACCACCCAAGTTTCTTTGAAAATCCTATAGTCTTTCTTGAAATTCTATTGTTGTCTTGTCTAAAGGTTAGATTCTGTCTTTCAAGTAAGCTCGTTGATATCTCTTTTTGATCTATATTCGTTCCAAAGATTATCTTCTTCTCAACCTTCTGGAGCTTCCCACCTTCTCTTTTTTTGATAACCTGAGCATATCTGAGATTATTATCAGGGACAAGTTTTGGGATTTTAGGTCTTCCTCTTATTCCTGTTCTTGGAAACTCTTTCCTTTTTCCATATTTTTTCAAAAGAGCTTCAGGATAGAATCTTAATCCATCTGAAATAAAAAGTGGTTTTGATTCT
>NZ_JAGSOI010000040.1 GCF_023684405.1 Methanococcoides seepicolus | reverse complement strand
TAATCTCCACTGAATAGTTATACCCACAATCATGGCATTTGTAGCGTTGACGTCCATCGATTTTACCGTTCTTTTTATGATTGGAGCTCTTGCACCTGGGACAGTTCATGCATAAATATAGGTCCTAATAACATAAAAACTCTACTTAAATACCAATGCCCTTTTTTTAACTACTGTTCTTTACATTAATTCGTTGTTTCAGTTTTTAGTAGAGTTGCTTGTTCTGGAAAATACTGATACCTTCTTCAACATTGCTCAGCAACTGACAGGCGATCTCCTGTGTCGGCCATGAGCCAACTCCACAGTCCGGACCAACATATTTTATGCGGTCCCCAAATATGGAATGGGCATTCTCAAGGCGTTTTGCAATGATCTCCGGGGTCTCCATTTCTGTTACGATCTCAGGCAGATACTGGGTGTCTTTCCAGACATTTGTATTGTATTTCTCGTTCAGAACGGAAGCAAGATTGAAAATATCGGTCCTTGCGATACCTACACGAAGGAAAGAATCCGTGTCTTCAAGCACTTTTTTGTCTATAAGGTCAAGATAGGAAGGATTGGCTGCTGATTCCACGCCTATTACATTGATACTCGGAGTGTCACATGCAATCTTGTAATGCAATGGTGAATGTAAATGTATTTCTACATCTACATCCTGTTTGCCTGCATAGGCGGTAGAAAGGCTCAAAGCTTTCACCAGTTCAGCATCTTCAAACATTACCTGTGGATTGATACCTATACTTGGCTCATCGATAGACACCGTTCTGATGTTGAAGTTCTTTGCGGACTTGATGGCCTTACTGATAAAACGATCAATGCTGACTGCAAGCGTATCCAGGATGTCGGTATATTGGGTTCCCCCGAAATCCTTGAGATAAAGCTCAAGAGGACCTGTCACGCAGACGCGGACATCCGGCTTGTCGCCTGTCTCCTCTTTGTATTGTGCGGCAGTCTTCTCCAAAATATCAAGCTCGAGGATGCGCGCACTGTCCTCTTTGACCTTGAAAGGCTCTTCCACACACTCCGGGTCCTTGATTATGGACAGGAACTGCTCGTTCATGTCCTGGAACTGCGGATATGTTGCGACCTGCACACCTGCATCTAATTTCTGTTTGAATGCTGATCCTATGATATTGAAGAGCTGCTCATCACTATCCCTTTTTGAAAAGGCGTTCGCCATCCACTCTTTCGTTACACCTTCCGGTAACGGAAAACTTCCAATATCATCAAAGATCAGGTCTGTCATAGCTACTCTACTGTAAGTATCATTTATAATAGTAGCGAAATGAGAAGATCATCTCCTATCTCTCCGGATATCTGCAAGATTTATAAGTAAAGACTCACAAGTTTAAAGCCAGTCTTGATCTTAAACAATTATCTTTTAAAAATATCATTCTCTCGCTGGTGAAATAATTGAAAATAATGATAATAGGCGGCTTTCTCGGAAGCGGCAAAACCACTACTCTGTTGAAGCTTGGAAAACATCTTAGCGATACAGGACACAAGATAGCAATAATAGTGAACGAGATAGGCGAGATAGGCCTTGACGGTGATACCCTTTCAAGTACCGGTATCGTTACGGAAGAACTAACAAGCGGGTGTATCTGCTGTACGCTCAAGATAAGTATGGAATACACTTTGAGCAACCTTTCGGATGAATTCCATCCAGATGTTATTATCATCGAACCTACCGGTATCGCTTTCCCAAGACAGATCAAGGACGATATTGCACTGATGAAGATCGATGACTTGAGCTTTGCCCCTATCGTTAACATTGTGGATGGAACAAGGTTCAATACGGAGATAAAACAGACACCAAAGTTCATTCAGACACAGATCGAAGATGCTGATATCCTCTGTATCAACAAGGTCGATATAGCAGAGAAAGAAAAGGTTGCAGAGGTCAGGAAATTCCTGGAAGGGCTCAATCCCGAAGCAGAAGTTATCGAGTTCTCTGCAAAGGAAGCCGATGAAAAGTTCCAGAGACTCATAGACCTGCTGGCTGGTCAGAGCAAGGAAAGGGAAGTAAGGGAAAACATCAATTCCATTGAAGCTTCCGAAGTGAGCTCCTATTCCGGCGAACTCACTATCAAGGACTGCGAACTGGAAGCCGAAAAGGCAGAAAAATATGCCATCGATGTTCTAACTTCCATAGGCGAACAGATCAAAAAGCTAAACCCTGATTTTGTAGGTCATATAAAGATGGCACTGGAATATCCCGAAACCCTCATGAAGGCCAGTATCACATCTTCCGAGAGTGCACCCAATATAGAGTTCTTTGAAACAAAAAGCAAGAATTGCACCCTGAAGTTCCTCTCAGCGGTTACTAATGTGGAAAAGGAAGAACTTGTGAAGATCGTTGAGACCACGATAAAGGAGCATCTCAAGCAGGAAGGCATACCTTTTGGTAATAAGGTCAAGAATCTACAGACCATCGATATCCTTTAAGGGAGATGCTTATCCCTTCACTTTTTCTTTTTTATTTTAGAACAGTATGATATGCAGTGATTTTAGACCTTATCGAACAGTTCAATACCTTCAAATCTACACTCTGCAAATCTTCTTTCAAATATCAGATAGCGAAAACGCTTGAACAATGCGTATGTTCGGAAATATGTACTGAAAAGTGTGGCAGAATATGTACTGCTGCCGGAAAAGAACAGTTTTTTATCGTCTCTTAAAGAATCATCTACGAATTTCACAACCCCATCCGCATCGTCCAATCTAACAAGAGTGCCCTGAACAAGATGTGGACCAAGCACAATGGCATCTTCCTCCATCCCATCAGCACCTACTGTACCTTCAATGAAACCATAATTGAATATCGTAGGTATAGGAGAAAAGAACACTTTTTTGTATTCATCTTCCACTTTATGATACTTGAAAAAACTGAACTTGGGGGTCTCTATCCTTATACGCATTCAAATAAAGTAAGCACTCTTTTTTAAAACACTTTTTGGATCACAGAGGCTCATTTCAAAAATGGAAGAACATGCTCAACAAAAAGGTAACCTTCTACTATCAATATCAAAGGCATACCTATCTTAAAGGTCGGATGTCTCGTTTTGTGCCTGAAGGCTTCCATACCAAGGATAGAACCAATACTGCCTCCAAGTATAGCCCACCTGAACAGCTTCTTTTCAGGGATCCGGTACTTATTTTTGATAGCCTTTCTCTTGTCAGAGAACATAAGCCAGAAAGAATATGTGTTCACTAAAAATAGATACAGGAGAATGTACAAATATAATTCCATTCTTCATTCTCCGTTTATCTCATATTAGGTCATTTTTCTGTTGATCTGCATCCTTACTGCAAGCTTACATGGATTCAGGTGCGCCCAATCCAAGAGTATCCAGAGTGTTGGCAAGAACCATTCTTGCACAATCCACCAGAGCAATACGGCTTGAACGTAATTGTTCATCCTCTGCATTCAAGACAGATACAAAGCGGTAGAACTGGTTGAACGCATCTGCAAGTTCTCTTGCATAGATAGCAAACGTGTGAGGTCTGAGCTCTTTTGCACATTGATCGAGCATGTGGTCGAACATTGCCATTTTCTTAATGAGAGAAACTTCAGAATCTTCCACAAGAAGAGCAGCATTGATAGGTTCTTCCGGTTTCCAGATACCTTCATCCTTAGCTTTCTGGAGAATGCTACATGCACGTGCATGTGAGTACTGAATAAATGGCCCACCCTGTTTTTCAAAGTCAAGGGCTTCTTTCCAGTCGAACACTGTGGATTTTTCAGGTGATACTTTTATGATATCGTATCTCACCGCACCAATTCCCACGATCTCAGCCACATCTGCCTTGAAATCATCAGGCATCTCCGGGCGGCGCTTGTCAACTTCTTCATACGCCTGTGTCTTTATCTGATCCAGTAGGTCATCAGCACTGATGAACTTACCACTTCTTGTGCTCATTGAGCCTTCCGGAAGTGATACGAATTCAAAGATAACGAATTCAGGCTCTTTCTTGCCTATTGCATTAAGGGTTGCCTTGAGCTGACCGGATATCAATTTGTGGTCTGCTCCGAACACATCGATGATCCTGTCCGCACGCTCGCCTTTCCATTCATGATATGCAAGATCACGTGTGGTGTATAGGGATGTGCCGTCAGTACGCTGTATCACCAGTGTCTTTTCAAATCCGTAGTCCTTAAGATCTACAACAAGTGCACCGTTGTCAATCTCCGTGCGACCTGTGGCCTTTATCTCTTCAACTATCCTTGAAACATCGCCGGACCTGATGAAACCGGATTCCTTCGGGAACTCGTCATGTGCCACATTCATCTTCTTAAGCGTTTCTTTGATGCCGGAAACTGCCAGACCGACCGCCTTATCAAAAGTTTCGATGGTAGCTGCATCTCCTTTTTCAACAAGCTGCATAAGCTTGTCTATCTCAGCTACTTTTTCAGGATGAGCATTGAGTTCTGCGTTTGCTTTTATGTAAACATCTGCAATGGCATGGTCAGGCTTGGAGCTCTCATCAAACTCGAAGTGGCCAAGAGCCCAGGAAACTATTGCTATCTGGCGACCCATATCATTAACGTAATAGTGAAGTTCCACATCATATCCTGCACGTTTGAGAATACGCCCGAGGGTATCACCGATTATGGAATTCCTTATGTGACCCACATGTAGCGGACCGTTAGGATTTGCCGAAGTGTGCTCGAGCAATATCCTGCCTTCAGAGAAATTGCCACCAAAGGCTTCTTTTTGCTCCCTTATGGCCAGAACTGTGCCCTCAATGAAATTACGGCTTGCCCAGATATTCAAATAGGGACCCAATGCCTCAACTTTCTCTACGAGAGAGCCTTTAGGTATCACAATTTCGCCTGCTATCTTCTCAGCAACATCCTTCGGGCTCTGCTTTGCAACAGAAGCTAACCTGAATGCTATTCTTGAAGACAGGTCTGCGTGCTGTGAAGGACCAAGCTCCATATCGTCTGCTTCAAACCCTGCTGAACTGACAGCATCGTTCAGTATACTTGTAACCTGATCTATAAAATCTAAAAACAAAATGATCACCTTTAAATTAACTTTAGATACCTGTGTTGAAGCGCAATATCGCTACAACGCCGCCAAAAGCTTTCAACAGTTGTGAACCTTCCTCGAAATCAGTGGATATGAACTCCACCCTTGTGCCCATTTGGTCACATATCTCAGACAATTGATCAACGACATCCACCTTTTCAGTGATCTCAAGATAAGAGCCACATTTAGGGCAATTGCCAGTAGGAGAACTGCTGTCCCCGGGCTTGAACTCGCGACTTGTCTTCTGCTCATAATCACAAGAAATACACTTGACGGTTTCCCTTACAGCTCTGAGGTCCTCGGATATCAATAATATATCCACAGCACCTATTATGAGGTTCTCACGGACATTATCTTCACCATAGGTCGCTTTGCCGGAATCCGATACCAATTCCCTGAAGAACTGTTGCATCAGCTTCTTCTCGACCATGAGATCAAGGTCTTCAAGTCTCTCGCCCGCAGCATTCACGAGTTCGGGAAGACCGGATTCATCGGTGTATGCAACATCGAAAAGACCAAGGACCTTCTTCTCGATCTCATGGTGGAAGAAATTACCTGATTCGAACTCTTCCTTTGTGGGTGACGGACCACCTATAAGCACTCCTTCGAAATCTTTCTGGTCTACTGCAAGGAAGACCTCACTTGCAGCATCTCCGATACGTTTGTAGAAATCATGTATGGCAATAAGTCGCAATTGCTGGAACCTGTGAGCACTCTGACCACCCTTTCTCTGTTTGCCGGGTACAGTGGAAGTAAGCTTACGGAATGCTTCTATCTGTTTACCCGTGAGAAGACCAACCGTAGCTTCACGCCTGTCCAATACAAGCAGACCATAGGTCTTTGCTTCCTTTAGCATCTCTTCCAATGGGGTAAGGAAAAAAGACGAATCGCAGTGATATCTGTAAGTGATAATAGGTTGGGGTGGCTCAACAATGGTGGTCTCCATATTGGTCTTGTTCGCACCAACATCTACCGCACCAGTAAAATATACGATCCCGTTCTCCGGAACTGTACCATACCTGAGCCTTGACATAATAGAATCGATGGCTCCCTGCACATTGGTCTTGGTAAGCTTGGATTTGATATTGGAAGCCTGGCTATGTTCATTCCTAAGCTGTGATACAACGTCTGAGATCTGTTTATCAGGAGGTATGTACAGAGAAATAAGTTCGGTACCACGACCTTTTTTTCCCCTTAACGATTCCAGTTTCTTTTTAAACTCGTATTTCTGATGTGAAGATTGTTCAGCCATTGTAGGAATACTCCATAATTAGGATCAATTGGAATTATAGTTGCATCTTGCAACCTGATGATTATGTTCTGCATTGAACATTGATGCTATTAGCTATACAGATGTACCTATGTGAACAAGGATATAAATATAAGTTATGACTGGTTGCATAACCCTTGTCTAAATTTTATTCAAGATGTGATACTTTTCCGTCTTTCGAAAGAAGAACAATACGACTAATTTCCACATCATCCGCAACACTGTATCCAATATGACCAGCAAGCTCTTTTGCAAATTCCAGAACTTCATCGTGTGCAGGCATGGCTTCGCGTGGAAGGCGGCTTCTGGAAAATCCAAGATGCATATACGCCTTGACCTCAATGTAATCTGGGTCCGCCTTTTCGATAAGTCGCCCATAACCTGCCGTATCGAACATGTTCAAACCTTTGATCAATGTTATGCGAATAGCCTTTCTGTTATTTTTCGTTCCAAGGATCTCAAGGGACCTGTTGATCTTATCCCACAGTGCAGGAGATTTCGGTAAACAAACCTTTTCATACGTCTCTTTGTCAGGCGCATCCAGGCTCATATAAAGCTGTGAAGGTTCTATCTTTTCCATCATTTCAGGAACAGTACCATTACTTACAACAAAAGTACTAAAGCCCTGGCTTTCATACTCTTCTACAAGTTCAGGAAGATACGGATACAATGTAGGTTCACCTGAAAGAGAGATAGCGACATGTTTTGGTTCATTGGCTTCTATCCAGCGCTCTCTTGGTGCTGAATGTCCAAAACCTGAGATCAACTTTCGCTGTGCCTTAATTGATGACCCCACTATTTCCACTGGAGAATCCCAATTATTTGGAAGAGATACTTCAACTTCAGTAGGCCTCCAGCAATGCAAACACCGTTGATTACACCTAAGTGTCGGCGTCATTTGTAAGCAACAATGAGAAGTTATGCCATAGAAAGTTGACTTATAGCAGTCGCCTTCATCTTTTATTGAACGGCTAAGCCAAAGACATGTCTTAACAGCCGAATGAGTGCCTGCAAGACTGTACTTTTGCTTTTTTAGCAAAGTTTCAAAATCAGTTATCTCAGGAAGAACCATCAGATCTTCCTTATTTTTTAAAGACATTTGATGCATACTTCCCTGTCGAAGTATATATAGTAATCGGAAATAGAAAGATAGCTCAAATTCTTTCTCATACCTTGTGATAATATCATTAGAACTGAAGAAGGGTTGTCCTGAGAGTAGATAGGTCCACCACCGGAACTTTTGCAGGGGTAGGCATTAAATTGACCCTTTTCTGGAACTCTGTCTGAGACTGCCATGTACCTGAATTTATAAGAAGTACACTCTTGTAGTTGCCAATGCCAACAGTATGTACATGACCACAATGCAGTATATCGGGTATCGGGTCAATAACGAAATGGTCCTGTTTTTCCGGTGCAATGGAAACCCTGCTTCCATATATTGGTGAAAGGTGTCTTCGCTTTATCATTTCCACCATAGCTTTTTCAGGTTCCTGGTAAGAAACTCCCGGAACAGATGCTACCAGATCATCTATCGAACGTCCATGATACATCAGGACCTTGACACCATCAAGATCAACAAGCGCAGGATTTCCTACAAACGTTATCCTGTCAGAGAAAAGGGAAGTGATACGCTCCGGAAAACGTGGCTGGGGTTCTGCTTGCCTGACCGCATCGTGGTTACCGGGAGAAATGATGATCTTTATATGTTCAGGTACCTGATCGAAGTACTCAGCAGCTTTTCTATATTGGTCATAGATGTCAAGTATATCAAGCTCATGTTCCTGTCCCGGGAATATGCCGATACCATCAACAAGATCACCTGCGACCACAAGAAAACGTATTTCCTCAGACATCTTTTTCAGCTGCTCATTATCGGTCTTGCCGTTAAGGAAATCAAGAAAACCGCACCACTCTTCCTCAAGAAAAGTAGAGCTACCCACATGGATATCCGATGTGAAAACTGCTTTACCCCAGGTACCTTCTCTCCTGTTCGAGATGTTCGGAAGGTCTGGAAGTACCAGCTTTTTCGCGATCAGAAGACTACCATCATTGGTCATTGAGCCGGTTATACCGATGACCTCATCAAGAACGAGTTTGCTTGCTTCCTCGAACAGGTCCTTTTCCGCCTGATGCACCAGCACCGGAAATGAACCTGTGGGGTCTTCCAATTGTAGCATCTTATGACCATTGGCAGTGGTCCTTATCTCAGAGACCATCCCTATGATAGATGTCTCATTATAATCCCCACCGCCTCCACGCCTTATGCCGCTACTTTGTTTCCGGTTCTTGTTAAGGCTTTCAATCGGTCGGGCGGTGACCCTTCCACGTATGATATTACTCAGTTTAGTGTAACGGTTCCTGAAATATTGGACAAATTCCATGTACTCACCAACACAGGTCGACATATCTGTAATGTCAGACATGATATTGATATTGTTCACCTGCCCGTTGGAGTCACTAAAACATCTTTCATCTCGTAAAGTGGCTGAAGATGATGTTGGAGAAGGTGTTGAGGATATTGAAGACCGTGCAGGAGATCGGGTCGAAGGAACTGGGGATACTTGAGATGTTGAAGTATCATTGGAACACGGTACCTCATCAAGACATTCCTTTGGAAGGTCCGGATATTCTTTTTCAAAACTCTCAATATTAATATGTTCAGCTTCAATGACAAAAAGGGATTCATCCACATTTTCGAGTATATAGGAAATAAGGTCATTTGGTGCACTATGTGAGGTGATCATTTCCACAGCTTTAGGGCTTATCTGATAACCTGCTTCCAAAAAAACTTCCTGCGCCTTGATCTCTTTCATAATATGGCCTGAAATGAAATGATAGAACTGAAATTGAAGCTCAGATCGAAATTGACGAAACTACGAATATCCATGAGCAAAATTTGAGTCGTGGTAACAAAAGCATTCCTACAAATAAAAATGCTACGTACGAAGATAATAGATAAGGCCTAAATACAATATTCTTTTAACCAATCAGATACTTTCTTCTTTTGGATCAATATGACCTTACAAGAATCATTTCACACATTTAGAACAAGTGAGAATTTCTGGATCTCTATTACAAGAGATCTCGCATCCGTGCTTCTGGCTGTACTGGCTTTTGCAGTGATCTCACAGATCGTTTTTGGAATGTGGACACCTATGGTTGCGGTTGAATCCGGCAGCATGGAACCACATATGCAGATCGGTGACATTATTTTCATAAAAAGTATTGATCGGACACAGATAATAACCAATCAGGATACTTCTACAGAACATATTTCATTTAAAATGCAGGGTGATGTTATTCTATACCGTCCTTATGGTCAGGAAGGAGTTACACCTATCATACATCGGGCTATGTATTATGTAGAAGAGGGAGAACCTATGTGGATTAACGGTCCTGCTGCTCCTCACAGTGGTTATATCACAAAAGGTGACAATATAAGAACGAACATCTATTTTGATCAGCAAGGCCAGATAAGCTATTATGAACCTATTAAAGAAGAATGGATAATAGGAACAGCACAGTTCAGAATACCATATCTGGGTCATCTGAGACTGCTCATATCCTAAATATCCTTACATTTTTTCACTTTTTTTACAACAAATTAAAAATTGATGCATCACAGATGCATCTGTGCTGTAATCACCGGTTTGAAGTCTGCAAGCATTCCTAACCTGTAATCTTCCAGAAGAACACGCCTGGTACTTTCGATAGGAACACTCAATACTATTTCCTTTGTCCTTCCATAACGTCCTTTACTGACTACGACTGCATTGAGAATACCAAGCATATCCAGTTCAGATATAAGATCAGTGACCCTTCTTTGTGTCAGGATATCCATATCTACACTTAAACATAACTGACGGTAAACGTTGTAGACCTCTCCTGTAGTAACATTTCTGTGTCCGTTATCCCTCAGGACCATTACACTATAAAGGGACAGTTTTGATTGTGTCGGAAGTGTCCTGACCACTTCAACGATACGATCGATCTCGATCTTTTCCTGAGCTCTTCTGACATTCTCTTCCGCTACATGACCCTGGTTATCACGTTCAGCAAGCTCACCTGCAACTCTTAGAAGATCCAGTGCACGTCTTGCATCACCATGTTCCTGTGCTGCAAAAGCAGAACACAAAGGAATGACCATTTCGTCAAGGACATCTTCCTTGTAAGCAATAGCTGCTCTTTGCTTTAGGATATCACTTATCTGTTCAGCATCGTATGGTGGGAAAATTATCTCTTCTTCCCCAAGTGAACTTTTCACCCTTGGATCGAGAAAATCTGTAAATTTAAGGTCATTTGATATACCTATCATACTGAGCTTTGCATTTTTAAGATCGGTGTTTATACGGGAAAGATTGTAAAGAACATCATCTCCCTTTTTCACAAGTTTATCGATCTCATCCAGAATGATCATTATAACCTGCTTTTTAGAATCGATCGCTTCTTTGAATTTTGAAAATACTTGATCGGTAGGCCATCCTGTCATTGGAATATCTTCACCAAATTGTTTAGCAAGATTTGCCAATAACCTATATTGTGTATCGATAACCTCACAATTAAGATAAAGTACAGAACATGGAACATCCAGATCTTCACTTTTCCTCTCGAGTTCGATACCAACATATCGTGCAACAGCTGTTTTACCTGTACCTGTTTTCCCGTAAATCAAAATATTTGATGGAGTATCTCCCCTAAGTGCAGAAACAAGGATAGTAGCAAGATTGTTTACCTGTTCGGTCCTGTGAGGTAGTGTGGCAGGTGTGTAAGAAGGTCTCAAAACTTCCTTGTTTTTAAAGAGTGATTCACTCTGCAATAAATCTTCAAATAATCCACCTAATGATTTATTCTCCATATTTTGAACCTTCCAATAAGTTTAGACTTATTAATAATGATTATGAAACAACATTTATTCTAACGACAAGATCATAATAAACAATACAATTATTCAGTGAATGTCAAAGTTTATCAGTTAGATATATTTTAATCAATTTACACGAGTTAAAGTTTTTTAAGATATCATTTTTTAGTCTTAAAAGTTTTTAATGAACTTAAAATAAGAAAAATAATAAGAAAAATGCAGAAAAATACTTACAAATAAAGATTTTTTTATGATAGTAGAATATTAGCATCATTAATCTTTATACAACATTTTCCAGAACATTATTAATTACTTTTAACCATCTTAAATCCAAAAATTGTTAACATTATTATTTCCAGTTGATGCAATGGAAGTGTACCTTATTAACATTTATGGTTAGAACCCCTTCGTTTCGGCTGGAGTATTTTATAAAACTAAATGTATAAAACTGAAAACAAAGTCAAGCGAATTATTTTCGAATTATTTACAAAAATCACTTTATAACAAAAAACATTAAAATGAGTTCTTTTGGAAGTAGACCCCTTTGTTTCCCTTGGAAACTATATAAAGAACGGTGACCCTATGGTTTCGACTGGAGTGCAGAAAAAAAATAAGAGATATATTTTTTATAATACTAAAAAAAGAAGGTGTTGTAAAGATATAATTAATAGTTAATAAACCTTTCCAGAAGTTTAGAACCAAATTCCCAAAATTGACTAAAATGTTCCAGTCGAAACAATGGGGTGACCCCTAGAGTTCCTCAAGTTTAAGTTTAATAAAATTCAGTAAAAAATTAAACATTCAAATAAAGGCACATAAGTATTTCCTGAAATTTTGTTCCATAATTTAATTTAATTTAATATTTTTGATGTTCTTTATTTTGTTTATCATAATTTTAATAAGATCAAAATGTTATTCGTAGCAAATTAATAAAATTTGATTTTTTAGAACTTCATCTATGAATTAACTATATTCATCTCTATTTTTAGATAATTTAAACACAATCATTTTAAACAGGTTGTATGTAATTAGCTTGAGAATTCATGGAAGAAAACGGCAAAACAAAAGAAGAAATATTAGCAATTCTTAAAAAAGCCAAATCCGCTGATACAAGTTATGAGCGTGTTCTAAGTTCAATGTGTACTTATCCACATGAAATTGCAGTTTTAGCACATACACAATTCATAGAGTCAAATATGGGTGATCCAGGTCTTTTCCCTGGTACATTCGATCTTGAAAGACAAGTTCTTGCTATGTTTGGAGAAATGTTACATCACAAAAATTCTCCTGAAAAAGCTGGCTATCTTACAGCCGGAGGAACCGAATCTAATATACAAGCAATAAGATCAATGCAAAATTTTCGGCGTGATATATCAAACCCTAACATTATAATGCCACAATCAGCTCATTTTTCATTCGATAAAGTTGCAAACCTTTCAGGGATTGAAATTAGGAAAGCTTCTCTTGATAATCTGCTTAAAGTTGACCTGAATTCTGTAAGATCGCTTATTGATGAAAACACAATTGGTCTTGTTGGTATTGCAGGTACTACAGAATTTGGGCAGCTTGATCCCATCGATGAATTATCAGAGCTAGCTATTGAAAATGATATTTTTTTGCATGTTGATGCAGCATTTGGTGGTTTTGTAATTCCTTTTATGAATCTTGATTATTCCTATGATTTTAAACTTGAAGGCGTAACTTCAATGACAATAGATCCTCATAAAATGGCTCTTAGCACAATTCCTTCAGGTGGTCTCTTGTTCAAAGAACCTGAATATTTTGAATGTCTTGAGATACACACACCTTATTTAAGTGTCAATAAACAATATTCACTAACAGGAACTCGAAGTGGTGCAGCAGTGGCTTCAACTTATGCTGTCATGAAACATCTTGGAAGAGAAGGTTACAAAAAAGTTGTTTCAGACTGTATGTCTGTCACAAAAAAATTGGTCGAAGGTGCAGACAAATTAGGTATAGGTACTGTTATCGATCCGGTTTTGAATATTGTTGCATTGGATGTTCCTGAAGCTGATCTTGTGAGAAAAAAATTGCTTGATGAACATGGATGGCATGTATCTATTACACGTGATCCCCGTGCTCTTAGGATCGTTATAATGCCTCACATCAAAAATGAAACGATAGAACTATTTTTGAAGGACCTTGCAAAAGCGGTTAAGTAAAAAAATTTAAAATAATCGTTTTTCAATATCGTTTTTTATTTTTTCACGGATGAGGGGATGGATCGATGATACCTAGCCTTGAAACTTGTAAAGACGTGTACCACCGGGATCCGTGTCTAATACTAACTATGATCTGAGCATATATACAGTTGAGCCAAGCGGGGTGAAAGTGTTCTGTAAGGCAAATTTAGACCATTCAATGGTAAACATCAAAAGAAATAGTATTATAGAAATCGATGAAAACAACCAGATAGTACTAAATATCATAAAGATGAGAATTTAGTCATGCAAAATTCTTTCAAAATTGGGACTATTATTGGTATTCCTATCAAAATTCACATCACATTCCTATTGGTGCTGCCAGTTTTTGCATTTATATTTGCGTCCAATCCTGCACCTTTTGGCTTTAGTGATATTCAACCGGTATCGCTAGGATACTTGCTTGCATTTGTGACAACACTTCTTCTTTTTGTATGTGTGGTCCTTCATGAGTTGGGGCATTCCTATCTGGCACAAAAATATGGTGTTAAGATAACAGATATCACTTTGTTCCTTATAGGTGGTGTCTCTTCAATGGAAGAGATCCCAAGGGATCCTTCTCAGGAAGCAAAAATGGCGTTTGCAGGTCCTCTTGTAAGTTTCATTATAGGTACATCACTACTCCTGCTCAATTTTGTTCTGGCTGATACGTTCGCTACATTTGGAAATAATGTTGTTTTCAGGATCATACAAATGCTCGGCTCTATCAACATAGTTCTTGGTATATTCAATCTGCTACCGGCATTTCCAATGGATGGAGGACGTATCCTTCGGGCATGGTTTGCAAGAAAGATGAGTTATATACAGGCAACTCACACAGCAGCATCTGTAGGTAAAATGTTTGCTTTACTTCTCGGTTTTCTGGGATTGGTCTCGAGTCCCTGGAATCCCTGGCTTATATTTATTGCAATTTTTGTTTACATGGGTGCATCCGGAGAAGACAGGTCCACAGCTGTTACGATCATACTTGAAAAAATACCTGTTAAGGATGTTATGTCAAAAGAGGTTATTTCTGTCGAACCTTCCATGACAATTGATGAACTAACACAATTCATGTTCGAAAAAAAACACATGGGCTATCCAGTGATGGAACGTAATACTTTAAAAGGTATTATAACGTTTACAGATGTGCGCAGGGTAATACCTCTGGAACGTTACAGTGTGTTGGTATCCGATCTAATGACACATAATGTAGTGACGATTCCATTAGAGGCGACTGCTTCCGATGCTTTAAAGCTGATGAGTTTTAACAACATCGGCAGGGTATTGGTGATAGATGAAGATGGTTCTGTGGCAGGTATTCTTTCCAGGACCGATCTGATGCATACTATGACATTATTGAACGAGTGATGTGAACAATGGAAAGTTCGACAGATAAAGAAGTAAAGTTAAAGGAAAGTCAGTTGATGACCGATTCCCGTACTGCTGCTTCTGGTTATAATTACGATATAGGTTCAGGCTCAGCTTATTCCGGAAATGGAGGTGCTACTTTTTCACAGACACCTTCCATTGTTTCAACGGAAAGAGTTGATCCTGTCAAAGCAAAGCCTTCTGAAATAATAATCGTGGGTACAGCCCATGTTTCAGAGAAGAGCGTCAATGAAGTAACAAGCGCTATTGAAAATGAAAAGCCGGATATTGTGGCAGTCGAGCTCTGCCAAGGCAGATATGATTCGCTTAAAGGGGAGGTAAAAGATTCAGACCTTCCCATAAAGGATATCCTGAGTGGCGGAAAGATATATTACTTCCTGGTGCACCTGCTTTTGGCCTATGTACAGAAGAAGATCGGCAATGAGATGGGAGTTCAGCCAGGTGCTGAAATGATAACTGCCATCGATGTAGCAGAAGCCAATGGGGCCAAGGTCGCGCTTGTTGACCGTGATATACAGCTTACATTGCAGCGTTTCTGGAGCAAGATGAGCATCTTTGAAAAGTTCAATATGCTAGTTGCACTTGTTTCTTCAGCTCTGGGAATTGGTGGTTCCAAGAATATAGATATTGATAATATTACTGATCAGGACATGGTAACGACGCTTATTAATGAGCTTCGAAAAGCTTCCCCGAATGCGGCTACCGTGCTCATTGATGAAAGGGATGCCTATATTGCAGGAAATCTTTTAAGACTTGCCAATGGTGGCAACAAGAAGATAATAGCAGTATTAGGTGCAGGCCACAAGCAGGGAGTTGAAAGATACCTTAAGGACCCGAAGTCCCTCCCTCCTGTTTCTTCACTGACGGAATTGCCTCAAAAACGGTTCAGCTTCATGAAGATAATTGGTATTGGAATAGTAGGGATAGCTCTTGCAACATTCATTTTGCTCATTATGTCGGGAACTCCTATCGACAAGTTGCTTCTGGCATTTGGCTGGTGGTTCATTATCAACGGTGTACTCAGTGCCATGGGAGCAGCTCTTGCAAAAGGTCATCCATACTCGGTTATCACTGCATTTTCGGTCGCCTGGCTGACCTCCTTGAATCCAATGATGGCCGCCGGATGGTTTGCGGGTCTTATGGAAGCTAAACAACGGAGTCCAACTACCGCTGATCTGAAGGAAATGATAAAGCTCGAGAGCTTCAAAGAGCTTCAGAAGAACAATTTCTTCAGAGTTGTCTTTGTAGCCGCACTTGCTAATGTTGGAAGTACCATAGGTACCTTCATTGGTATCGGTGTGATGATGGAGATAACAGGTCTTAACCCAATAGATATTATCAGAGAAGGCCTGATAGCAATAGGTTTGTAAAAGGTTTAATGATAGATCATTTTTCGATCTATCCAACCATTTTTGACTTTTTTCATTTATCTTCATTTTTTTGTCTGTTCTATCAATGGAATATCCGGCAGATTTTCCCAGATATCTTCATAGTTGTCATATACTGTCAGGAGATCGACTATAACAGGTAGTGGGTCTGCCCATATCTCCGGCAGGTCGGCTTCACCTTCTACTTTTATCTCATAGGCGAGCATCTCTTCAGGTGGAGCATATTGAGCATTCACACTTTTTTTGTTTCCTCTGGCATCGATACGGTACCAACCGATGTCCGGCAGATAGACAGCATTCAGACCATGGAGACAAAATGGTTCTCCATTCTCATCCCTGCTAAGACGCTGATAACATAATCCGGCGGGAATGCCATTTGCCCTGAGCAAAGCTGCCAGAAGGTGACTTTTAGCATAACAGTAACCTGTTCCTGCTTCCAGGACATCGGAAGCTTTCAGGGTGATAGGGTTCAAACAATGATCATGACTGTGATATATCTCATCCCTTACCCATTCAAAACACCTTTTTGTAATTTCAACAAGATCATCCGATCCCAATGCAAGCTTTTTTGCAAGCTTTTGAATTTTTGGGTGTTCCCAGTCGATTATCTCTGTGGAGCGTAGATATTCTTGCATACTATCAGCCTGCTATCATTATGAATAGATATTATAAAACACTATGAAAGGAAATTCTGAACAAACGAGGACCTAAAAAAAGAAAATAAAAAATGGTTGACCTTAGAAAAGGTCATGAAGGTTGAACTTGTGTGGTCCGAGACTTCCGCCGTAGTTTCCTGCGGTGATCTTCTTGATTCCAGGAACAGCAACAGCTGCTCTGATTCCCATCTCGGTTGCTTTTGCAATGGATTCGAAGTCAAGACCATTGATAACGATCTCATAGACACAGTTAACATCTGCAGGAATCTCTGAGCCTTCTACCTTGTCCTTGATGCTTGGACAGAACTTCTCGTTTGCAGTTGCTTTGAGGAACTTGTACTTGTTTGCGCCTGCCTTTGAACCGCTTGCTACGATTCCGCCTGGGAATGGTGTGATGGTACCATCAACAGCTCCGATTGCATCGACTGCGTTCTCTGCTGCGGTAAGTGTTGTCATCTGTGTGTCACCGAAGATGAAGAAGTTACCACCTGCGATAGCGGTTACTGCACCGAGTGTGTCCTCGACAAGGAAGTCACCCTCCATCATTGGGATAACGTGCATCTTGCGACCGCCAACTTCTGTCTCAGACTCTGTTCCATCTGCGAAGTATTTGAGCTTGCGTCCGGTATCGAACTGCTTCTCTGCATCTGGAAGGCCGTTGAACACTGCGGTTGTTGGTGCTGTGAGTATACACTGACCGACACGCTCTAAAAGCTGTTCTTCAAGTGACTTGAATCCGAAGGTGCATAACTGTATGTAAACACCTGGTCTGCCATCTGGTGTCTCACTTGCATCCGCGTACTTCTCAATGCCGGCTTCAGCAGGACATCCAATGACTGATGTTCCGAATCCTGTTGCTTCCTGTGCTGCAACAGTTGCCCAGCGCTTTGTTGCTGCTGTGATCAGTATTCGTGAAATTTTGATTGGGAATGCCTCTGCAAATGTATCTTCGATCTCTACTCCATTTAGTTCCATTACAACACCTACATGATTGAATTTTAGTATGAATTACAATACAATTACAATACATATATGTTGTGTCCATAGCGATAGATAGTAGATTTATAAGGACGAATTTGAAAGGTATTGTCATTTTGGTTATCAAAATAAAACGATTTTAAAAAGAGTTCCATAGGATTTTCATTCTTTTGGTAAAACTTCCATCAACAAATATTTGGAATTTGACCATTAAATATAGGTGCACGACCAAATTGAAAAAAACGAGTGATTTCGATTACTGGTATCCATAGTAAAATAATAATCCTCGTAGTGACCATCCGGCTATGAATCCGCTTAATATTAAAGCTAGTAGTCTTCCTAAACGGATAGATTTTTCCGTCATGATTCTTTTCCCCATATTTGAGATTTACTATTACAATACATATACTCTTCCATTTAGAAAGTTCACTTCCCTGTACCTTCATAGTTCACAAAAAAAGGATGTAGAATTATCATGGGTTTGAGGCTCACCCATATCAATGAAAGCATCCTGGACAATAACAGCAAACTGTCCTGAATCTCCCACGTGGAGCATGTCCAGAGTGACCTTCTATTAAAATACAGTGCGATCTTTGGATCTGGTTAACCTGCAAAGAATTACCATCCATCCGCAATGATGGCTACCATTTTCACAAATTCAATTGGAACTGGTTGAGGTTGTATCGGATTTCTTCTTTCCAATCTTGAATATCCGCTTTAAGCTGAACTGTGTCAACACCTTTGCGTTCAAGCGTATCTTCATTGGATATTACAAAGGACTCAAATTCGTTAAGATGCCTGTATATATTGTCTGCAGTGGATCTGTAATTGTTCTCTGCAGTTATCAGTTGATCCAATGCTTCATCGAGTTCATTTTCTTTCGCATCCTTATCAGATGCATTAATGTAAGCCTCATATGCAGCAGTGTAGTTTTCCTGTTTTTCAATAAGTTCATTTATAACAGGATTATATTCTTCTACATCATTGTCGTACAATTGAATGTAAATGTCGTATTTGCTCATGGTTCCGGAATCCATGCATCCGGAACTCAATACTGCTATCACAAACACTAGTATCAACGTGATCATTTTTTTCATGCAGCTTTCTCCTTTTTGAAGATATTACATATAAATACAGAAATATATTAGTAACAACTTCACTTTGGATTCGAAATATTTGCAATGCATTATACATATACTCTTCTATTTAGAAAGTTCACTCCCCTGTACCTTCATATGTTCGCAAAAAAAGGATGTAGAATGTATCTTCATGAGTGCGATGCTCGCCTATATCCATGACAGCATCCTGGACAATAACGGCAAACTGTCCTTGTTTTCCCATTCTGGAAAAAAGTTTCGCAATGGCCTTTACAGGTACCTCAAGTTCTGAACGCATTGCAGCAAGACAGATATCCTTCATTGAAACAACGGTCTGTTGCATCAGTTCCTCAGAGTCATTTTTAAGAGCAGCAAGGCCCACATCGTTCAGTTCATGAATGACATGTAACAATTCCTCTTCACGATAATCACGTGCAGCTATCACACCAAGGTCCTGCATTGCCCGGATGATTTCCAATGCATCTTTAGGGTCGAAAAACTTTCCCATGCTACGCAAAGAACCCACCAATTTTTTGAAACCATCCTGTCCTTCCTGAGTTTTTTCTTGAATAAAACGAATACCGATATCCCGCATTGTGAGAACTATAAGACGACTGTAATTTGCGCGCTCATATCTTGTTGATATTCTCGCCAGTTCCAGCAACTGTTTTATTACGGTTATCATGGTTGAAGTGTCCTGTGCAAAGATTGCATTGTTGCCAATCTCTTTGAGCAGCAACAATCCCTTTTCGACTGCTTCTTCATGTCTCGATCCGGCAGCAGCTTCTGTAATATCCCCTATGGACCTTACAAATTGTTGGTTCAGTTGGGTTGAAGCTGTTCCTTTTAAAACATCGAAAAGGGACGTCAATGATCTTAATGATCGCACAGCTCCATCCTGGCTTCCGTGATTTGAAGCGGCCTTTCCGATAACACCGATCGAACGAACAACACATTCTGTTGCAGTTTCATCCCTTGAGGCTGCAATAAAGCCCATCTCGAGCAAATGGAAATTCATATGTTTTGCAATAGCAGTAGTGTCCCTGCCACCTGTCATGAGATTCTTTGCTGTAATGGTTATCTTGTATAATCCTTTTTTGAAGATGTCCTCATCATTGTTCCGAATTGCACATCTTATACTGTCAACAGCAGCTGAAAGAGGATCATCGACATCTCTGGCACTGTGTTTTGATGAAGCTTCGATAAGGTCGTATGAGGTGATCTTCCCCATCATTTCTTCAAATCTGTGTACTATCTTTTCGTTGTAGAGGTTCCTTGTAATGGCTGCTGCCATATATCCCAGAATAGTTGCAATTGCTACGACCACGCTGAATATGATAGGGTCATAAAGGTTCATGAGATGGGATGCCGAGACCGCAAATGCTACTGAACCAATTATGAACGAAAGATTGTGATTCATTGTTCTTCTTTTTGAGCTTTGCCATATTGTTATAACCCAAAGGAAAGCAAAAAAGACAAGAATGATCGAATCGGTTGCAAGATCGGTTGAGATACCGGATATCAGAAGGGCTGCTATAACAGACATTTGCATTGCGAATGCACCCATTGTAAGATCTGGAGCGGCTTGGAAAAGGTCCATCTTAAGACTTTTTCGTATGAGAATATCAAAAAAAAGAATGCCAGCGGTAAGACCGATGACAATTGAACTGTCGATGATCGTGGTGATTAATATGTCCATGTTTATCACTGGTTGAATTAAATAGTATTCTTATAGTTTTGCGCCACAATTTTTGCAGAAAAAAGCATCAGTATCATGACCCTGCAATCCACAATTGTGGCAGGCGATGTTAAGAGCAATGTCCTTCGTTTTTTCAGATATCATTATAGGTCTGGCTGCCATGCTGGTGTTTATAATAGAATGGGTAATGATGCCAGTGGGAACCGCTATTATGGAATAACCGAGTAACATAACAACGGATGCCATTGCCTGCCCTAGTGGCGTAACAGGTACGAGGTCACCGTATCCCACAGTTGTCAGTGTTGTTATAGCCCAGAAGACACTTCGGGGGATACTGGTAAATCCGTTTTGATCCCCTTCAATGACATACATCAGGGAACCTAATATTATTACAAGGTTCAGGACAGTGAATGTAAAAACTGTTATCTTTTTGCTGCTGTCTTTAAGAGCCTGTACCAGCATATCGGCCTCTGAGAGGTACTGGACAAGTTTGAGCACCCTGAATATCCTGAGCAAACGTAGTACTCTGATTATCAGCAGGTATTGGCTTCCGGGAAGGAACAGACTAAGATAGGTTGGTACGATGGCCAGAAGATCGATGATCCCAAAGAAGCTGGTGGCATAGCGGACCTTGCTTTTTACACATATCATCCTCAGGAAATATTCAATTGTAAAGAGGATGGTGAAGATTATTTCCGCCATGTAGAGCTTTTGGTGATGAACTGAGCTTATTGAATGAACACTGTCCAGCATGACGACTAGAACGCTCAGAACGATCGTTATTATAAGGGTTATGTCAAAGTATTTTCCAATAGGGGTGTCAGCTTCAAAGATGTATTTGTACAGGTATGAACGCCACCCCTCACATTCTGAACGATTTTCCGAATCCCTGTTCCATCTGTTCATCATTCATCCCTCTTCTCATATCAATATCATGAGTTTGTGTTCCGGCATTGTAAATGTTGCAGGAACCTGATAACAAAATTCTCTCTATTATAATATAAATCATTCTAAATATTGGGTATTGCTCATCAAAAGCTTTATTTTCTTGCGTCTCATATTTGAGATGCATCTCATATTTGAGGCAGGATAACAAAAAGGTACCAAAAATGCATCGCATAAATTCTTTGAAACATCTGGCTCTTCTGGGCGCACTTAAGAAACCTGTAAAGATATCATCGAGTGAGTTCACCAGATATACTTCCACAGGTTCTAAAACAGCCGCAAGGATACTAAAGCAGCTTGAGGAAGAGGGTTTGATCGATCGTTTGATCATTCCTGAAGGCCAGATGATATCCATTACGGAAGAGGGGCGGACATGGCTTGAGAGTGAGTTCAGTGATTATAAGCACATCTTCTGTGGCGATGAAGATAAAGTTGAGCTCTATGGTAATGTGATAACGGGTCTTGGGGAAGGGCAGTATTACATTGCTCAGGATGGATACGGATCACAGTTCGAAGAAAAGTTGGATTTTAAGCCTTATCCGGGTACTCTCAATGTCAGGCTTACCAGTCACAGTGCTGACATACAGAAAAGGAAAAGCCAGAAAAATATAATTTCAATATCCGGTTTTACTGACGGTCAGCGTACTTTTGGAGGCTGTAATTGTTATTTTGTGGAGGTAGAAGGAGTGAGGGGAGCTGTTGTTACTCCCGAACGTAGCCATTACCCCCACGATCTGCTGGAGATAATATCCCCTGTTCATCTTCGTAAGACCTTGGAACTGAATGACGGGGATGAAGTGAAGATTATGATCGAAGACCGCAGTGCATGTGAGTGATCCTATGACAAATGAAAATTACACTGATAATATCAAGAATGCGATAAAGGCCGCACAGAATGGGGAAATGTTCTTTATTTACGATTCAGATAGCAGAGAGGGTGAAACTGATTTTGTTATTACCGCTTCTTCTGTAACTCCTGATGATGTGCGCTGGATGCGCAGAGATGGCGGTGGGCTTATTTGTGTGGTCATCGATGGTGAAAATTCACAAAAACTTGGTCTTCCCTTCATATCTGATGTTCTGCGTGATGAAGCAAGGTCCAATCCCGCTCTTGGAAACACTGTTGAGAAAGGCGGAGATCTCGCTTATGACAACCGTTCCTCATTTTCCATATGGGTGAACCACAGGAAAACACGTACAGGTATCCCTGACAATGACAGGGCTCTGACCATAAACGAGCTCTCGAATATCACGGAAAAGTGCATGAAAGGCGAGGATGTAAGTTTTGGTTCTGAATTCAGGACACCCGGACATGTCGCTCTTTTGCGTGCAGCCGACCGCTTGGTACATGATCGCAAGGGCCAGACCGAACTTTCCATTGCCATTGCAAAGATGGCAGACGTGACCCCTGCAATGGTGGTTTGTGAGATGCTGGACGATTCCAACGGCAGAGCATTGTCAAAGGAAGATGCAAAGGAGTATGCCAAACTGCACAATCTGGTCTTCCTCGAAGGACAGGAGATCGTTGACGCATACGAACAATGGGAGCAGGCTTAAGCCTTAATTTTACCCATTTTCACATCTTTTTTCAGAAAGAATGATATACTGAAAAGTCTTACTGTTAATCGTCCCCGTGGGGCCGTAGGGTAGCCTGGTCCATCCTGCAAGGCTGGGGGTCTTGCGACTTGAGTTCAAATCTCAGCGGCCCCATCATACAATCTCAACTCAAGATCTCGCTTCTTGAGCGCGAGTCCGTTTCGCGTTGCTCAAGCGGACTTTTGTTAATTTGAATCTGATTTATTCTGTTTTTGTTCGATTCTGAAAATTGCTTGATATGTTTTTTCTCTTATTGCTTCCCATTTCGTTTCAACTACTGTTTCCTTTATTGATTTCAATGCTTTCAATGCAGCTTTTGTTGGCTATTCCAATTTAGTGACGCTATTCAAATACAGATAGCATTGCAAGAAGTGATAGCAGGTTTTCGAGGGGCATTGAAGAAATGTCTTCTTCCATGTTTTCTCCTCTACTTTTCTTCCGACTTCATCTTAAAAAATAATACAGCATTATCTATAAATATTGGATGTTGTGTATATCTAATATTAAGTTTGAATTAGATAACTTTAGGAGACTGGACAATGGAAATGGATATTTTTGCGAATATACCGGGAATTATTGGAGGTTCAACAGGAATTTTAATTTATTCCATTTACAACATCAGGCGTAGGAGAATCGGCATCAAGCGTAAAAGAACCGGATATCATGAACATGATGAAATGACAGGGACAGAAAAAGTGAGAGGAATAATCATAATATGTACGATTGTTGTGTTAACGTCGGTATTTAACCTTTTTTTCTGGGATTTGATAATCTGTGAAGGCACTTTCGGTTTGTTCAAATCAGAAACATGCGAAGCACTGGTAATAATATATCCGGTTTTACTGATTATTGGAGCTTCAATAGGAATTTTAATTTCCACCATTTACGACATCAGGTACAAAAAAATCGGGGAGCCTGAACATGATGAACGAACAGAAAAAGTGACAGGAAAAGCTGCAAAAAGCACGATTATTGTGCTGATGGCGGCATGTGCTGTAATTCTCTATGGAGATATTTTCGGTTTGTTCAAACTGGAAACACGCGAAACGCTGGCAATACTGTTTCCTGTTTTGATGCTATCAATGTTGGGATTTGTCACCTATTACAATTCAAAGGACTTTTAAGGAAGGATTTACATGGAAATCAGGAAAGGCAAGCCTACTTTCTGGATGTTGACAATGTATTTTCCAGTCCATCCGATGATAGATTGGCATACCAATTTTAAAGATATAGGCGTGCCCTCGTTTCGTGGGCTATCTCTGATACTAAGCTTGAATTACATAAATCATATGGAGAACATATAATGACAGTGGATATATTCGAGTATATGCCGTTAATTATCGGAATGGAAATAGGGTCGTTAATTGCTCTTATTTATATCATAAGGCGTAAGAAAAGCGGGGAACCTGAACACGACGAACGGACGGAAAAAGTGACAGGAAAAGCCGCAAGAAGCACCATTATTGTTTTGATGCTTGTATTTCTTACAATTCTCGGAGGCGAACTCCTGAGTTTGATCAAATTGGAAGCAATTGAAATGCTGGCAATCATTTTCCCGATTTTATTGATTTCTATGGTGGGATTTGTCAGCTACTACAATTCAAAGGAACTATAAGGGGAATTTGTATGAAAATCAGGAAAGATAAATACACTTTGCAGGGTTTGGCTACAATTCTGGGAATGCTGCTGTTGGGTCTGGTTTTGTGGCAATTCCAGTTCTACGGGGCTGGTGCATCATTAATTTTTATGGGTTTAATGCTCACAGTAATATTCTTGTACACCGCTACAAAGCCCCGGGAATACTTTATCCGTGATGAAAGGACTGTAAGAATTAATGAAAAAGCAGGGTACCATGCCTTCTGGATACTTGTAATGTGTCTAGGAATCCTGACAATGGCAAACTGGTCCACTGAGATACTTTACAAGGATGTGAGTGCACCTCTGGCCATTATCGCGTTAGGCTCATGGAATATTCTGAGATGGTATTATGATAAAAAAGGCTATGAGACAGATCCATGAAAACCAGAATCAAAGAACTCCGGGCCAGATATGATCTTACTCAGGAAGAGCTTGCGAAAAAAGTAGGGGTCAGGAGAGAAACTATCCTGTTTCTGGAAAAGGGAAAGTATAATCCTTCCCTGAAATTAGCTTATACCATTGCAAAGGTTTTTGATTCAACCATAGAAGATGTATTTATTTTAGATGATGAATGAGGTGCTTTGGAATGAATAAACCAAATTATTTCAAATTTGATTTCACTCTCTTTCAGAATTCCCACAGGGTAAATATTGAAGAAATAGTTCATAAATTTTAAAAAATAGAAGTAAGACAAATTCACAAGATGGTATGGCTCACTCACACAAAATAGTGATGAGCCATGTGATGAACTAACTATGCTTAAAATGGTACAGCAGTTTTGGAAGAACTGTTATTTCTTTGAAGCAAAATCTAGTTTGACCATCCTTTAATCTTTCATTTAAATTCCCAACGCAGCTCTCGTCAGCACTATCAATCCAACGAACAAATTAAGCACGACTAGCCCCCCAATTGCCACTGCACCATATTTGATATACTTTGTATCAAAATCGAGTATGGATAATGCTTTTTGTACAGTTTCCATTGTGTCGTTGGCCTTTGCCAGAGTGGACTTAGATTCTTCAAGATTGTCGTTCAGGGTTTCGAGTACCTTGGTGTTCAATGTCTCAAGGTTGTTATTCAGATTATCAAGCACTTTATCGATGCGGGGTTGCTGATCGGTTCTGACGTTCTCGAGTACTCCGTTTATCTCATCCAGTGTTTGTGGTATCAATCCGGGCTTATCAACGGTCTCATGCGTAAACCTCATTTTTTTCCTTTCGAGCTTTAGCAATTGATGATCGTAGTATGAAGCTTGGGCATTCAGAAGATCGTAGTTTCTCTGGTAGCCATCAAATTTTGTGGCAAGGGATGCTGAGATTCTGGCACCATGAGGCTGCATGTTGGCACCGGTGAACTTTTGCTCTTTATCCATCTGGAATTTCATATTTTCAGATGCAAAAGAGTGGGCATTGCTGCTAGTTGTTCTGCCAGTTTTGCTTGACTTGCTAGAATCTGCAGGACCATTAGGACCGATGGGACCAATATCTGGTGCAGGTCTATTTTTGTCAGATATGTTCTTATCTTCTAAAGTTGCACCAGCGATGTTCATATTTCTTCTTCTGGTTTCCCCTGTAAGTCCGGAGAATTTATCAGAATTGCCGGCAATTTCAATATCGCCTATTTTTTCGATATCAGTATCGATCTTTATATCTTCATCAATTTTGATATCATCAATAACTTCGATATTATCTAAAATGTTGTCATCCAGAATACTGTCATCCACTACATGATCCGAATTCATTTTCCGGTTCATATGGATCATGCTGCCAGTGAACTCAAAATTCTTGGCAGGCATATCGTTCATGACGTCGTGGATTCCGGATACTACCTCTTTTTTGCGCTGAAGAACATTTAAATAATATCTTCTGTCAAGTTCGAGAGCTTTAATATTTTGTATCTTTTCAGGTCCAAGTTCTGCTGTTGAAATAGGAACTCTCTCTCTTGTGACAAAGAGTTTCTTAACTTCTTTAAGCAATTCCTCAGTAACTTCGAAGTTGTCATCAACGGATTTGAGAATATCCTCGATCAGAGGTTGTTCAATCGTATTTAAGCGTTCAAGGACCTCTTTTGCGTTGTATATGCCAGTGGTCAGAACTCCGGGTTCCTGATACAATATCTCTGTTATCTCAGCATTGACTGCAGCGATCTTTGCGATCAACTGGAACTTCTTGAGTACATTTTCCATATCATAGAACATTTCCCAAAAATCAAATGAAAAATTATCCGGGTCATCTACACCAAGGCTTTTTAATTCGTCTCTGACACGCTTTTTTTCGGCTTTAAGATCGTCAAGTCTCTCTTTTTCCTCATCCCAGAGCTCATCCTCATCTCTGGGGCTCAATCTGCGAATAGTAATGAGCTCTTCAGTTTCTTTTAAGAACGATTTCAGTTCTTCTCCCAACGACTGTATCGTTGTGCCTATTACCGCAATGGCAAGGCCTGCCTGCTCAGCAGCGTCTCCTGCATCTTCCGCAGCATTTCCTGCCTGATAAATTGCTTTTCCAACAGTATAAAGTCCGCCTGTGCAGACACCAGCCACCACATCAAACCATCCCATATTTTTTTGCTCCTGATCTTCATCTTTTGAAATATTAATTCAATAAATAAAATAATACAGTGTCTATATTATTTTATTTTATTTGTTTTTTACTGTAAAGCTTTTATTGGTAGTCCAGTATTAAACGGTTGATGTTTTTGAACAGTTAAATATCAATAATTCTCTCAATGTCCACTTATCTTCAACAATCCCGCATTCTTGAGCAGGTGTTCTTTTATAGTTTACACCTTTTTT
>NZ_JAGSOI010000004.1 GCF_023684405.1 Methanococcoides seepicolus | reverse complement strand
ATGTTACAGATGGTAAGGACTATTATCGCACTGTAGGAGGTTTTCCAGTTGATACTCATAACTTCCAATTCACTGCATCCGATGGTACGGAAAGTGCAACTCCTACTTCATTAAAGACATTCGAAGTAGATGTCGCTAATCATCCTCCTTCATTTGAGGATGAAAGTGTTACTGGAGTTCCAGATGAAACTGTAGGTTCTACATTCTTCTTTAATATCACATATGTCGACTCTGATAACAATGCATCAGATTATATGATCGTCAATATTGACGGTGATGACCATGACATGATTAAAATGGATAATAATGACCCTGAAGATGGTATAAAATATTCTTACAATACATCATCGTTGATTATTGGTGATCATGATTACTTCTTTGGTGCTTCTGATGGCACATTCCCGATAAATACCAGTGTCTCAACTGTAACTGTCCATCCTGCAACTTACTACTCTGGTGACCGTATCTGGGATGCAAATGCCGGACAGTCCACTAATTACACCTGGAATGCATTGAGCTATTCCGGTTTCTTCTATGACCTTGAATCCGGTCTTGGTTCAGAGACCATGACCATCCATCTTGACAGTGATTCCGACAGGAACATCGGAGATGGTGATCTTGAATATGAAACAACACCTATCGAAACTGATTTCGAGTATGGTGCATGGGGATCTTACGAGGTCATTGGTTTCATGGCAGAGAAATACTTTGCAGGGTATACTTCCAGTACTCATTCAGATGTTTCAAAGGATGGTGCAATAAGCTTGATGTCCAAAGGTCATCTGACAAAGGTGCTCATCGATAGCGATGACAAGGATAGATTCTATGGCGGTACAGGGCTTGTACTTGAGGAAGGCTATGTGCTTAGTATTGTAGAGCTTGATGTGAACGGTGATCGGGTTTTCGTTTCACTCTCCAAGGACGGGGATGAAGTAGATGAAATGGTAGTTTCCTCTGGCAATCCCTATGTTTATGAAAAGGACCTCGGCGACCTTGATGATGTGCCTATCATAGCAGTGAACTTCGCTGAGATATTCAGTGGGAGGGAATCAAGCGCTGTTTTCATTGAAGGTATCTTCCAGATATCTGATGAATATGAGGACATTAACAAAGGTGATGAATACGGTGCAATGGAAGTCAAAACCATAAGTTCTACCAAGATCACAATGGAGAATGAAGATTCGATCGGTCTTGATAAAGGCGATATTGTTGATATAATGGGTAAACTCAAGTTCATTGTCGCAGATGATAGTGATCTCAGATTTGCACCATTTGTTGACATGTCCGAGCCTGGTACCTATGAACTTAGGGGTACTATTGCCGAGAACAAAGGTCTTAGATGGACACCGCTTAATTTCGAAGGTTTCTATTACAATATCGATGAAGGTATTGGCACCGAATCCCTCAACCTTACATTAAATGGCAGAAATATCGATGACGGTGGTCTGGTTTATACCACCACTCCTTCAAATGTCAGCTTTGAATATTCTGGCTGGAAGAATAACTATGATGTCATCGGATTCATGGCAGAGAAGTACTTTGTTGGTTATCCTAAAGATGCATTTGGCAGTGGCAGTAATGATGCTATAAGCCTGATGTCCAAAGGTCAGCTTTCAAAGGTATTGATCGATGATGATGACAAGAAATCTGTTTTTGGTGGTTCATCACTCATCCTTGAGGAAGGTTATTCACTGGACATTATTGAAGTGAACATGGACGGTGACAAAGTACTCATTGAGCTTAGTAAGGATGGCAAGAGCATTGAGAGTACCGTAGTCTCTTCAGGTAATCCCTACATATATGAGAAAGACTTTGGAGATGTTGACGATGTGCCTATCATCGTTGTGAACTTTGACGAGATATTCAGTGGGCGGGAATCAACGGCTGTTTTCGTTGAAGGTATCTTCCAGATATCTGATGAATATGAAGAGATAAACACTGGTGATAACTATGGTGAGATGGAAGTAACAAGTGTCAGTTCCGCAAAGATCGAAATGAAGAACGATGATTCCATCTCACTCTCAAAGGGAGACGAGATCGAGATCATGGGCGAGATCAAGTTCAAGGTCGCAGATTCTGATGTTGTACGCTATTATCCATTCGTTGAGATAAGCACAGAACCTGCTGATTCACTTGATGTGGGGGTAGAACCTGAAATTGTCAGTGAAGGTGACAAGATCACTGTGACCGTGACATCACGCGGTTCTCTTGTCAACGGTGCGACCGTGAAGGCGGGAAGCATTGTGCTTGGCACCACTGACGATGAAGGCGAGGTTGACTATACTTTCCATGCAGATGGAAAATACGATATCACTGCTGAAAAGGACGGTTATACCAACGGTGAAGCATCCCTTGAAGTTATCTCCCCTGATGATGAGTCGAGGAAGATGAGCATTGAATTTTCACCTGAAGTGATCTATGAGGGCAACCTGGTAACTTTTACAGTTGTCAAATCCATTGGTGGAGATGCCCTTGAAGATGTGGATGTTACCATAGACGGAAAATCCATTGGTGACACTGACAGTGACGGTGTTGTGACCGATGTCCTGAAAGAGATAGGTATGCACAAGATAACTGCCGAGAAGGAGGGTTTCCTTGATGCAGAGGAAAATATCGAGGTCAAGGAGCTTGAAGCAAAGTTCGAGTTCAGCAACCTTGTGGTCACTCCCCTTGAGGTCAAGACCGGGAAAGATGTGAAGGTCAAGTTGGATGCTGTCAACAATGGCAAAGCAGCAGGTTCTTACACCGTAGAGCTCCTTGTCAATGACAATACTACAGCTACACAGGAGATCTCACTCGGTGTTGGCGAATCCGCTCCGGTGGAGTTCGAGTACACTGCCGGTGAACCGGGAACCTATCTTGTGAAAGTAGGTGGCATGACCGCAACAGTTGAAGTTGTCAAGGGTACAAGCACAGTTACCTATCTGCTTGGTGGTGCAGCAATTGCAGTTCTTGGTGGGGCAGCCTATCTGTTTACCGCAGGCGGCTGGACCGTATCAACAGCAGGTGCAAAAGCAGGTGAAGCAGCAGCAGTACTTTCTGAGAAGCTATCCAGTCTGCTTTCAAGGGGCAAGTAAGGATACATATATGATGTTGCCGGCAAAGGTGTCGGCATCATCTCTTTTTTTATGCTCTTATCTGTTTTCATTTAACGATAAGCAAAGCTGATCGCATAGTTTCAATATATTAAAAAAAGTAGAACTTTTAAGGTTCTTTACTCTATCTTGCGTGCAACAGCCTCGATAGCCACGATAACACTGTTCTTCGGCATTATTGTCGCAACAGGGATACGGATGATCTTTTCTATTGTGGGGCTGACTATGGGCGCACATACAAGGGCTTTCGCTCCTTCCCTTTCAGCACGGACAGCGGCGATGATAGCCTCTTCCATTGTGGTGGCGGAATATTCTCTGATGGTGCAGAGCGTCCCTCCTATTTTCCTCTTTGTCTCACTGATATTATCCAGCACAGGACGTGCAGCGATAACCGCAATGAAATCACCCTTGTCGGAACCCTCGATGGTCTTGATGGTTTTAACTATCTGACGGAGTGTTCTCATGTTCGGTTCCCTGTTTCCTGACATGAGCTTATAAAGTGTGCTTGGTGGAATGTTCGCATATTCCGAGAACTCAATGGCTGTAAGTTCAAGGTCTTCCTTGATGACTTTCAACAATGTGTGCTGGAATGCTTCATCCGACTCAAAAGCCGCATCTATCACTTTATTTGCAACGCTCGTACTCACTCCTCCAATAAAGGGTATTAACTCTTTTAGGATATATTAAGCTTTGTATTAATACTTTTAGGAAATAATGTCGGTTGATACGACAATCTATAAATAGGGTATTCCGATGAAATAGCATGATAGTAACATATCTATCTATGGAGGGATCGATCTGAAAAAAATCACAGCAATTACATTCATATCTATCATGTTGGTTGCAGCAGTATTCCTGTCAGGATGTACTTCCGCACCAGATGATGAAGCATTGACAGAAATAAACATTGGCTATCAGCCAAGCACACACCAGATATCATACATGACCGCCTTTGAGAAGGGCTGGTGGCATGAGGACCTTGCACCATTTGGTATCATGAGCATAAATGAATTCGAGTTCCCAACAGGTACTCCTGAGATGCATTCAATGATCGCAGGAAACATTGATGTTGCATACGTTGGAGCAGCACCTGTCATTTCCGCACTCAGTTCCGGACTTGATGCAAAGATCGTCGCAGCAGTGAACACACAGGGTTCTGACCTTGTGCTCAGAAATGAGTTCAAGTATGATGGTCCTGCAGACCTTAAAGGTCTAAAGATAGCAACTTTCCCACCGGGAACGATACAGGATACCATCTTCAAGAACTGGTTGGTCGATAACGGTCTTGAACCTGGTACAGACGTCGAAGTTGTCGCAATGGGTCCGGGAGATGCAACCGCTGCTCTTGCAGCAGGTCGGGTAGACGGTGTATTCTTACCTCACCCTGCACCAACGTTCATTGAAGCGGAAGGTTCCGGTCGTTCAGTTGTCGCATCCGGGGAAATACTTGCAGACCATGCATGTTGTGTGCTTGTGGTCAGTGGTGACCTTATCAGGAACAACCCTGAACTGGTCGAACAGATCGTAAAGACCCACATCAAGGCTATAGAGTATGACAATATCAACATCGAAGAGGCAGCGAATACATATGCTAACAAGCAGGGTGTTGACAATACGACTGTCCTTCAGTCCCTTGAAAACTGGGATGGTGTCTGGTCAGCTGACCCACGTCCGCTTGTAGAGTCCACAGTGGAATACGCAAACTTCCAGTATGAGCTTGGTTATATCGACAGCCAGCTTACAGAAGAGGATATATTTGACGTGAGCTTCTACGAGAAGATCTCTGAAGAGTAAACAGCAACATACATTAATGAACAGAACATTTAACCGCCGGAATTGAGGTTTATCCCTCATAATTCGGGAGGTAACATGAGTAAACACGGCACAAAAGGACCACGTGAAAGGGGAATTGAACTATTATCCGTTACAATGGCCATTGTTCTATGGCAACTGGTAGCAGACCTCGTGGTAAATAATAAGTTTATCCTGCCAAGCTTTACTGATGTTCTGTTCGCTTTTATCAGGATCATTGAAGGGGGTATCCTCTTCACTGATCTTGCAATAAGTCTGCTTCATTTTGGAATTGGAATTCTTTCTGCACTCTTAATAGGTATACCCATAGGGGTGGCCATGGGTTGGTTCAAGATTGTGAACCGTGCATTGGACCCTCTTATCGAGATAATCCGTCCTATTCCGCCACTTGCATGGATCCCCTTTGCCATAGTCTGGTTCGGTCTGACCCACACTTCGGCGGGGTTCGTGGTCTTTGTAGGGGCGGTCTTCCCTGTTATCATCAACACATTCGATGGCTTCAAAAGCGTTCCGAAGGTCTATGTGGAAGCTGCCAAAGTGCTGGGTTGCATGAGCAGTGGGTCACTTATACGCTACGTTGCATTACCGTCTGCCCTGCCTTCCATTGCTTCAGGCATCCGTATTTCCATGGGTGTGGGCTGGATGTGTCTGGTTGCAGCGGAGATGTTCGGCGTAAGTACGAACGGGCTTGGTTACAAGATCTGGTGGCATTACTACCTGCACCAGATGGATTTCGTTCTTGTCTATATGCTGATACTAGGTTTCCTGGGTCTTTTCATTGACAGGCTGTTCAGGTGGTATGTCGATGGGCAGCTTCTTAAATGGCGTGCAGGAGTTGTGGTATAATGGGTGAAGTTAAAGTCTCCGGTATCTCGGTGGCATTTGAGAAAGAGGAGGGTGAGTCCACCCTTGCACTTGATAATGTTGACCTTGAAATAAAGGACAAGGAATTTGTCTGTTTCATAGGTCCTTCGGGCTGTGGAAAAACAACACTTCTCAGGACCATCGCAGGACTTGAAATGCCGGATAAGGGACAGATAACCCTCGATGGTGGGGACATAACCATTCCGGATTCGACAAGAGGGATGGTATTTCAGGAGTATTCTCTTTTCCCCTGGAGGACTGTCATCCAGAACATTACCTTTGGGCCTCAAATGAAGGGTATCTCCAAGAACAAAACACTTGAAGTAGCTGAAAAATACTTAAAGCTCGTAGGGCTTGAACAGTTCCGGAACAGTTATCCGTATGAACTTTCCGGTGGAATGCGACAGAGAGTGGCCATTGCCCGAGCTCTTGCGAACGAACCCAAGGTCCTTCTAATGGACGAACCGTTCGGGGCTCTGGATGCACAGACAAGGAACACCTTGCAAAAAGAGCTGCTTCAGGTTTGGGCAAAGTACCAGATAACAATCGTTTTCGTGACTCATAGTGTGGACGAGGCGGTTTTCCTTGCGGACAAGATCGTTGTGATGAGCGCAAGACCTGGCAGGATCAAGAAAGTCATAAACGTTGATCTTCCAAGACCTAGGGAAAGGACAAGTTCCGAGGCAAATGAGTTACGTAACCAGCTTTTGAAAATGCTGGCAGAGGAGCGACGTAACTAACTTTAAAAAGTGTATCACATCTCGGAACGAACAATAAGCTTTGTTCCGGATTCTATCTCTTTTATATCGACCTTTCCTATAAGCTCTAAAGCAGTAGCAGCTTTAACGAACTTTACCTGACAATCTGGTCTGATGGACATTTCATTTCCACATATTGCCGATCCTCCAACCTTTACGTTGTCAAGCATTGTAAGATTATTTACAATCTCAATGTTCCCACTTATCTTGCAACGTGCGCTTATGAGGGCATCATTTGCTTTGATATTACCTTTAACAAATGATTCTTTTCCAAGCTGTAGGGATCCACTTACTTCCAGATCTTTCCAGAAGTTCGCACCAGACCCTACGATCATGTTGCCATCTATCTTGATGCTATTTTCAAAGAAGGCTTTCCTACGGATAATGTAAGTATTTGTATCTGCATGGTATCTGATAAATTTCTCATCCATCTATTCCACATCCGTGATCTTGAAAGTGTGATAGCTCTATCTCATGGGATATGTTCTATCAGTGCTTTACTTACTGTCTTTTTCTTTATATATTCTATTGTTTTCTATCAGCATTTATTTCAGTATACTTTAAACAGAACTTCCTCCAGTTCTCTCTTTGGAACATGGTGGCATCCGTTCTCATCACGCCAGTATCTAATATCATGTTCCTCTCCGGTTTCCTCGAGAACGATCTCTTCTGCCGGGATGCCCATTGCCAGTACAAGCATTATCTCGAGTTCGGGAGGCACATCAAGTTCTTCTCTCAGCACTTCCCTGTTAACAGAACCAATGACACAGCTTCCAATACCTTTTTCCATGGCCGCAAGGCGAATGTTCTGTAAAGCAATTCCTGCGTCATATCTTGCATCGGGTCTTATCCTCGTATCATCGAGTATAATGATGTAAGCGGCTGGTCTTTCTCCTTCCGCAGGTCCTTTCCATTCGTGAAGATAACCTGCCCATCCAAGCTGTTCGAATATCATTGCGTTTGTTCTCAGATCGGATGAAATTATATATTTCAGTGGCTGGCTGTTGGTAGCTGAAGCTGAGACTCTTGCAATATTGACAAGTTCTGTTAACATTTCTTTTGATGGAACCTCAGTCTGTTTAAATCTTCTATAAGATCTGGTCCTGAGAACAAGTTCACTTAGCATTTGTTCACCTCATATTGTCATTTGGTTGAGTGATTTGAATAGTGCTATTAGTTAAAACACTAGATACATTACTATAGACTTTAAAATCTATTTTTAGGTCTCTTGAGGTATTTTAAATGGTTATCCCATGTCCTAATATATTATGTGAATAATATTACATATGGTACATCTAAATTTTGATCTACTACTAATGTAGGTTTAAATTTTGATATTATATGTGGTTAACTATGTTCTCTAACAGTAATTGATATTGGATGGATCATTGGTGACAAGAAATCTTATATTATTTCATGTAAGTGCAGATGGAGCCATATTAAGCTACAACTCTTCTGAAGGCGTGCAATTACTCGTAGAGCCTGAACATTTCATGGGCAAGAACATAAGTGATATTTTACCTTCAGACGTTTCCGAGAAAGCAAAAAGCTGCCTCAAAGACGTTATGATCACAGGCGATATGCAATATCAACTTCAGTTAGGGGGAGAATTGCACGATCTTGAAGCTACATTCGTTCCTGAAAGCAAAGACCGTCTTATAGTGATCATAAAGGATGTAACTGAGCAACTGGCAACTCATAATAAGCTTTTTGAAAGCGAAAAAAAGTATCGTCTCCTCGCTGACAATACGATCGATGTCATATGGCAACTGGACATGTCTTTGTGTTTTACTTATGTCAATCGTTCAGTGCTCGATGTTACAGGATACTCAGTAGATGAAGTGATCGGTTCTAACCTTTCGATGTTCTTTACGCCGGAAGCATTTGACATGGTCATTAGCCTTGTCAATAGTGATAAGTGTAAAAAAGGCGAAGGTGTTGCCTTTGAAACGGATCTTATCCGCAAAGATGGTACTTTGCTTCCAATTGATATTACCGGCAAGATAGTTCTCAATGAAAACCAGCTTCCTATCTGTATTCAGGGTAGGACAAGGGACATAAGTGCATATGTTGAAGCAAGGAATGCTTTGCTTGATAGGAAAAATCGTTTCAAGTCCTTGTTCGAGAACTCGAACGATGCGATCTTCATTCACACTTTTGATGGTACTATTCTCGATGTGAACAACAAAGCATGTGAACTCATTGGTTATTCAAAGGATGTTTTCAAAACCAAAGATCTTCGGGTTCTACTTCCTGATGGTCTTGAATACGAGGCAAAAGAACATCTGGATGATGTTATTAAAAACGGTTCGTCCAGATTTGAATCTCGTTTCAAGAAAGCTGATGGTAGCATTATTGATGTTGAGGTAAGCGTTTCAGTTATCGATGAAGATAAAAATATCATGCAGGGAATTGTCCGCGATATCACTGAGCAAAAAAATGCAGAAAAAGAGCTTCAGGAAAAAGAAAATCGTTTTGAGACATTGGTTGCGAACATTCCGGGTGCAACATATCGTTGCAAATATGATGCGGATTATACCATGGAGTATATTAGTAAAGAAATAACTTCGATAAGTGGTTATCCAGCATCGGACCTCATTGGGAGTTCCGTCCGCACTTATGCCAGTCTCATCCATCCAGATGACGTTGAAATGGTGGCTAATGCCATAGATAGATCCCTTACAGAAGACCGTCCTTATTTTACGATCCTGTATCGTGTTCTTGATTCTAAGGGCAATGTTCACCATGTGTTCGAAAGAGGTAGGGGTATCTTTGAGAATGGGAAGTTGATGTTCTTTGATGGTATCATCTTTGATATAAGTGATCAGAAAGAGATGGACCAGAAAGTTCGGCTTTTCAAGACCATCGTTGATGGAGCTGGATATGGTGTTTCCATTAAAGATGTCAGCGGTAAGGTCCTCTATGTGAATGAAAGTTTTGCACAGATGCATGGCTTTGATGTTGATGAGCTTGTGGGCTCCCATATTTCTTTACTTCGGAGTGATGATGCGGTCTGTGAAGCTGAGTTCCAAAAAGCTTTAAAAGGTCATGATATGAATGAAGTTCTCAGGGTCCGAAAAGATGGCAGTGAATTCCCGGCGCTCATGAATTGTTTTGTGATCACGGATGATAACAACGAACCGGTATATATCTCGAATACTGTGATCGACATAACTGAACGTAAAAGATCAGAGATCATCATGCATCAGGCAATGGAAGTGGCCGAAAATGCAAACCGGACTAAAAGTGAATTTCTTGCTAACATGAGCCATGAACTCAGAACTCCTCTTAATTCTGTCATCGGTTTTTCGGATGTACTTTTAACTGAAACCTTTGGTCAGTTGAACGATAAACAGACCAAGTATTTGAAGAATATTTCTTCCAGTGGAACTCATCTGCTCAATCTGATCCAGGACATCCTTGATATCTCCAAAATAGAGGCTGGTAAACTTGGGCTTACCTATGAGAAGTTCTCTGTCCCGCCCACTATCAATGAAGTTGTGTTGTCGATGTCGGACTTTGCTAAGAGCAAACAGGTTTCTGTCACGGTTCACAATAATGGAGTTGACATGATCACTGCTGACAGGACAAAGTTCAAGCAGATACTGTACAACCTCCTGAATAACTCATTGAAATTTTCAACCAAAAATGGTTATGTGAAGGTCCACACACAGATAATCGATGATATGCTGGAACTATGTGTTCGGGATAATGGGGTTGGTATTCCGGAGGACAAGATGGGTCATCTGTTCGATCAATTCTATCAGGCAGATGCTTCTCCTTCACGCCAGTATGGTGGAGCTGGTCTTGGTCTTTCACTTGTCAAGCAGTTCGCTGATATGCATGGTGGGGATGTGCATGTGGAAAGCAAGGAATCGGTTGGGACTACTGTCTATGTGCATATCCCAAAGTGATAAGTGAAAGTGCGGTTGCAGTAATATCTCCTTCATTCTTTCCCCATGAACCATTGCTGTTCTGTCTGGACATTAGCCATTTGAGCGATGTGTCAAGTTCTTCTTTCAAACCGACAATAGCCAATGCCTGTATTACCAGATTGCTGGTCGAGATGAATTTCCAACCACCGTCTTTATCCCTTTCCGACAAGATCCATTTGGCACGTTCTTCTATAAAGTCAGCGAAAGGCTTCTCTTTTGTCAGATCTTCCTGCTTTACAAGAGTGGTGACGATAAGGGAGGTAGTGCCCACATGTTCCCATTTTTCACCATAGTTCTCAACAAGCCATTTACACCCCTTCGTTTCAGGGATGCCCATCTCGGCAAGGGCTATTAATGCATAGGTTGTGTCGTAAACATCGTTTTCCCATGAACCGTTGTTTTCCTTTTTGGAAAGCAACCATTTCCCACACTTTTCAAGGTTTAAGTTGGAAGGTACAAGGCTGGAACAAGCTCTCGCAGTCTCTCTTATTGAATTGTCCCAGTTGTTCTCACTTTTAAGCTGGATGAGCTTTGTAGGAAAGTCATTTTCCACACCCCATAATTCGAATGCAGTGATGAGGCGTGATAATTCTTTTGCAGTGGTGATCTCCTGTTCTCTTATCCACCCAAATGCATTTTGTATCATCTCTTCCATGTGCTGAAAGATGTATGCATCGTTATTTAGTGTTTTTACTCTGAAGAATATACCTGTGCCTTTCTTCGTACTCTTTCTGTTTTCCCGGATTCCATTGTTCTACATGACCAAAATAACCGGTAACTCTTGATACATGATCTACTGCCGGTCCATTACAAACAGGACACTCGAGATTTATCCCGCGGGACACATGCCTGTTTTCACATACTGAAAAATCAGGTGAGAAACAAAAGTAAGCGAGGTCTGTTCCTGAGAGCTTTTCTATTAGTTCGCTCATCCCTTCCGGATCTGGGAAACTTTCCCCCATCCAAATATGGCAGATAGTGCCTCCTGTAAAATATGGGTGGAAATTGGCTTCTATCTTTATCTTTTCAGCAAGAGATATTTTTGAACTGTAGGGGACATGGGTAGAGTTCGTGTAATAGGCAGCATCGTGGCTGCCCTGGACATGTGCTTTTTCACCATATGCAGACCTGTCAAGGATTGCAAGTCGATGTGCAGTGCTTTCAGCAGGTGTTTGTTCGAAAGTATATTCAATTCCATCCTGTCTTGAATATGTTTCTATTTTCGCAAGCATATGGCGGGTTATTTCCATTCCTAGCTCATGTCGTTCTATCATGTCCTGCCCTGTAAGGTTCAAAAGGCACTCATTGAGGCCGACCATTCCGAAGGTCAGGTGTCGCGAACCATGATCGAAATATGGCAGGTCATTTTCAGTTCTCTGCAATAGCCAGGGCAGGATCTTCCATTCATAAAGTGATCTCCTGATGATCTCCTGCCCTTCGAGCAGTGCTTTCCTTGTTATCTCCAGTATCTCATCCAATCTTTTAAAAAAGCTATCCATATTTCCCGCTTCCAGTGCAACTCGTGGCAGGTTGACAGTAACTATCTTGTTGGAACCGCTTCCCATCCCTCCTGCTGTCCACACTCCTCCCGAGTGTCTGGCAAGCAGACGACAGCACATTGCCTGTGTGGTATTCTCTTCAAGATAATCGGTTGTCAGGTTCAGGAAATAAGGGGCGCCAGTGGATGAGGTTGCATACATTGTTTTTTTCCACAGCGGGTCTTCGGTGTCAATGTCCTTTGTTATGGCAGTTGTGATAAGTGGGAATGTGAATGGCAGTCCATCAGCATCACCCTTTGCTGCAATATCCATGAATGCGCCGTAGATCGCACGTGCCTCTTCCTTAAAACAGGAGTACGTCTTTTCAATGAACTCTCCTCCGTAAACAGCTTTTTCGTTCGCAAGTGAGGCTGGGCAATTGATACGAAGCCCGATATTCGTGAAAGCACTCTGTGCGCCGATACGGTTTGACTGGTTCATCTGGAACATGAATCCCTGTATTATCTGGAGCAGTTCTTCTTCATCAATATCGGAATAGTGAAGATGTGGTGCGAGCAACCAGTTGAACATATCGATGGCCTGCGCTCCTGCAAAAAAATGCTGGGAATGGAGCATGAAGGACATTGCATGATATATGGCCGCATCAAATCGCTTTGCAGGATTGCTTCTGGAATCCGGGAATTTCAGTCCGTCGAGTAAGAAGATCCTTGCATCAATTCCATTGCAATAAGGTTTGAAAGGATTGCTCAGGTCATGTATGTGGATATTTCCTTTTGTATGTGCTTCTGCAACTTCCTTTGAGTAGAGGTTCTCAAGGGCATATCTTTTCTTGATCTGTGATGCAACATGCATATCAATGACAGATGGGCTGAAGCGTGTATTCGCGTTTTCTTTCAGCAGCCAGTTCATATTGTACAATACATCGTCTATCAGTTCATTTGTGTCTTTAAAATCAAGACGATCTATGCTGCCCCGTTCTTTACTCCCACCCATGGATAATTGTCTGGAGGTCAAGACTTATATAATTATTCCGATAGGTGAGAATGGGGGATGATGGGTGGATAATGAACAAATGAATGAGGGGGACGAAAGAAAGAAAGAAAAAAAAGGATTGATGACATGCACTTATTTTACAAAGTGGCATGTCCTTTTAATATCATTTAACAAATTCTTCCACAGCGTCTACGACCTTGTTAAAGCCGATGTACCACTCTGAATCGCGCTTGATATCAATGTGTACGTTCCCGCTGTCACCCGTAGATGCAACTTCTGTCTCGATAGGTAATGTGCCCAGTACTTTCACGCCAAAGTCCTCGGCTGCTTTTGCAACTCCGCCTGAGCCGAACACATGTATCTTCTCATCACAGTGTGGGCAGACGATTCCGCTCATGTTCTCGACCATCCCAATTACCGGTACTTCTATTATTTTGGCAAAATTGAGTGATTTTCTGACACTTGTAAGGGCGACAGCCTGAGGGGTCGTGACAACGATAGCACCGGTCAGGTTGCCGATCAGTTGTGATATGCTCAATGGTTCGTCTCCTGTTCCAGGCGGAAGGTCAATGATAAGATAGTCGAGTACTCCCCAGTCCACTTCTTCAAGGAACTGCTTGATAGCACTCATCTTTGCAGGTCCTCTCCAGACGACTGGAGAATCGTTGCTGTCAAGGAGAAGTCCTATTGACATTATTTTCAGATTATCGTTAACTTTTACGGGAACAATACCCTTTTCACTTACAAGAGGTCTTTCATTCTCCAGGCCGAACATCTTTGGGATGGTCGGTCCGTGAATATCACTGTCAAGGAGTCCCACTGAGTATCCGCGGTCTGCAAGGGCCGCAGCAAGGTTGGCAGAGACAGTGCTTTTGCCAACACCTCCCTTTCCGCTCATGACCATTATCTTGTTTTTAATTCCCCTGAGGTTGGTAACGAGCTTTGGTTCTTCAGGCTTGGCATTTAGTAGGCTTTCTGATGATTGGATATTGGATGACATTTTCATTCTCCTTGTGATAATGTTGTTCCTGTTATAGGTTATTCTGACCGTTTCTGGTCATTGATGTTGACATAGTTTCCGCCCTTTATCTCAATAGCTTTACCTGTGGTCAATGCCAGTGCAATCTTTTTCCTTGCATTTTTCAGGTCTTCCCAGAATGCACGTCTTGAGATCCCCATTTTTGTTGCTGCTTCCTGTTGTTGCAAGTCTTCAAGATCTACCAGCCTCAGGGCTTCCAGCTCTTCTAATGCAAGAGAAACTACTTCCAGTTCAATAAGTTTTACTCCTCTTGGTTTGAAATAGAGTATGTCGGGGTTACATTCCACTCTTCTGGGGTTTTTTGGTCTTCCTCTGCATGTCATAACATCTTGTATTCCCATCTTCTAACTTATATATAAGAAATTCCCAAAAGCTTTTTATATTTATTCACATACGTTTAAAAACATTGATATTTGGTCAATTTTCAGAGTTTGAATGAACGTTTTTATCTCAGAGGAAAAGGCTATTATGTATTTTCACAGTTAATATATTAGAACTTTAATTTTAGGAGATACTGTACATGGGTAAGGATATGCTGATGTGGGATGAGACTTTGTTCAAGGATGGGAATGTGCTTGAACTTGATTACCTTCCCGACCATTTTTCACACCGTGAGTCGCAGACGCAGTCTCTGATGTACAGTCTGCGTCCGGCCCTTCGTGGCATGCGTCCGATAAACAGTTTGATAAGTGGTCCTCCTGGTACTGGAAAGACCACAACTGTGCTGAAGGTCTTTAAAGAGATGAAAAAGCATTCGGATGATATTGTATTCATCAAAGTGAACTGCCAGATGGATTCTACGAAATTTGCTGTGATCACGAGGGTATACCAAGGTCTCTTTAACGTGTCCCCTCCGTCTTCTGGCGTTGCTTTCATTAAACTGTTCGAAAAGGTGATGAACTATCTTATCGAGAAGGAAAAGACGCTTGTGCTTTGTCTTGATGATATCAATTATCTCTATCATGAAGGGCACGCGGATGAGGTAATGTATTCCCTTCTCAGGGCACATGAACAATATCCGGGAGCAAAAGTAGGTGTCATTGCAATTGTGAGTGATACGGGAAAGCTCTATCAGTTCGACCCTAAGGTCAATTCCGTTTTTCTTCCTGAAGAGATAGCTTTCCCCCGGTACAATTACAGTGAACTTCAGGATATTATCGGGGGCAGGATCGATCTTGCATTCTATCCTAATGTGATGCTGGATGATGTGAGGGATGCGATAGTTGAATATGTCGATCTTACAGGGGATCTGCGTGTGGGAATCGATCTTTTGAAGCGTGCTGGCCTGAATGCCGAGAGGCGTGCAAGCAAGACCATCCTGGTCGAAGATGTGGAAAAGGCCTATGATACCTCCAGATTGCTGCATCTTCGCAGAAGTGTCCAGTCCCTCGCACCGGATGAGAGGACATTGCTCTGCCTGATAGCAGAGAACAGGGATGTGCAGACCGGTGACCTTTACAAACTTTTCCACGAAAAGACCGATCTTGGGTACACACGTTTTTATGATATGGTCAACAAGCTTAGTGAAGCAAGGTATGTGGATGCTGATTTTTCCGGTAAGGGTATGCGTGGCAGGACTCGTATAATAAAACCAAGATATCAGCCGGAAGACATTCTTAAGTGCCTTGAGTGAAAGGGGGATGTTGTTTCTGGAAATGAGAACTAAGGTCTGGCTGACCGAAGATGGAAAACCTATCATTGGTGCCGGGAAGGTAAAACTTCTAAAAGCCATCGATGAAGAGCGTTCATTAAGGAAGGCATGCTCAATACTTGGCATATCCTACAAACATGCATGGCTTATTCTGAAAAAAATGAACGAGCGCGTTGGGCATGAAGTGGTGACCACTGTAAGGGGTGGAAAAGGGCAGGGAACCTTTCTGACCGATTACGGGAAACAGCTCATTAGTGAGTATGAGGAAAGCAGGTCCTTTCTTGATATGACCTTTGGGGATGAAACTTCTCTGGAAAACATCTCTTTCAAATTGTCTGCACACAACAAGTTGTCCGGACGGGTCCTCGATATCGAGAAAGGGGATCTCGTTTCTAAAGTGAAGATCGAGATAGATCCTGAAGTTCTGACATCTATCATTACTTCCGATATGCTGGATAGACTCGATGTTCAGGAAGGCGATGAGGTATTTGCAATTATAAAGTCCACGGAAGTGGTTCTGGCAAAAGCGGATGGCAAGGCTGGAATGAAAAGTGGAACGGTGGATGGGGGCGAGTAAATGGCTTCTATATATATTCTTTCATGGAATGTGAATGGCCTGAGGTCAATGTTAAAGAAAGGGTTTGTCGAATGGATGGAAGCCACACAGCCGGATATTCTCTGTCTTCAGGAGACGAAGGCTACAGAAATACAATTGCCAAAAGAGCTGAGGCATATTCATGGCTATGTACCTTATTTTTTCTCTGCTGAAAGGAAGGGTTACAGTGGTGTTGGGATCTATACTAAGGTCCCGCCGGTCGAGGTAAAGTATGGGCTTGGAGTTCCCCGGTTCGATAGGGAAGGAAGGACCCTCATTGCAGAGTTCGAGGATTTTGTTTTGTTCAATATATATTTTCCGAATGGTAAGGCTTCAGATGAACGATTGGAATATAAGATGGATTTCTATAATGCGTTCATGGAAGTTGCCGATTCGATGAAAGATGCCGGTAAGAACGTAATTATTTGTGGTGATGTGAACACTGCTCACAAGGAGATCGATCTCGCACGCCCTAAACAGAACGAGAGGTCATCGGGTTTTCTTCCGCAGGAGAGGGAGTGGATCGATACGTTCCTGGGTCATGGCTATCTTGATACCTTACGTATGTTCGAGCAGGGACCTGGAAATTATACCTGGTGGGACATGAAGACCCGGGCAAGGGATAGGAATGTTGGTTGGAGGATCGATTATTTTTTTGCCAGTGGAGGCCTGAAGGACAGGATAAGGTCTGCTTATATTCTGTCTGATGTGATGGGTTCGGACCACTGTCCGATTGGGATCGAGTTGGAGACTGGGCATAGCTCATAAACTGTTCCCAATTCACGTTTTTTATCTGTTGTTCTTTGCTTTATTGGAACTATAAAGCTACAGCTGCTCGGTCAGCTTTGTATTAATAAATAAAAAAGTAGGTAAGGACGTAAAATACGCCCTGATATGTTATTGTTCCATTGAACTTACATCATTGGAGGCATGCCGCCCATTCCACCCGCGCCGCCTTCTGGCATTGGTGGTGCTCTGGATGATGCAATGATGTCGTCGATCCTGAGGATCATTACTGCTGCTTCTGTACCGGAGTTGATAGCCTGGGTCTTTACCCTGAGTGGCTCAACAACGCCTTCTTCCCACATGTCAATGACAGTGCCGGAGTAGACGTTAAGACCAGCGGTCTTTATGCCTCTCTCGTGGTGTGCACGAAGTTCTACGAGCATGTCTATGGGGTCAAGACCTGCGTTCTCTGCAAGGGTTCTTGGAACGACCTCAAGTGCTTCTGCGAATGCTTTGACTGCAAGCTGCTCTCTTCCGCTGAGGGTTGATGCATACTCGTTGAGTCTGAGTGCAACCTCTACTTCAGGTGCTCCGCCGCCAGCAACAAGCTTTTCATCTTCGATAGCTACAGCGACTACACGAAGTGCATCGTTGAGTGCTCTCTCGATGTTGTCGATAACGTGCTCTGTACCGCCACGGAGGAGGATGGATACTGACTTTGGATTGACACAGCCTGTGATGAAGGTCATGCTGTCGCCACCGATCTTCTTCTCTTCGACAAGTTCTGCTGCACCAAGGTCTTCTGCTGTCATCTCTTCGATGTTGGTTACGAGCTTAGCACTTGTGGAGCGTACAAGTTTCTCCATGTCGCTCTTCTTGACACGCCTTACTGCAAAGATACCTTCCTTTGCAAGGTAGTGCTGTGCCATATCATCGATACCTTTCTGGCAGAATACAACGTTTGCACCGGTCTTTGTAATACTGGTAACAAGGCTCTTGAGCATGGCTTCTTCCTGGTCGAGGAATGACTGAAGCTGTTCAGGAGATGTGATAGAGATCTCAGCGTCAACCTCTGTTTCCTTGAGCTCGATAGCACTGTTGAGGAGTGCGATCTTTGCGCCTTCTACCTTCTTTGGCATGTTAGCGTGTACCCTTTCTTTGTCAAGGATCATACCTTCGATAAGCTCGGAGTCATCGATACGTCCGCCGACCTTCTTCTCGACCTTGACATTCTCGATCTCGACAGTGTTTTCATTGTCCCTGTCAACGATGCTTACGATCGCGTCAACAGCGATCTTTGAGAGTACGTCCTTTGTTGCCTCTGCGCCCTTTCCGGTCATTGCTGTGTCGGAAATGCTGGTGAGGATATCCTTGTTGTCGATGGTTACCTTCTTTGCAAGGCCCTTGAGGATCTCTCCTGCCTTTACTGAAGCCATTCTGTAACCAGCTGCGATGATTGTTGGGTGTACGTCCTGCTCGATCATCTCTTCTGCTTTCTTGAGGAGCTCACCGGTAATGACAGCGGCGGTAGTTGTTCCGTCTCCGACTTCATCGTCCTGTGTTTTAGCGACCTCTACGATCATCTTTGCTGCTGGGTGCTCGATATCCATTTCCTTAAGGATAGTTGCGCCATCGTTTGTGATAACTACATCTCCAAGGGAGTCGACAAGCATCTTGTCCATACCTTTTGGACCAAGTGTTGTTCTTACTGCCTCAGCGACTGCCTTTGCAGCCATGATGTTGTTGCTCTGGGCATCTCTGCCTCTTGTTCTCTGGTTACCTTCTCTTAAAATGAAGATAGGCTGTCCTGACATCTGTCCTGCCATGTGTTTTAACCTCCTATATTAAACATAGATCAATATAATTTCCTGGAATTCAGGTCGTTTTTACATGTTTGTAGTTCTATATAAAGCTTACTGAATCTGTGATTTATGATTACTTTGAGAAGCTTCCTTCATATATAATTATCAGAGTGCTCCCTAACTGTGGTCTCACTACTGCTACTGCTAATGATACAAAGCAGCTGCTAATGGAAATGCAATAATCGGAATCTTTCCGCTCAAAAAAAAGTTTAGTCCCATTAAGGGAACTATTGTGTAAAGGACTGCAATGCAGCCCTTTAAAATAGTAAGATCAGTTTACAATAGATTTTGGTGATCTCTTGAGGAACCTTCTCTTAGCACCGCTGCTGCTGAATCTCTGTGCTGGTCCTGGGTGTGCCTTTGCTCCGAAAGCTCTCTGCACTTTGATTATTTTTCCTTTCCTTCCTTTTACCTTAACCCAATTAATGCTGCCTGTTTTACCCATTATCAATCCTCATTATAATTTTATTATTAATATATGTTTGAGGCACTTAGTGCCTCTTGATGTCCATTATTGTATTAATGGTCACAAATGTACAAATGTGACCGGTAAACTCAATGCTATAGGTTCCCTTTAGATGTAATGTTTATAGTTAAACTTTACGGGACTTTTGTATTGTGTTCTGACATCAATTAGTGTCATATTGCCATATATTTGTATTCTATAACAGAATAAACAAATATATCTATGTTCCTGTTCATCTACATTCCATGACCCTTGAACCGGTTCACATAAAGATCATGTCGGAAATGGCAGATCGCATAGGGATGTCCGCAGAAGATGATAGCACTGAAGAGCTTCCCGATCTTTTAAATATGCTCAATGAACTGGAACATGATGGGAAGTTGATACTTAAATCACTTGGGAAGACGTTTCGTTCAAAAGTGAACATTGACAACATGTCCCTTACAAATGATCCTTTCGATATAACATACTCCTGTGATAGTGGTAGCACTAACCCCATGGCATTTAGAAGCGGGCTCTATGTGGACATCTGCCATGGTGGAATCGCATCGACACCTTCGGACCTCGAATTGCATTCCAAACGGACCATCGTAGCGGCAACATATTCAGCAAGTCCTCTCGTAACCATCGACACGACTTCCGGATGGGATACTTTTGATGACGGGCAGGGACGTTCAAAGATAGTCCGAATAGGGGCAGACCTGCTCAAGACAAGGGTGGATCGTATGGTGCACAACGTTGCCCTATATCTCTGTGAATCGGAGCATATTCTCTGGATGATGGAGGGTTTCGACAGCAAGGGCTTCTTCATAATGGATGGTCCGATATATCCTAAACAATTGATGTACTGGATGGTAGTGGAATCAAAAGAAGTGAGGATAAAAGAGGATCCTGTCGCAAAGAAGATCCTCCAGAACTACATTGACATCATGGATCATCACATGAAAAAGGGCATGCCTCTCATCGGGTTTGTGAAAAATCCCGAGGACATGCAGATAATGATAACCCTCAGGGACAAAAAAGGAATGAAACACCTTCCCTGGCTCAGGGATTCTCAGTTCTTTAAGAATGTTCTGTCCCTCGGAAAAGGCGATAATGGACGAAACGGCCGTTGGATAACCTACACCAACTGGTTCCTGCAACCTAACCAATTCTATGAGGGCATGATAAAAAGCACATCTCCGATGTTAGACATCGACCTTCGCCACGATCACGACCCGGAGGATTACGCTATAACTTTCTTTGTGATATATGTTCCAATGCTTGATGTCCTTTTCAAAGTAGAGGCTCCATACGGTTTCACGAAAGATGAGTCCGTGCGGGACCTTATAACCCGTAAAGTCCTCTTTGATATTTCGGTCAATGGCATTCCGACAACTCTCTCAAAGGTAGATTCCCTTGCGAAGATCGGGCGGTCGGAAAAGGAGCTGGTGAAGGGTATGTTCAAAGGGCAATGGTTCGACAATACTTATAATATAGAGAGATGGGGTGACATGACAGATGAATGATAATTCAGACCTGCTGGCCTATGCGAAGAACAGTAGCATTGGATCGGATGTGCAGGATGCACCGGAACAGACCGGTAATTTCGACTTCGAGGAATATAGTGTTGAAGTAACGCATGATACAAGTGACGTAGATGCTGCTTTCGGTATCGTGACCACAGGGTTCGAACCTCTCGAAGTCACCGAATCGGGCTCAAAGATCACTGGCTACATCACAACTTCCCACAGAAATGTGGTGCGCCTGGGGACATATGTGATCGTTCCCTATGGGGATGAGAATCTTTTCGCAAGGATATGGAAGCTTCAATATCAGCAGCAGTTCGAAGTGGACGATGCAACAGAGATCCATTCACGCCGTATGCTCAAAAGCAATACTACGGCAGAACTGGACTACAAGTTCCTTGCTTATCTTGAACCCATCTGCATACTGTATGAACAATCTCCAGGAAATGAAGATTCATTGACACGACGCATGGCAGACCGTATCCCGCGTCCGAACACACCTATTCTGCCTGTGACGGAAAAACTGAAGATACAGACCGGTCTGAACATTCCAAGGGAAGGTATATTCCTCGGGCACTTGAGTGTCGGTGGTGAGGTCGTGCGAACCCTCGCTTCCCCTCCTACAGTGCCTTACTATCTCCGGAACGACTACTCAATGGGTGATCCATTGATATTCAGGCATATGCTCATCTGCGGCAGTACCGGTACCGGAAAGACCTTCCTTACAAAGAACATCCTGCGCCAGTTCATGAGTCCGGATAACCGATATAATGTCCGCGATACCGGTGATGGCAGGAAGAAGAATTTGCGTCCATGTGTCGTTATAATGGACCCGCAGGATGAATATTCGCAGTTCCTTGAGGACAATCCTGAAATAACCTCTTCGGATGAGCACAACATGCACTCCGAAGACGTGGAGTTTGGTGGCGTTCCCTCCACAAAGACCTTCGTAGCTAAGGTGGATGGGCATTCATACAATGGCAGGTCCCGTGCACAGCAAGTGGAATTCACCATTCCTTTCGAGATGGTGAGGAACAATTCCTGGCTCATAGCTGCTGCCGGACTCACGGAGCTACAGGGCATCGGACTGGAACTGTTGCTTGAGGATTTCTTTAAAAGGCCGGGTGCACATACCTATGGCGGTTTCATCGACCACATCAGTGATGAGGGGGTCCGGGGCAGTTATGTTGATAACGGTAAGGTGCATGAAGCTTCCTATGACGGTCTTGTCAGGAAGGTGAAGAACAACTCGTTCAAAAGGGTGTTCGACCAGCCGGCAACCCCTATAACCGAAATGCTTGCCGATATCTTCAAAGAGGGGCAGGTATGTGTCTTCCCTACGGAATACATCTCAAGTACGAGAATACGTGATCTCATCACCTTGACTCTTATGACCGTAGCTGTGGATAACAAATTGAATACCTCCGGTGATACGGTGGTAAAGGAAACTCCTTTGATACTGGTGCTGGATGAAGCTCACCGTTATCTTGCAAGAGGTTCGGGGGAACATTCAAAGCGCATCATTTCCAAGTTCGCAGATGCTGCCCGTCAGGGGCGTAAAGAGGGATTAGGGCTGTTCCTTATCACACAGGACCCTCAGGATATCGATGATACTGTGTTCAAGCAGATAAATTCCAGGGTGATACTGAACCTTTCCAATGATGCTGCGATAAGTGCCATGAAAGTGAAGAAAGAATATGAGACGCGTATCCCTTACCTCAAAAAAGGGCAAATGATCATACAGAGTCCGGATAACAGTGATATTGTGGAGATAATTGGCCTTTCAAGTTGTGTTGTGAAGCACGTTTGAGGGGATTTTCTCCTCAACTCCGATATGTATATATATGGGTAATACGTAGGGGGAGCTACTCACACATACTGTGGGCCGGTAGCTTAGTCAGGCAGAGCGATGGACTCTTAATCCATCGGCCGAGGGTTCAAATCCCTTCCGGCCCGCTTAATTCATGTGGGTTCTTTTATCTTTGTTCCATAAAGTTATAGTCCATCATTTTTCATATTACAATTACCAATACGTATAGTTGTTACATCCCGTTATGGCATATTGTTATAATATATCGTTGTTTATGTAGAACGAAATTCCTTTGAATTCTTTTGAACTAAGGTGAGAATAATGCCAAAAGTAAGTGTTGACATTCCCCAGGAATTGCTTGCTGATCTTAACAAGCACGTTGGCGATGATAAAAAGTTCGTGAACCAGTCCGATGCCATCCGTACAGCTATCAGGAAGATGCTGGATATGATGGATGATATCGACAGGCGTCACGGCAGAATGGATGATTGAAGCCGATGATCTGAATAGTTATTGATATCTGTGGTTGGGTTTCAAGGTATTGATCATAACAGTTTCAGAGCTGCTTTAAAAACTCAATGCTCTTTCTTCCTTCCTCGAGATCGCTCAGTTCGGTCACCATTCTTCCCTGATAGTTTTCCAATCCCTTTTTCACATATTCCCAGTTTACCGTCCCACTGCCTGTGGGAAGATGCTCGTCTCTTTTTCCCATGTTGTCATGGATATGCACATGAATTATCTTATTGATGCATTCATCAAGGAATCCTTCCACCATCGCAGAGGTGTTGGCATGACCTACATCCAGTGTCATTCCTACATTCTCTCTATCGATATCTGAAAGCATCCTGAGCATTTCATTGGGTTCCCTGCCAAATATCATGGGGAAGTTTGGCATGTTCTCAACGGCTATCGAGATTCCATATTCATCGGCGGTATTGCAGAGTTCCTGTATGGACCTTATGTTCATATCCCATGCCTTCTCAGGTACCTTTCCACCATAGGGGGACAGGTATCCTGGGTGAACCACTGCAAGCTCAACAAGGTCTGATGCAAGGGAAATGTAATACTTCATCTGCCTGAGCACCTCTGCATGTATCCCGGGATTAAGCCCTGCAAGGTTCATGTCAGAGAACGGCAGGTGCATCGAGAGATAAAGGTTGGTGGTTTCCAGTACTTCCACTATCTTATGCCGGTTCTCACTGGTGATGCACTGGCTTCCTTCCTGAACGATCTCCCATCCGGTGTATCCTATGTCCTCGAGCTCATAGACCCATTCGAAAGAATCGCTGAGGGCGGAATTTGAGGAAAAGCTCAGATTGTCGATGTTCATGCCAACACCTTATAGTTCCGGCATGTCCGGCTCAAAGAGGGGAACTCCATCTTCGGTCGGCGGTGTAAGCCACTCCATGAGAATGTCCATTGCTTCTTCATTATCGGCATTTATCTCAACCTGGATGGATCCGAGGGTTTCTTCCTTTGCCGGAAAGTTCAGTCTTTCGATCGTGGCAACTTGCTTGTTGAGCATAAAGAAGGTCTTTTCAGGCTCTCCCCATCTGTTCTTCTGTAGCTGGGTCCGAGCGGTGTCGATGATACGCTCTTTTCTAAAAAGATCGTGTATGTTCTTCAGTGAATTGATATCTCCTTCGCCTTCAAGGAAATTGCCATATTTCCTCTCATGCATCTCGAGCTCTATTTCCGGGAACATGTTCCTGGCAGCTCCGGCTACTTTTTCCTCATCTTCTGTAGGATTGACAATAGCACTTACCCTGACGTTTATCATGCTTGCTCCAGTATCGTATTTATCTTCTCTTTGAACTCTTCGATGGTGCCTATGTTATCAACGGTGATATTGGCTACTTTGATAGCTTCTGCAAGTCCCCATCCAAGCTCACGCTCATCCCTTTGCTTCAGGGCTTCGATATCGGTCATGTCATCGCTTCTTCCACGACTTGTAACCCTTTCAAACCGCAATTCCAGGGGTGCATCGATGAAAACAAGGGTAAAGTCCTCTCCGAAGTGTTCCTTGAAGAAAGCCACTTCTGCAATACCTCTTACTCCGTCAACCACAACAAGTTCTTTGCCCAGAGCCTCTATCATTGGAACGCAGCGTTTGGCAACTGCATCCATTCCTTCCTTTGCTCTAAGGTCGTTCGCAACACCGCCTGTATTACTATCGGTCGGCTCAAGTCCTCTCTTTTTCACTTCTTCGCGTATGACATTGCCCATGTTAACAACATCGACATTTGAATCGACTATTACTTCGGATGCTACGGATTTTCCTGATGCCGGCATTCCTACAAAAGCTATGATCTTTATTTTAGCACTTCCTGCAATGGTTATACCTGTAGTTCTCTTATTATACTACATTTGTATGAATTATAGTATATTAGGGTGAATGGAACTGTCAAGTATTTGATTTTATATATCAGTATGTCTTTGTGTGAACTGACAATATGAGACTTGGCAGAGTTGACCTTCCCGGAGACCTTTTGCTTGCACCATTGGCAGAGGTCACGAACCTGGCATTTCGTCTCATGTGCAAGAAATATGGTGCATCCCTTTGTTTTACTGAAATGATAAGTTCGGATGCTGTTGTGCATGGAAATGACAGTTCCGTTCTGCGTGGGATGACCTGTGATGAAGAGCGTCCTTTTGGTGTGCAGTTGTTCGGCAATTCTCCAGATGTGGTCACGGAAGCTGCACTTGTTCTCGAAGATATGTTCCATCCGGCTATAATCGATATTAATCTTGGATGTCCGGCCCCGGTGATCACCAATGCAGGCTGTGGTTCCGCACTGCTTGATTCTCCTGAACGTGTCAGCGATATGTTCTCAACTCTTTGTGAAGGGGTGGACACTCCTGTAACTGCAAAGATACGTGTGCTGGAGAGCCGTGCAGCCACTCTTGATATCGCACACAGGCTTGAGGATGCGGGGGTTTGTGGTATCACTGTCCACGGGAGGACCCGCGAACTGGGTTATAGCGGGACTGCTGACCATAGTTATGCAAAGCTTATCAAAGAAGAGCTTTCCATTCCAGTGATAGCCAATGGCGATATCAGGGATGGCGCATCTGCTGAAAAGGTGCTGGAATATACCGGATGTGATGGATTGATGGTAGGCAGGGCTGCAATGGGTGATCCTCACGTGTTCTATCGTATATCCAGATATTTGGACGATGGGGAGATCCTCGAGTGTGGATGTGAGCAGAAAAGAGATGACCTTCTGGAATATCTGGATCTTTTGGAAAAGTTCGACCTGTCCTCGCATATTAATTTGAAAGCACATGTACAGTGGTTCACGAGAGGGTTGAAAGGAAGTCGAAGCATGCGTTCCGAGATAGGATATGCGGATTCAAGAGACTCTATTGTAGAGTTTGTTAAGAATATGTGTGAAAAAGATTTGGTGTGATATTTATGTGTATTTGTATATTATTCTCGTGTATATGCGTGTTATTGTCTAACATGGGCTTTGCATTGTGTTTTTGAGCAAAAATGGGTGTTTTTTCCGAGAACTTTGTTCGATCAATTCACCAAAAGACTAAATAAGATTAGGATTGTACACAATTAAACATTGCATTTAGACTGCTATATATATTTTTGGCAGTCGATGTATGTGGAGGAACAGTCACCTCCACGATGGTAACTTTTTTGCCGATCCCTCTTGGCTATTGATCTGTTGCCATCTGAAAAACACTTTGACTGCTATTATCGTACAATTATACACGCACTGTCATAGGAGAATAATACATGAAAGAAATACGAATACACGGTAGGGGTGGACAGGGCTCCGTTACTGCTGCTGAATTGCTTGCGGTTGCAGCTTTCGCTGATGGAAAGTTCAGCCAGGCTTTTCCAGCATTCGGTGTCGAGCGCCGTGGTGCACCTGTTCAGGCATTCACCAGGATCAATGACGACCCGATCAGGCTAAGGGCACAGGTATACGAGCCAGACTATGTTATCGTTCAGGACCCAACCCTTCTTGAAGTGGTCAGTGTAGAGAGCGGTGCAAAAGATGATGGTGTTATTCTTATTAACAGTGACTTTGAGCCGGAACATTTCGATCTTAACACAAATGCAAAGATCATGACCGTCAACGCTACGAAGATCGCTCTTGACATCATCGGCAGACCTATTGTTAACACTGTTCTTTTAGGTGCTTTCGCCGGTGCTTCCGGTCTTATCGATCCGGAATCCATCAAGAATGCCGTTATGGAGCGTTTCCCGGGTAAAGTCGGTGAAAAGAACGCAGAAGCTATCCAGAAAGCTTACGATATGATGACGGAGGCTTAAATTATGACAATTTCACCAGGAGGCGTTTGTGAACCAGGCTCCACTCTTGTCAACAAGACCGGTGGCTGGAGAACATTCAGACCAGTTTTTGATTATGACAAATGTATCAAATGCAAACTCTGTGAACTTCTTTGTCCGGACATGTCAGTCGATGCAAGAGATGACGGTTTCTTTGAGTTCAACTATGATTTCTGTAAAGGATGCGGTATTTGTGCGAACGAATGTCCAAAGGACGCTATTGAGATGGTTCTGGAGGAGAAATAAATGAAACGAAATTTTGAGAATGACAAGAAGGATATGGTCGTTGTTGAAGGATCGTATGCTGTTGCAGATGCTGTAAAAGCATGCAGGCCAAATGTCATTTCCGCATATCCTATTACACCACAGACCCATATTGTAGAGGATATCTCCCAGTTCATCGCTGATGGCGAGATACCAAACTGTGAGTACCTCAACGTGGAATCCGAGTTCTCCGCAATTTCCGCACTTGTCGGTTCTTCCGCAGCAGGTGCAAGGAGTTATTCTGCGACCACATCCCAGGGTCTTGAACTCATGCACGAGGTTCTTTTCAACGTCTCAGGTATGAGATTACCTGTTGTAATGACCGTTGTGAACAGGGCTGTAAGTGCTCCTATTAACATCTGGAACGACCACCAGGATTCCATTTCCCAGAGAGACACCGGTTGGATACAGCTTCACGCAGAGGACACTCAGGAAGCATCTGACATGACCGCACAGGCATTCAAGATCGCTGAAGATCCAGATATCTTGCTTCCGGTACTGGCATGTCTTGACGGTTTTATTCTGTCACATGTCTATGAACCTGTGGTCCTTCTTGACGAAGATCTCGTAGCAGAATATCTGCCACCATTTGAGCCAAAGTTCAAGCTCGACCCGAAGAACCCTAAGACCTTCGGTGCTTTTGCAGATCCTAATTCCTACACTGAGTTCAGATACCTGCAACAGCAGGCAATGAACAAGGCATTGAAGGTCATAGAGGATGCTGCAGATGAGTTCTATGACCTCTTTGGCAGACACTATGGTGGTCTTATCGACACATACGAGACAGAAGATGCTGATATCATTCTCATGGCAATGGGCTCTATTGTTGGTACCATCAAGGATGTCGTTGACAAGCTCAGGGCACAGGGTGTCAAGGTAGGTGTCTTAAAGGTACGGTCTTTCCGTCCGTTCCCTGCAGAAGCTATTAAGAACGCTATCAAGGGCGCTAAAGTAGTTGTTGCACTGGACAAGAACATCTCCCTTGGCCTCAATGAGGGTGCACTGTTCACCGAGACAAAGGGAAGTTTGTACAACACAAATGTCAATATTCCTATAATCGGTTTCATGATAGGTCATGGGGGTCGTGATATCCCAATGAGCACCATGGAGGCCATCGTTGACGAAGCAAAGAAAGTAATTGATTCAGGTATCACTGTCGAAAGTCAGTTCACCGACCTGAAGGAGGAATTGTTATGAAACCACTCTTACAAGCAGGACATAGGGGATGCGCAGGTTGCTGTGACGCAATAGCTGCAAAGTTCACTCTCATGGCAGCAGGCGAGGACTGTATCGTTGTAAGTCCTACCGGATGTCTTGAGGTCATGACCACTCCATATCCGGAATCTTCCTGGAATGTCCCATTTATACACTCCCTTTTTGAGAACAATGCAGCAGTCGCTTCAGGCATTGAGGCAGCTCTCAAAGCAAAGGGCGAGTTTGGCAAGACCAAGATCATCGCAATGGGCGGTGACGGTGCAACCCTCGATATCGGTATGCGTTCCATATCCGGTGCATTCGAGCGTGGACACGACTTCACATACGTCTGTATCGACAATGAGGCATACATGAACACTGGTGTACAGAGAAGTGGTGCAACGCCATTTGCAGCTTCGACCACAACCAGTCCGGCAGGTAAGGTATCCTTTGGTAACATTCGTCCAAAGAAGAACATGCCAGCCATCATGGTAGCACACGGTTCTCCATACGTTACAACAACATCCATCGGATATCCAAAGGACATGATAAGGAAGGTCAAGAAAGCTGTCGATGTCGAAGGTCCTACCTACGTGCACGCACATTCACCATGTACTACCGGATGGGGATTCGATAGCTCCAAGACCATAGAGATCGCAAAGCTGGCAGTCGAAACATGTCTCTGGCCACTCTATGAGATGGAAGATGGTGAGCTCACCAAGGCTAAGAAGATCAAGAACCCAAAACCGGTCGAGGACTATCTTAAGATGCAGCGCCGTTTCAAGCACCTTTTCACAATGGAAGGTGGAGACGAGATGATCAAGAAGATACAGGCACTCGCTGACGCTAATATCGAGAAGTTCGGGTTACAGTAAACCCGTTCCTCTTTTCTTTTTATTTTCTTATTTTTCTTATCGTAACTTCAGTTCGATCAATAACCAATGATCTTCAGCAGCTTTAGCTCTCTTTCTCTATATCTTCAAAATATTTCCTGGTCTCACTGGCGATCACCTTCCGCAAAGCAAGAAGTGCTATGAGGTTTGGTATTACCATCAATGCGTTCACGATATCTGCCAGTATCCAGATGGTCTCAAGGGTAATGTAGACTCCTCCTCCAACTAGCAATATGTAAACTATCTTGTAAGGAAGTATGCCCTTGACACCAACAAGGAACTCCACACATCTTTCCCCGTAATAGTTCCATCCAAGTATGGTGGTAAATGCAAAGAAGATCAGACCAATTCCTACAATGTAGGCTCCAATGCTCTCAAGACCTGTGGTGAATGCGTATGAGGTCATGTAGGCACCTTCATATTCACTTGTCCAGGAGCCTGTCATCACAAGCACTATTCCTGTCATCGTACAGACGATGATCGTGTCAAAGAATGTTCCTGTCATGGAAATAAGCCCCTGTCTCGCAGGTTCTTTCACTTTTGCTGCTGCGGCTGCTATGGGTGCGCTTCCAAGACCTGATTCATTGGAGAACACTCCTCTTGCAATTCCCATCTGTACTGCAAGTAACATCGAAGCACCTAAAAATCCTCCTGTGGCTGCTGTTGGGGTGAATGCAGACATTATTATCAGTCTTATCGTGTCGGAAAGCATGTCCAGATTGGTAAATATGATGAGCAGACATCCAAGAACATAAGCGATAGCCATGAACGGAACAAATACCTGTGCAACTCTGGCAATGCTCTTTATGCCTCCTATGGTGACCAAAGCCACAAGGACCGTGATAACAACAGCTGTGTAGATCGGGGGAATGCTGAATGTGATCGCAGCTGAATCTGCGATCGCATTGACCTGTGGGAAAATACCTATCCCAAAAAATGCAACACCTATTCCGCTGAATGCAAAGAAACCCGCAAGAGGGCGTGCATAGAACTTGCCAGCAAGTCCTTTTGTGATGTAGTACATAGGACCACCTGACATCTGTCCGTTCTCATCGATCTTTCTGTACTTGACTGCTAGCATGGATTCGGCATATTTGGTAGCCATACCGAAAAAAGCTGCCAACCACATCCAGAACAGTGCTCCCGGCCCTCCGACCTTGATGGCTGTGGCAACTCCTACGATGTTTCCTGTACCGATAGTAGCGGCAAGTGCGGTGGTAAGGGCTGCAAAGCTGCTAATATCTCCGGCGTAGTTCCTGTCTGATCTATCAGGCTTGATAACATAATGCAATGCCAATGGTAATTTGAATACTTGAATAAAGCCAAGACGCAATGTAAGATAAACTCCGGTCCCGACAAGTAGTGTAAGTAGGGGAAGTCCCCATACGATCTCGTCAATGCTTTTCAGAAGGATCAACCTATCCGGGGCGGTATCCACCAGGTTTAAAAAATATTCGATCACTACGCCAACATCCTCCTTCTCCTACAGTACTTATTTTTGTTGTATCATATAAATATGCTTTAGACGTTTCATGCAAAACGTTTTGTATGGTATTAACAAAGTTCCTCTGGCGATAGTGATGGACAATACTGCAAACTTTGACCTTATCTGGTCTATCCTGAAAAAAGAATACCCTGACCCTCAACCTGAGCTGGATTACAGCAATGAGTTCGAGTTACTGATAGCTACTATCCTTTCGGCACAGTGTACCGATACGCAGGTCAATAAAGTGACAAATGAGCTGTTCAGGAAATATACGAATGCGGAAGCTCTTGCAGCGGCTGACCTAGATATACTTGAAAAAGAGATATACTCTACCGGTTTTTACCGTGCCAAATCGAAGAACATAAAAAGGACATCACAACTGATCCTTTCAGATTTCAATGGCAAGGTGCCTGACACCATGGAAGAGCTTACAACCCTTCCGGGAGTTGCTCGAAAGACAGCCAATATCGTTCTTGCAAGGGGATTCGGTAAGGTGGAAGGCATTGCCGTGGATACGCATGTGAAAAGGGTTTCCGGCAAGTTGGGGCTTACTGAGAACACTGACCCGAAGAAGATAGAACAGGACCTTATGAAGCTTGTAGATCAAAAGGACTGGGACGATCTGTCAATGACACTTATCCTTCATGGGCGCAGGGTATGTGATGCAAAAAAACCTCAATGTACCGTTTGTCTGGTTTCAAAACTCTGCCCTTCAAGGCTGGATTGAATGAAAAACCCTCATCAATAACTTTATTTCCACTCCGCTTACCACATCCTTTAACTGACTTTATGGATACTAGTTCTTACAATGTCCCGCATTATCCTTCATGTAGATATGGATTATTTCTATGCCGCCATAGAAGAGCGTGAAGACCCTTCCCTTAGGGGAAAAGCGGTCGTGGTCTGTATGTATTCCAATCGTGGCGAGGAAGGGGGTGCTGTCAGTACCTGCAACTATGCTGCAAGGGATGCAGGCATTCACTCCGCTATGCCCTGTCGTCTTGCAAAGGCTGTCAAACCGGATGCTGTTTTTTTGCCGGTGAGAAAACCCTTCTATTCTGAAGTTTCGGACAGTATAATGGAAATACTCAGGTCCTATGCTGACAATGACGGGGAACTTTTCGAGAAGTTAGGTATCGATGAGGCCTTCCTTGAAGTGACGGCTACCTCAGGGGGAGATCTTGATAAGGCACAGCAGATCGCACAGAGCATCAAGGAAGGTGTAAAGGAGCTGGAGGGCCTTACATGTTCGGTGGGCATAGGTCCTAACAAGATAATCGCCAAGATGGCATCATCCCGTCAGAAGCCGGACGGTATCACTGTTATAAGGGAGGATGAGGTGGATGGTTTCCTCAGGAAGATGCCTGTGGCAAAATTATGGGGTATCGGAAAGGTCACGGAGGAAAAACTTGCCGGTATGGGTATCGATATCGTGGAAGATCTTGCCGGGCACGATGTTCAGGAGCTGATCTCCATTTTCGGGAAGACCCGGGGTACGTGGCTCAAGATGGCTGCATCAGGCATCGATGACGATCCTGTTAAGGAGAAGACCAGTTCTGACCAGATCGGCAGGATGGCCTCCCTTACCCATGATACCCGCAAAAGCGATCTGGTGCTCTCCCTGCTGGATGAGCTTTTAGATGATGTGTTCAGTAAAGTTACTGCAAGGAGTGTTTCTTTCAGATCAGTTACTATAACCGTCATATATTCTAATTTCAAGACCGTTACCAAAAGCCATACGCTCAATCATCCCATGGCTGAAAAGTCAGTGCTTCGGGAAGTTTCCTATCAGATAATGGGGGAATTGCTGGATAGCAGTACTGTCAATATCCGCCGCATTGGTGTGCGTGTGGGGAACCTGCATGAGAACAAGGGTCAGAAAACGCTGGCTGAGTTCTTTTGATATTAAATACGAAGGTTCGGATTTTTTCTCTCGCATAGCAAGTCGGGGATATGGGTAAGGATGAAAAATGTCACTCCTAGAAATTTTTGAGTCCCCATAGGTTCGAATCTTACCCCCCGCATAGAAAGTTGGGGATATAGGTAACTAGAAAAAACCGAACTCTCCAAGAATATTTTGTCGAATCGTTTTCATTATAAAAAACTTAATATCATATTATAACAATTTGAGTTAATTGATGAGAAACTTAGAAGTTAACGATATTGTAGAATCAGTTAAAGAAATCCAAATATTTCTTGGAACAGAATGGTTATCTGATGAGCTCAAGAAGTTAAATTCCCAAAAGCCTAACAAAAATCCTCGAAAACATAATTTTTTAAGAAAAAAAATTACCTATCATCCTTTTGCACTTACGTGGAAAAATGCTTTAAAACAATTGGATTTATGTTTAGAAAAAAAGCGTTTAATTGTTTCTCATGATTTGTTACAAGTTGTTGTCTTAGGGTCTTACTTTTCAAGATTAAAATTTATTAAATTAGTAAATTCTGAAGGAGAAATGGTTGGGACTTCTATTCAAGAGTTAAAAAAACGATTTAAAAACCCTGACGAATATGATAATGTAAAATATGAGCTTCAAATTGCTTCAGTTTACAGTTTTAACTATAATACAAATTTTGTCAAAACTGCTAGCAAAAAAACACCTGACTTGTATATAAAGTTAGACAATTCAATGATTCAAATTGAATGTAAAAAGAAAGAAGATATGAGCAAGAGAGATAAAACGAACAAGTTGCATTGGGACGAGTTAGCAATCAAAACTCTTAATTTTATGACAGAAAGTGATATCAATTATCTATCAATCATACGATTCGAAAAAGATCCCAGCGATGTTTCAGCTAAAAAATGTCTTTCCTATACAATAGATTTGTTAAAGGAACAAAAAGAAGGAGTATTTAAACATAAATTAGGTTTTTCAGTTGAATTAAAAAAGATAGCAGAGAACGATGAGATTTTAACATCTTCATTTACAGAAGATTTCAAAAGAGAAGAATACTTTGAAAGTGAATATGTTAGTTTTCAATCAAATGAAGAAGGCATATCTAAAAATTCTTTAATTAAAAACCCAAAAATCATATGCTTCAAATCGAAAGAATTACCTGATCGGGTTAACTCGGTAATAAGAACAATTAGAAAAGCAAAAAAACAATTAAGGTCTGATTTGCCTGGAATTATTTATATCGAAATAAACCCTAATAATTTCCAACCACAAGATTTCGATATCCTTGAAAGAAAAATAAAAGAACATTTCAGCGATAGCATTAATGCTGTTGTTCTAACAAAAGCACCTGATATAAAAATAAATGATGAGTTTGGTCAATACACTCACAAATCCCAAGTAATTTTAAATGAAAAGTGTAAACTGACCTTACCGGAAAAGTTTGAAATTATAGGGACTTCAAAAAATAAAGCATCAAATTAAAGGTTTTTTAAGTAAATTCTACCATTATTTTTTTTAGAGCTGGAGTGCATAAATTTACATATCCCCCATCCCTTATCCTCTTCTTAATATCCTGAAAAGTACTTCTTCCAACACCAAGTATCTCAGCTTCCTTCTGTGGCATCTCAAGAATCTTTCTCTTGATCTCTTCTACATCAATAAACTCTTGAACCTTCTTCACATCCAATTCCTGTTCATCAATATTATTGGCTTCCTTTCCAATGTAAACAATTCCATCAACATGAACATGCTTTCTTTCAAGTACTCCAATCTCACCATCGAACTTATGCTCAAGATGTTCCACATACTGCGTTATTGTCCTGCTTAATGGCTTGAAATAATGTGATCCTTCCCTAATCTCTCCAGTTCCATAATCAATAAATGGTTCATAAACAGCCTTTTGAGGATCATTAGAGAAAGGGGCTAAAGGCTTTACCGCCTTACCATCTTCCTCAATTGCTTTGAATCCAACAAGATAGAAATTGAACGGCTTGATCTGGTCTTTCCATTCCTTATCTGCATTGAATCCCTTGAACCTTCTCAGGACATTGGATGTTGAAACAGTAAGCCTTGAGATAGCATACAAGCCTGAATACTTCTCTTCAATATCCGTTCCTGAGAATTTACCATAATGCAACGTGAGAATATCTTCCCATATCTCAGCCTGCCAATCATCAACAGCCTTTGGAAACGGATTTGTTAAATGTCCAAGTCCATGCAATTTAAAAGATCTCTCACCTTCCATGAACTTGATAATTCCATTCTCATAAGTGTAAAGGGCATAACGTTTAGAGGATATGCCATAAGACCACATATCTTCTTTTTCAGGTTTCAACAAATCAATATCAAGGCTGTAAGGATTAAGCGGTTGGAAATAATCTATGATCTCCTGAGCATGTTCAGGAGGAACGAATATTGAATCCGTATCCATGAACTTCACCTTTGTAATTGAGATTTTTATGAATTGATTTTGTTACATTCCTTAATATTATTTTTAATATCCTCTGAAATTTCTAACTTTAGATCATCGGGAATTAAATCCACTTTTTCCAAAGCAGAAAGTGCTTTGTCGTAATAACCTCTGGCAATGTTAGGATGAGATATGAAAAAGAAATCACCAAGTTTAAGGTGTAGTGTGAACATCTCACCAAATTTCTTACTAAACCTTTTTGCCAGCTTTTGCATAATCTCAAATTCACCTTTTTCTTCAAGTTCAAATAGATATGACATGAAGATATCTAAATTCTCGGGGCTGTTCTCTACCAAATAATCGAACCTTTCATCGTCGTTCAGTGCAAGAAAATCTTCAATACGAGCTACCTGTTCCGGATCAAGATATTCATCTTCATCTTCATCTTCTAAATCTTTTGCTTTTACCAAAAGAGATTCGATCATCTCCAGAGAGATATCATATTTTTTTCCAAGCCTTTTTATCTGTTTAACATACATAGCATCGTCTGCTGATGTGTTAATGTCAGAGTAATAGCAAATCCATTTTAAATATGCCTGCCTGTCCGACATCCACGAGCGGTTATCGATAGATGTGAGTACATAATCAATCGCCAGTTTAAATTTATGAACAGTTATTGGTTTATCCTCAATTACTTCCACTAAATTCGCAATAAGTTCTGATCCAAGCGAATGGGTAAAATAGTTGAGCTTCTTATCCAGATTATATTTTATATATGTCAGTAATTTGATGATTTCCCTATCAGTTATCTTTTTGTCACGTTCATAGTAATAATAAGCAATCGTGTATTCGAACGTACCAAGATATTGAGAGTATTCTTCCTCTTTATCCTCAAGACTCTCAAGCCCCAGAATTACCGCATTATCCGGTTCAAGCATATCCATCAGGGATATTTCATCAATAGCAATCATAGCGTTTTTATCGTCCATATTTTATCACTTTTTGCTTAGTTTTGCTTTTTCAAATACATGTAAACCATAACTCACACCTCATATCTTTCCCACCAATCCCTCAAAGTTCGCATAATTATAGTCAATAACCTAATATTTTTCGCTTATAATCTTCATCAACAAACTTTTCAATCCATCTCTTTGCAAAACTAATCTTTGATGAATATTTGATGAATATTTGATGAACGCATCAAATATCAGCTGCTTCATATGATTTGTGTCAATGATGATTATAGATGAAATAACTCTCTTTATACTTTTACATATATGCTCTATTGGATTTATGTCTGGGGAATATGGTGGAAGATATATCAGGAATTCTATCTCCATTTTCTTCCATTCGTCATAAGGCGTGTCAATGATCATCTTCCTCAGTAAATCAGTATCACCCCTTTTTCCCAAAACCGCCGCCACCGGGAGTTTCTACCACGAACACATCCCCTTCTTCCATATCCACCTCAGCGGTTGGTTCCATTTCCTGTGTCCTTCCGTCCTTCCTGATCACCAGGTTCTTACCACATTCCGCTTCGGAACCGCCGTTTGAACCAAAAGGAGGATATTTCCGGTGCGAGGATATTATTGCTGCTTTCATTTCCTCAAGGAATCGCATTTTACGGATAACACCATTTCCTCCGCAGTATTCTCCTTCCCCTCCGCTTCCCTTCCTTATGGAATATTCTTCAAGGAGCACCGGAAAACGCAATTCAAGGACTTCGGGATCGGTCATTCTGGAGTTTGTCATATGGGTCTGTACAGCATCGACACCATTGAATCCGTCTCCTGCACCTGAACCGCCGCAGATGGTCTCATAATACTGGAATTCCTGGTTTCCAAAGGTGAAATTGTTCATGGTTCCCTGGGATGCTGCCATGATTCCCAGTGCGCCATAGAGGGTATCCACGATATACTGTGAGGTTTCCACATTTCCTGCTGCAACTGCTGCAGGGTGGGACGGGTTCAATAAACATCCTTCCGGTATTATTATTCTGAGGGGTTTCAGACATCCTGCGTTCAATGGGATATTGTCCTTTACAAGCGTGCGGAAAACATAGAGTACGGCAGCCTTACATACGGATGCAGGGGCATTGAAATTATTATCCTGCTGCGGTGACGTTCCTGTAAGGTCAATAGTTGCTGAGCGGTCATTCTTATCGATCTTGATATTTGCGTGAATATGACTGTCATCATCGAGTTTGTAAGTGAATTCTCCGTCATGCAGGACCTCGATTACCTTCCTTACAGCCTCTTCGGCGTTATCCTGCACATGCTGCATATACGCCATAACCGTTGGCAGCGAATATTTCTCCACCATCTGCTCAAGGTGTTGTATGCCTTTTTCATTTGCAGCGACCTGTGCCCTGAGGTCAGCGATGTTCTGGTGATGATTGCGTACGGGATACTCGCCACTATTTAGGAGTTCTGTAATTTCAGTTTCCCTGAAATATCCCCTGTCCATAAGTTTGAGATCATCTATCAATATCCCCTCTTCAAAGATGAACCTGCTTTTAGGTGGCATCGAACCCGGGCTGATTCCTCCGATATCGGCATGATGACCTCTTGATGCAACATAGAATTGCACTTTTTCCGACCCGCAGAATACCGGGGATACAACAGTAATGTCAGGAAGGTGCGTGCCGCCGGCATATGGGGAGTTTAACATATATGCATCCTTTTCATTCATTCTCCCCTTTCTGTTCCTGATCACTGCTTTGATCGATTCTTCCATTGATCCAAGGTGTACTGGTATGTGAGGTGCGTTAGCGATGAGATTTCCTTCATGGTCGAAGATCGCACAGGAAAAATCAAGCCTCTCTTTGATATTGACCGAATATGCGGTGTTTTGAAGGCTATATCCCATCTGCTGCGCAATTGACATGAAACGGTTGTTGAATACTTCAAGCATGATCGGATCGACCTCTGTCCCGAGAGCAACATGTTCTTCTGGTGGCACTGTACGCGTGAGGACAATATTGTCAAGAGCGGTTATGTCCGCTTTCCACAGGGGTTCAACGATTATCGTAGTATTATCTTCAATGATAAGGGCGGGTCCTGTTACGGAATGTCCGGTATCCAAACAGCAGCGGTCGTAGATATTTGCAGTATGATATCTTTCACCGGTGTACATCTGTACTGTCCCACATGGGCTTGATCCATTCTCAGAAGTTTCCATCTTTTTCCTTTCAATATGGATCTCATTTGCTCCTATCATCTCCACGGATGCTGCTGAAACCACAAGTTCCCTGTTTTCCATGACAAAACCAAAACGCTTCCTGTGGGCCTCAAAGAATCTTGTTGTTATGTCCTTCGTACTTCCGAACTCTATCTCCAGCGGAGTGTCCGTGCCGCTGTATCTCACATGCACTTTCTTTTTGGCGATGAGCCTGTCAGGTGAGACACCCTGCTGCTGCATTGACTGATATCCTTCAGTTTCCATTTCAATGAATAGTTCTCGCATTTGCTCTATAGTGTCGGCATTCAGGTCCTTTTCCGCGGACCTTTCAAGTATCATTCTCTGGTCTGCCAGTCCCATGCCATATGCTGAAAGCACCCCTGCATATGGGTGGATGAAGATCGTGCTCATTCCCAGTGAATCCGCGACAAGGCAGGCATGTTGTGCACCAGCTCCTCCGAAACAACAGAGTGTATAACTTTTAAGATCGTATCCTCTCTGTGTTGATATTTTCTTGATGGCATTTCCCATGTTCTCGACTGCGACTGTCAAAAATCCCTCTGCCACTTCTTCAGGAGATATGCTCTTGCCTGATCCTTCCGATACCTTCGATGCCATTTCCTCAAACTTTGTGTGAACAGTTCCTGTATCGAGGGGCAATGTGCCTGAATCCCCGAAAACCTGTGGGAAATATTCTGGGATTACTTTTGAGAGCATCACATTACAATCAGTGACCGTCAGAGGTCCGCCTTTCCTGTAGCATGCAGGCCCGGGTTCTGATCCTGCAGAATTGGGTCCTACCTGAAATCTTCCATTTTCATAGTGTAGGATCGACCCGCCACCTGCGGCGACTGTGTGAATATGCATCATTGGGGAATATAGGTGAATTCCGTCAATCTCGTTCTCAAATGAGCGCTCATATTCTCCGTTATAGTGTGCTACGTCCGTGGAAGTCCCGCCCATATCGAAACTTATGATCTCCTTGAATCCGGCAACTTCTGATACAGTTGCTGCCCCAACGATACCTCCGGCAGGACCTGACAGGATGCTGTCCTTGCCTCTGAAAGAAGTCGCCTGTGTCAGCCCTCCGTTGGATTGCATGAACAAAAGGCTGGTGTTATCTCCATTGGATCGCAATATTGAATGTATCCTGTCAACATAGCGCTTTAATACGGGCGAAAGATACCCGTCCACCATGGTCGTTTCCCCGCGTCCTATTATTTTTATGAGGGGGCTGATCTTGTGGGACAGGGAAATGTGTGTGAATCCTATCTCCTTTGCTATCCTTTCAATAGCAAGTTCATGCTCCGGATAACGATAAGAGTGCATAAGAGCTACTGCAATAGAATATATTCCAGAATCATGAAGTTCTTTAAGGTCTTTCCTTAATCTGTCCTCATCAAGGGGGACCAGCTCTTCACCCTTGGAGTTGTAGCGCTCTTCAGCTTCTATAACGCTTTTATATAGAACTTCGGGGAGCTTGATGTCAAGTGCAAATATTTCCGGGCGATTCTGGTATCCTATTCTTAGGGCATCCCTGAACCCTTTGGTTACTACGAGGGCAAAGTTCTCGCCTTTTCTTTCAAGAAGTGCATTTGTACCTACTGTTGTTCCCATCTTTATGCATTCAATGTCCTTTGTTGGCAATGTTTCATCTGCTCCTAGGTCAAGCATCTGGCGTATCCCTTCAATTGCTGCATCTTCATAATGTTCCGGGTTTTCCGAGAGTAGTTTATGGGTGATGGTCTCTCCCTCGGGAGATCTGCCAATAACATCTGTAAATGTTCCTCCCCTATCTATCCAGAATTGCCATCTGTTTTTTACGGACATGTTCAACCTCGGTATCTTGCAAAATTGTTTATCTATACAGCTCCTACAATTATTTATGTCGTTCTCATCCCTGGATGCTCAGATACTGCATATCCTGAACTCTTATGCTGGTTTTGATCCCATTGTGGTATTTTTGTCAGTGGCAGGGGCTGATATATTGTGGGTATTGATAGCTGCTATTTTGTTCATATCGATCTCAAAGGAGAAAGCTCTCTATTATTGTTCGATGATGCTTTTCCTGGTGGAGGCGGTCGCATTGATCAAATCACAGTTAATGGTACCCCGTCCGGAAGATGTTCGATTTGTTGTGGAAGCCTCGGGCTATTCCATGCCAAGTGCACATTCGACAGCTGCCTTTGCAACAGCTATGTTCTTGTATCCGGTAGCAAATAAATATGGTATTCTTATTTGGTCAGGTGCAATTGCAATGGCTTTAAGTCGTGTGTTTGCAGGTGTGCATTACCCTTCTGACGTGATAGCAGGGGTCGTGCTTGGTATAATGATAGGCTATTTGTGGTTACAGATCGAGAGCTATTTCCAAAAAAAGAGTATGTGAATTAATTATGTTGCTCTCTGATCTTTCAGATCGGAGCTGTTAGCGGGAACACTCTTCGCCAACTATCTTTATCGGATATCGTTCTGTAAGGCATCCAAGACAAAGTTCTTTCCTGTCAATACCTATTGATTTGATAAGACCTTCTATGCTGAGGTATCCGAGTGAATCTGCTGTGATGGCATTTTTCACATAATCAAGAGGCTTTTGAGCGGCAATGAGCTCTTCCCTTGTAGCCATATCAATGCCCATGTAGCACGGTGCGATAATAGCAGGGCTTCCTATCCTTGCATGTACTTCTTTTGCACCCGCGTTACGTACCATTTCGATTATACGTCTGGATGTTGTACCGCGAACAATACTGTCATCGAGGATGATGACCTTTCTATCCTTGAGGTTCTCAGCTATTGTGTTCATCTTAAGACGAACTGCTGTTTCCCGCATTTCCTGTCCCGGGAGGATAAAAGTACGTCCTATGTATCGGTTCTTCATCAATCCTTCCCGATAATTGATGCCCGATTCATCAGAATAACCTATTGCAGAGGTGATCCCTGAGTCTGGTACGGGGGATACAATATCCGCATCTACCGGGTGTTCTTTTGCAAGTTCTCTGCCTATCTGCTCGCGAACCTTGTACACAAGCTGACCGTCAATGATCGAATCCGGCCTTGCAAAATAGATGTACTCAAAAACACAGTGAGCACAGTTCTTTTCAGTTAACATCTGATGGCCTTCAAAACCATTTTCCGTTATCTCCACAACCTCACCGGCTTTGACATCCCTTGTCAATTTACCGTTGAGTGTGTCGATGGCAACGCTTTCCGATGCAACTACATATCCGCCGTCGATCTCTCCTACGCATAGTGGTTTGAATCCCAGTGGGTCCCTCACAGCGAAAAGTCGATCGTCTATCATAATGGCGAGTGAATATGAACCTTTGAGCATTGACATAACAGCCTTGATGGATTCAAGGGGGTCGTGTATTAGCAATGCTTTGACAAGAAGGTGAGCTATGACCTCTGTGTCAGAACTAGTTATAAAAATGCGTCCTTCGGATTCCAGCTCATCCCGAAGTTCCTCTCCGTTTACAAGATTTCCGTTATGCGCGATGGCAAGATTTCCATTCTTGTAGTTCACCATTAAAGGCTGACAGTTAACTATGTTAGAATCTCCGGTGGTCGAATATCGAACATGTCCGACACCGAGCCTACCTTCGAGCTTCAACAGTTCATCCTTGGAATATACTTCCGGGACAAGACCCATGCCCTTGATGGACTTGAGTTTATCTCCGTTCTTTACCGTAATTCCTGTGGATTCCTGTCCCCTATGCTGCAAAGCATAGAGTGCATAATATATTTGGAGTGAAGCGGGTTTTGCCTGCGCATCAGCTTTATGCATCAACACGCCGACAACACCACATTCTTCTTTCATTTATGCTCCAAATGAGAAAACTCGATTTAGAATTTGCACTTTCTTTGCCACTGGTAGCTTCGCATGCGTGATGTTTTTCCGAATCCGCATGAAGTGCACTGTTTTGTATGGATGTTGAGTGAAACGCTTCCACAGCGTCTGCATTTTGCATGTGTGCGTTTCTGCCTCTTACCCATTGATGGAGTACCTTTTGACATCTTTTAATCACCCTTTTGTATTATATAATATGTATTTTGCAGCCTATCTCTACTACTGGTAAATTGTAATAATTATATCCGTGGATTTCTCCTGATGCATCTATTGTTCATATAGGTTACGGAGACACGTAGACTACGTTATCTCCTCTGATAACAACTCCACCTATCTTGCGAACGATCTCTCCGTCCTTTAATTCTTCTGCTTCGTCCAGAACAAGGTTCATGTGGACATCATATCCCTGAAGTACGCCTCTAAATTCTCTTGCGCCCTTCAATCTTACAATCACTGATGTGTTCAATGAATCATTCAATATATCCAGAGGTCTGTTTCCCATATCTATTGCCCCAATTGTGGTAATGAAATTATAATTTATAGTTCCTTATGTTGTATTTGAACTTGATAAGCGTTTAGTTCTTAACTTGAAGCTCCAATGTTGTAAATACAATATATAAACCTATCGAAATACGCAATATCATTTCAAACCTATTATAGTTGAGGTCATATATCACTCCTCCTCATCGATGTGTGAATTGCACTTCTAAATAACCACTTGTTTTTTATCCAAAAAGTTCAATCTTAGACCTTATGATAAGAGAAGGCTTAAAAATGGATGAGATGGAGATCATTCCCGTTGTATTGACCATCGCCGGTTCAGACTCCGGTGGCGGTGCAGGCATTGAAGCTGATATCAAGACCCTTTCTTCCCTGTATGTGCATGGAGCATGTGCCATCACCTCAGTGACCTCACAGAACACCACAGGCGTTCAGAGTGCTTATGAGCTACCTCCAACCGTGGTATCTGACCAGGTGGATGCAGTATGCACTGATATGGACGTCAGGTGGGCAAAGACCGGTATGCTTTCATCTGCAGATATTGTCAGGGTAGTTGCAGATCGTGTGAAAAAGTATGGCCTTAAAGTTGTCGTTGATCCTGTGATGGCCGCAGAGGCAGGTGGAGATCTTCTCGAACAGGATGCTGTATCTATCCTTAAAGATGAACTTTTACCCATAAGCTATGCTGTAACTCCTAACATCAGCGAAGCAGAGACCCTTTCAGGTATGTCCATAACTACCCGTGAGGATGCCATGGAAGCTGCAAAAGCTATAGCTTCCCTTGGGGTGAAGGCAGTTATCATCACTGGCGGTCATTCCGATGGGGTGGACCTTATCTACGATTCAGTGACCGATGCGTTCACAGAAGTGCCTGGCAAGTTGATCGAAGGTGGGACCCATGGTTCAGGCTGCACTTATTCAGCAGCGCTGACCTCCTATCTTGCAAGAGGTTATTCTCTGCAGGATGCCGCAATTGGTGCCAAGGAGTTCGTAGAATATGGCATCCTTTTGAGCAAGAACATTGGCAAAGGCGTGGGTCCGGTGAACCAGATGGGCTATCTCCATACAATGGCAGCAAAAGAAAGCGTGTTGAGGAACACCGAGGAAGCTGTCAGGATGCTGGAAGATGATGTTAACTTCGCCAGCCTTGTTGCAGAGGTCGGTTGTAATATCGCCATGGCAATACCTCATGCCAGGGAAGTGAAGGATGTAGCTGCAGTTAACGGAAGGATCGTGAAGCTTCAGGGCAAACCCAAGGTCGTAGGATGTGTCAGCTTAGGGGCAAGCAGTCATGTGGCACGTATAGTATTGGCTGCGATGGAGTTCGATCCCAATATGCGTGCAGCAGTGAATATCTGCTATTCTAAGAACGTGCTTGCCATCTGTGAGGACATGGGGCTTACCATCTCATCTTTCAGCCGTGCGGAAGAGCCTGAGGACACACATACCATGGATTGGGGAGTGACCTATGCCATCGATTCGTATGGTCGTGTGCCTGTCATCATCTATGACGAAGGCGGTGTAGGTAAAGAACCAATGATCCGCATACTCGGAAGAGATGCAGTGGAAGTGGCAGGAATTGCTCTGGAGATCGCAGAACGTCTTACAAAAGAGCAGGCATGATTTTTTAAAATGCCTGCTTTATAATTTTTCTTCTCTTTTTATCTGACCGCCAGTACTTCCACCGGTGAGTTCCTGATAACTTTATCAGCGACACTACCAAGTTTGAACGTGCCGTCTGCGGTCATTCCAAGCGTACCGATCACCACCATGTCCACATTCTCTTTTTTAGCCGTGCTTAGGATCGTAGCTGCCGGATGCCCTTCTTCGATAATGGACCTTACATCGATATTGAGGGACTTTCCCAGGTCCTGCACATAGGCGGTGATCCTCTCTCCCTTCTCCATAAGATGTTTGTGTCTTTCAGTTTTCCATTTCTCATCTGCGATACGGGCAAATTCCCTCCACTGCTCACTTGTCATGTGTTCAGTAGCAGCGACTTCCATTGCAGCGAGATAGTCTCTGTGCACTGCTTCAGGAGTGATCCCAATGGAATCCATCTCCACAACATAAAGCGCAAGAACACTGGCACCGCATGATGACGCGATCTTCAATCCCGACATCACGGCCTTCTCTGCATTTACCGACCCGTCGGTAGCTATCAAAATAGTTCTATATTCTTTACAATTCATAAAAATACCCCCGCGAATAGTTATAGGAAACTATCGCGGGGGATAAAATAACTGTTTTGGTCAGCGAACTATCACTACGACAGTTCCGTTGACATCAAGGACATCAACAGCCCTTCCGGCAGAGATGACCTCTTTCTCAATGGCCACACTTTCCGGTTCAAGCTCGATATCCTCGCCATCTACATTGATGTTGATGTTTCCTTTTGAGATAATATCTGCAACTTCCACAGGGTCCATGGATGTCAGGGTCTTGATTATGGCCCCTGCCTGTTTCCTGAACTTCGGGCCGATGATGGCCATGTTCGGCTTAACGCTCACCGGCACATGTTCAAAGTCCGGCTCACCGCTAATGATCTCCACGGTCGAGTTCGTAACACCTGTCAGGTCTGAAGCATCTCCAAGGGAGGCATAGACCTCGATCTTTTCAAGGGGTGCGTTGAGTGCCATGCCAGATTCGGATTTGTATCTTCTGATACTGCCTGCAAGGTCCTTGATAAGCTCTCCGTCCTTCTCTATAGCCTCATCGATGAGTGTCTCATCAACAACTGGCCACTCCTGAACGTGTATGCTTCCCTCTCCTATCCTTGAGTACATCTCCTCTGCAAAGAACGGAGCAAATGGCGCAAGCATGCGTGAGAGTCCATCAATGGCAACATACAGTGTGTACTGTGCTGCCCTGCGTGCTTCCTTGTCCTCACCATACAGCCTGGACTTCACAAGCTCTATGTAGTTATCTGCAAGGGTTTCCCATGCGAATCCCCTTATGGATTTGTATGCCTCGTCGAACTGGTATGCATCAAGGCTTGCGGTGACCGAACTGATGAGCCTGTTAAGATTGCTCAAAAGCCATCTGTCGATGACATTGAGTTTCTCCGGTTTGCCGGATGTGATCTCTGCAAGCTCGTCTTCGATGTGTGACATTGAGAACCTGTATATACTCCACATCTTAGTAAAGAACCGAGATGCTGATACCACATCTTTCCATCTGAACATCACATCGGAGCCTGTGGAGCCACCTACTGCTGCCCACTGCCTGAATGCGTCAGCACTATGGTCCTTGATGACCTCTTCAGGGGAGATGACATTTCCGAGGGATTTACTCATCTTATGTCCGTCCTCTCCGAGGACCATCCCGTTGACGAGTATGGACTCCCAGGGCTTCTCGCCGGTAAGTGCCATTGAACGGAGTATGCTGTAGAAAGACCATGTACGAATGATGTCGTGTCCCTGTGGACGCAACTGTGTTGGGTTCCTCATCTCCTTATCGCTGAGCCATCCTGCAACGTGTAACGCAGTGATGGACGAATCCATCCACGTATCCAGGACATCCTCTTCCGGTTCGAAATCCTCACTGCCGCACTTACATGCCACAGGTGGCTGCTGCTGTGTAGGGTCGATAGGAAGCCATTCCTCTTCAGCGACCATGACCTCGCCACACTTCTTACAATACCAGACAGGTATTGGTGTTGCGAAGATCCTCTGGCGTGAGATACACCAATCCCACTCCATGGTATTGGTCCAGTTCTGAAGCCTGACCTTCATGTATTCAGGCAGCCATTCGATCTCGTCTGCTGTCCTGAGTATCTCATCATTGTCGATCTTGACGAACCACTGCCTCTCGGACAGTATCTCTATAGGTGTCTTGCATCTCCAGCACATTCCGACATTCTGCTCAAGCGTATTCTGCTCGTAGAGATATCCTTCGCTCTTGAGGTCTTCGATAATAGCTGCTTTACATTCAGGTATTGTCATTCCTGCGTATTTTCCGGCTATCTCGGTGATGATCCCGCTCTTGTCAATGCCCTTCCTCAACGGGAGGTTGTGTTCTAACCACCATCTGACATCCTGTTTGTCACCAAAGGTACAGATCATGACCGCACCTGTACCGAATGTTGGGTCAACGTCCTTGTCAGCTATGACCTCTACATCATGACCGAACAGTGGTACTTTCATTGTCTGTCCGATGTATTGCTTATGACGCTCATCTTCCGGATTGATGGCAATGGCAACACATGCCGCAAGCAGTTCCGGTCTTGTCGTGGCTATCTCCAGCTTGTCGAAGTGCAGGAAGTTAAGCTTGGTATCCCTTGAATCGTATTCGACCTCTGCAAAAGCAATAGCTGTTTCACATCTTGGGCACCAGTTTACAGGGTGCTCTGACTGGTACACGCGGTCCATATCTTTCATCTTGACAAAAGATATCTGTGTCTTGACGTAGTACTCAGGTTCCATTGTGACGAACTCATTGCTCCAGTCAGTTGAGAAACCAAGACGATGCATTGTCTTTCTCATCTTGTCAATGTTGCCTACGGTCAGTTCTTCACACATTTGCCTGAATTCTGTACGAGGTACCTGATTCTTTGTAATGCCGTGGGTTTCCTCCACCTTTACTTCGGTAGGGAGGCCGTGGCAGTCCCAGCCCTGCGGGAACATCACATTAAAGCCCTGCATCCTCTTGTATCGGGCAACAAAATCGATATAACACCAGTTAAGGGAGTTCCCTATGTGGAAATTTCCAGTAGGGTATGGGGGTGGGGTATCAATGATATACTGGGGACGACTTTCGTCTTTCCAGTCAAAATGATACATTGACATATCCCAGTCGTTTTGCCATTTTTCTTCTATTTCGTGAGAATCGTATTCTTTAGGAATTGTCATTAAAACACTCCAATTATTATTAAAAAGTATCTATGTATTTTGATAGATTGAGAGGTTTTAGAATATTTAAAATATCTGGTTGGAACTCAAATATTGCACATTATCATTGCTTGTTCCAAAAAAGTTGAAAAGAGGATTAATTTTGTTCGGCCAGTTCCGGTTCCCAGCCAAATCTTTTCATGACCATCTTTATGCGGGCATTGATCTCCCTCTTGTCAAACGGTTTTGAGATATAATCATCAATTCCAAGCTCCATTCCCTTAAGCTTGTCCTCTATCTCGGTCTTTGCAGATACCATTATGACCGCAATATCCCTTGCATACGGGTCTTCTTTCAACCTTTCGACAACCTCATATCCGTCCATGTCCGGCATCATGATGTCCAATAGTATAAGGTCTGGAAGCTCCTCAATGGATTTCTTGACTGCATCCTCTCCATTGTATGCCACAATGAAATCGTAAGGTTCAGTTGCAAGTGAAAGCCTGATAAGTTCCGGGATGTCCGGCTCGTCATCCACTACAAGTATCTTGAGCCTTTCTTTATCTATCTTCTTCTGGGTATATTCGAGATCGATCTTCCCGTCCACGATGGTGTAATGAACATCAAGGCTCTTCATTCCAATATCAGTGTGAAAGTTCCCTTTCTCCGTAATGTCTATTATAATATCGAAGAACGACCGCATGAGTCCTTCTGTCTCTGGCGGAAGTATGCCTTTGCCAAGCATTGAAATAATACTTCCCTGGCTATCGCGAACTTTTCTCTCGAGGAACTTGATGAAATTCTCAACTACCTGTAGGTTATCCTTTGAGAGTACTGTAAGGTCGTCAAGGACCATGATGGAACCCGGCTTATCGTCGAATATCCTCGATGCGTGTGATCCGATCTTGATGTAATCGGTTGCAGAACCGCAATAGAATGTATTCGGGTCGTTCTTGCCTGGTCCTTCGATATCAATGAACCACATTCTCTCAATGTGGTCATTGATCTTGAACCCGTACTCCTCGAACTTTTCGAGTACATGTTTCCTTGAGGTCTTCAGGCATAACCACACAATGTTCTTTTCAGGATTGCATTTAAGTGCAGAATATGTGTAGAAATAGATCATTCTCTCGCTAAACACATTCAAAGGCGCCAGCATCAGTGTGTTCTTCGATGCCAGTTCTTCACAAAGTGTTTCTATGATCTTAGTTGTTTCTTCCTCAGACATCTTACCCTCATCCAATTACTTAGGTCATTATTGTTTTTTTTGTAATATTAACCTTTTCAAAAAAACCTATCTTTTCAGATGTGAATATACACTTTCAGATCGGCAACAAATGTTCCATTATATCAATAAGATATTTGTGAATGATATATTTGTGGCACATGGCTCAAAGAGAAAAGAATGTATTTGAATTACAATGATATAAAAGTAAAAAAGATGCCTTCAGGTCAGGAACACTGACCTGTGGACGTTTGGCTTCAAGTGCCAAAAAAGGCACCTATGTATCTTATCAATGTTCTTAATTGAGCTGTTCTTTCAAAAGCTCGACACTGCGTGATAATGCATTGTCCATGCCTGAATGATCTGTTCCTCCGCCGCGTGCCATGTTAGGACGGCCTCCGCCGCCTCCGCCGACCATCGTTGACATCTCCTTGACTATGGCACCAACGTTAACGCCCTTTTTCACAGCATCATTTCCAGCAGCTGCGACGATCTTCACGCCATCCATCTCACTGATAAGGATCGCAACAACATCATTTTCCTGTGTAAGCTCTCCGGCTGTCTTTGTGAGATCTTCGCTGTCAGCATGAGGTATTGCCTTTGTGATGATGCGAATCCCGTTCACATCTTCAGCATCGTTGACAAGCTGGCTGACCCTTGAGTGTGCAAGTTCTTCCTTGAGCTTGTTGTTCTCTTTCTTAAGTTCCTTCCATTCATCGAAGAATCTCTCGATTGTCGAAGGAAGCTGTTCTGCAGATACTCGCAACGTTTCAGATGAATCGCGTACAAGGGATTCAAGATCCTGCATGGCAACAACTGCTGCTTCACCAGCTGCGTATTCCAGACGTTCTACGCCATCCTGTATGCGCTCTGTCTTCAGTATCTTTATCGGGCCTACCAGACCGGTGTTCGTACAGTGCGTACCTGCGCATGCCTCGATATCGTTTCCGACCTGAAGTACTCGTATCATCTTTCCCGGGGGAACTCCTCCCTGATACAGTCGGAATCCGTATTTCTGCTCGGCATCTGTCCTGTCCATCCAGTCGCTTATGACACGCTTGTTCTCCATGACTGTGCGGTTTGCAATAAGCTCTATCTGGTTTGCCTCTTCCTGGGTGATACGTTTGTAGTGTGAAATGTCAAGACGTGCGCGGTCTGCGAACTTCTGTGCGCCTGTCTGCCAGATGTGGCTGCCAAGAACTTCTCTTGCAGCATCATTGATTATATGGGTTGCAGTGTGATGTCTTGCATGCGCCATACGGCGCTTTTCATTAACTCTGCCGACCACCATATCGCCTTTTCGTATGTGCAGCTCGTCCTCTATCTCGTCTATGGTATGCACAACTACGCCATCATACATCTGGGTGTCAACAACTTTCAGTACAACATCTTCGACCGTAAGGCTTCCGTGGTCTGCTGGCTGTCCTCCGCCTTCCGGGTACATCAGGGTGTTGTCAAGCACTATGTGGTTATCGAACACATCAAGGACCACTGCATCGAAATCCATTCTGTTAGGCTCATCGTAGAACAGTCTCTTCGTCTTGGGCAACCTTGAGAGCCTGTCAGCGAAAGGAACTACTTTCTCTTCCTTTTCTTCGGACTGGCTGTGTTTGTCTGCAACAAGGGAATAGAAATTATCTGGCAGGTCGACTTCGACACCTACGTCAGATGCTACCGCTTTTGAGATCTCTGGTGGTATGCCGTGACTGTCATACATGTCGATGATGGTTTCCAATGGTATTTTCTCACCGCTCTCTTTGTAATGTCTGGCGGATTTCTCCATCATTCTTCTTCCACGTTCGAGAGTTTCCGCAAACTTACGCTCCTCGTGTTGGAGGATGTCCTTGATCACATCGAACCTTTCCCGGAATTCAGGATATTCCGGCAGGTTGTTGATATGCATCTGTACTATCTCAGAAATCGGGATCTTTATGTCAAGGTCCTTCATCATCCTGAGGGTTCTGCGTATGACAAGTCTTGCCAGATATCCGGCTTTCACATTGGATGGTATGATGCCATCGCCAAGCATGAACGTCAGGCATCTTGTGTGGTCAGTTATTGCATAGACGTTCTCCACAGGCTCCATGATGGAATTGAGCTTGTCCGCAGGGATGCCAATGCTTGCTGCCACCTGTTTTCTCAGTTCCAATAGGTTTGCCTTCTCACTTACGTCCATAAGTCCTGCAAGACGTGCATTCTGTGAAAGGATAAGTGAATATTCATTGTCCTCTAGCTTGTGTTCGATTCCTGCAAGTCCCATCAGTTCGTTCACAATACTGGGGAAAATAGCATCATAAATGGTGGGTGAGCCCTTTGAAGCCCAGACGAACCTTTCCAGTCCGTATCCGGTGTCCACTATGTAATTGTCCATCTTGGAATACATGTCACCTTTGATGTCGATATCTCCATTTTTGTCCTTCTTGAGGTTCATGAACACAAGGGTTGCGACCTCAAGTCCTCCAATGAGCACTTCAACACATGCTCCTGCATTTCCACCGCCTGCCCATGGTTCCTCTTTATAGGTGACTGCCAGTGGGTCCGCGCCAAGGGCATTGAGAAGTCCGTCACACAGTTCAAGGGTATGCTCTTTCCAGTATATTTCCTCGTTCTTCGTGTTGAAGGCATGGTGTGCCATCATCTCGAAAGTGGTGAGGTGTCTTCCACTCCTTCCCACAGCATCAAGGTCTGAAAGCCTTATGCATGGCTGGGAGATCGTCAGCGGATTCGCGGGTGGGGGAACCTGGCCTGATGTGACGAATGGCTGGAAATCAGCAATTGACGCAATTGTCAGGTATATATCATCTCTCCATCTGGCGATGACTGGGTATCTTTCTATCCGGGTATGGCCCTGCTCTTCAAAAAAGTTCAGGTAGAATTCTCGCATGTCTGGGAGCTCTAACTCTTTTTTGAACACGGGGTTCCCAATAAATGAATAAGGGTCGCATGGTGCATCTCCACAGGTAGACCTTTCCATGTCTCGTGTCCAAAAGAAACTACCACATTTGGGGCACTGTTTTCTAACAAAACCGTTATCAGAGAAAAAATCGATTTGATATTCATCTTCAAGCATAATGATTCCAACTGTAGTCGTTATTCTATGATCATGATGTGTAAATTAAATAATTAGTGACACGTGTTCTACCCGTATCCTTCAATGGTTTAAATACATTTCTCATTTTAGCAGTTTATCTTCAAAACTTTAAATATGTATATTTCTTATCAATGGCGCACGATGGTGATATTTGGCATTGCCTCTCATCCGTGTGTCCACATGTGTACGTAATTATCTGTAATAGCCTCCATTCAATGGACATGCCTATTATATGCATGTTCATGATTTTGTAAATCGGGTATGAAGGGATGGTGTTCATGATGCAAGCAGTAAAATACATGTCATTGGTTTTCAGAGGCGTAGTAGAAGAATACAACAATACTGGTGTCCGACCATCTGTCTTTATGGATGCTGCAGGTGATCTTCAGGTCTATATATGTGACCCGATCATCGATGATCCTGAGGTTATGGAATCTATCAATGAAAATGAGCTAGAGGTAAATGGTGGCCAGTTCGTTGGTTTCCTTGAGAGTTCTTTCAATGCAACTTATAATAAGCTGAGATCTGAGACAGAATTGTTACACTCTGTGTAAAGTACATTTGCTTGCAGCAATTCTTTCCCTATTCCTTTTAAATTCATACTTCTTCTCTTTTCTATTCTTGTTCCATTAACTATAATACTCCAAAGAACAAAGAATGTACAATGTCAAAACGAATCCTTCTTACCAATGATGATGGCGTGTATGCTGCCGGTATCAGGGCAGCTTATCGTAGTGTGTCCGACCTCGGTGATGTCACCGTCTCAGCACCAGCAATGCAACAAAGTGGTGTGGGCCGCTCCATATCCATATTCGAACCACTGCGTATAACCCGTACGACCATTGATGGTATTGAAGTGCATGCCATCGGTGGCACTCCAACTGATTCTGTTATTCTCGGCATCTTTACGATCATGAAGGAATTGCCTGACCTGATCCTTTCCGGTTTCAATATCGGTGAGAACATCAGCACAGATACTATTACGACCTCCGGGACCATCGGAGCCGCACTGGAAGGTGCAAGTTATGGTGTCCCTGCCATTGCTGCATCTTTGCAGGTGACCGAAGAGGGATTGAAATTCGATGACCTCCGGGATTTCCAGCATGACTTCGATGTTGGTGTCAAATTCGTGAACCGTGTTGCAAAAAAGGTCCTTAAAAATGGTCTGCCTGAGAATGTCGACCTTTTGAACATAAACATCCCCCATTTTGTGGAAGAGGACTCTGAAGTTGAAATCACAAAACTTGCTCGCAAGTTCTTCCAGACGGATGTGGAGGAACGCCGCGATCCAAGGGGAAGGCCATATTACTGGATAGCAGGTGACCTTATACACACAGCCGAAGAAGGCACTGATGTTCACGCCATAGAAAAAGGTCACATCTCAGTGACACCTATATCACTGGATGCAACGTCTCCCATCAACTTTTCAGAAATCGAACATCTGATGTGACCTTACGGTCAGATGTTCAATATATACGTCTGAATACTCAATTCATCAGAGATGCTTTCTCTGATCCATTGATCTCTATATTGAATGCAGGGATGGGATGGTTTCATCTATTTCCATCCCTTTCCTGTAAATATCCAAGGGCTTCCTGTGTGCTTTTGAAGATCGTGACATCCTTGTCCTGCATCAACTTGTTCAGGACCGCGTCAGAGCTGATCGAACGCATGACCTCCGGTTGCACGGTTGTCAAATATACCTTGTGACCTGTTCCTTTTCTGGTTAAGATGAAGCTTTTCAACCTTTCGATACCTGTGGTATCGATAAAAGGGACATAACGCATTCTTATAATCATATGGGGCTTGCTCATATGGATGTGTTCATCTACCTTGTTCTCGAATACTGCCATTGCGCCAAAGAAGAATGGACCATTTATCGTATATACCGCTACATTATCCTTTAGGTAAGGGTCTGCAAGTATCGTGGCATTTATTCCTTCGGAAGGGTCGTAGCTCTCCATTGACTGGACCTCGATTATGTTGGTCAGGCGTATGAACAGCAGTATTATCGAAAGGAACATGCCTGCCTGGATGGCAAATACAAGATCTGTCAGGACGGTCAATGCAAATGTCGTCAATAGGACGAACGTATCCATCTTGCTGATATTCATCGTGGTCCTGATCTCATCTACATTGACCATTTTGATGGAGACCAGTACGAGTATGCCTGCAAGATATGCTTTTGGGATGTACTGTGCTATTGGTCCGAAGAATATCAATATTCCAATGAGTACCAGGGAATGAATGATCCCTGATATTCGGGTCTTAGCGCCTTCTCTTATATTGACCGCACTTCTTGCAATTGCTGCTGTTGCAGGAATGCCTGCGAAGAACGGGAGGATAACGTTTGCAATTCCTTGTCCTATCAGTTCCTTGTTGCTGTTATGCTTGGTGTTCGTCATCGCATCACAGACCACAGCACAAAGAAGGGATTCTATGGTTCCGAGAAGAGCTATCGTAAATGCTGCCGGTAGGACCGCATACATGAGTCCGATGTTGATGTCCAGCATGTGGATCTGGGGGATCGTACTTGGGATCTCTCCAACGATCGGTATCTCAAGATCGAAACGATATGTGAGGATCACTGAAAGTACCAAAGTTATGATGGAGGCAGGAATGTTCTTAAGGTATTTTATGTTGGACAATGCCTTTGGCAGCAGTAGCATGAGTATTATGGTGCCTGCAAACATGCTCAACGCCAAAATATTCATCATGTCAATGCCTGCGATGACATCATAAACGGTTTCCCACACATGTTCACGTGCAGGCAATACCAGTCCGAACACATTGGATAGCTGTCCGATCAATATTATTATGCCGATACCGCTTGTAAATCCGGATATGACTGGCAATGGGATGTATTTCACAACTTTACCCAATCTAAATATGCCGAATAATATCTGGAAAATACCTGCCAAGAACCCTGCTAGCAATAATCCTTCAACACCATGTCCATTGACAGTTGATAATACAATAACTGTCATGGCACCGGTTGGTCCGGATACTGAATAACGGGAGCCGCCAAAAGTGGATATAAGCATTCCTGCAATAATGGCAGTGTAAAGCCCCATTACCGGCTCAACTCCGGAAGCGATCGCAAAAGCGATGGCAAGTGGAAGTGCCACAACTGCAGTGATAAGACCTGCTTTCAGGTCGCTCGAAAACGATTCTTCAAAATATTTCTTAACTTTCTGTTCTGTTCTCATTAGATCAAGTCTGTGATATTTTAGTCTGAAAAATAGATCTGTATTTATATAACTTTTAAATAATATGTCTGAACGATATCGTAAATAGGGTACTCCAGTAAATAGTTTTTGGATATATCCTAACGGTCGACGAATAAGGTAAATGTATGACGAAATCCATTTTAAGCTAATTCATAATTAGAAAATTAAACTGGTATTAGGCTTTCTATAAAGTTTAGGTTAGGTTCTTTAATTTAGAAACTATGTTTAGAAACTATGTTTAGAAACTATGTTTAGAAACCATTATCTTAAAAAAATCTCTTTACATTTTTCAATGGCAGTGGGAGAATTTGCTGTTATTGAATAAGCTAAAAGCTATTACAATAATGGGCTTAATCAATACACACCAAATAATACAACAAAATATACATCTTGTTTCTACTTTCAATGGTTTATTGATGCCCTGGAGGTGTGTACGGAAGACAATAAAAAAATAGGGAGGAGGCTTAAGGGCCTGGATGCCAAGAAGGGCACAGGTGAAGATATCCTGGGTATATACATCTACCAAGGAGAGCTCTCTCAGGTAATCTTAAAAAATTCTCGTTATTTGTTTCATATTCCTGATAATCACAGGGATGTGGAGTAAAAAAGTGGAATCAAGGTGATTCCACATCATTTACTTGTATTTAGGTTTTCGAACGTCATCGTCCTTTTCTTCATCACCGCTTTCGTCACCGTCATCACAAAACTTACAGTCGCCATCGTCATCGCAGAGCTCGCCATTGTTGAAATCATCAAGCTCCTCATATAGATCATCACCAAATCCTTGCCAGGCATCACTATTTGCAGCAACTCCAACTCCAACAGGATGAACAAATATCCAGGCGTCAGCGGCCTCAATGATATCGGCTATGTCAGGGCAGCCACAGTATTCACCACCGTTCAGCTTGGCGGCAACCAGTGCCTCGAAAAGTGTGTATGTCTTATCGCCTGCCACGGGAGCCTGCATGTAACTTATGGTTTCTGCCTTCGTGTAGGTGATACCACCAATCTCGATCTCCTCAACTGGCCATCATCTGGGTGGTTCTTCCAGTACCCTGGTGAATATTGGGTACATTCTTTGCAAAGTCCAAAATTAATTTCTTGTAGTACACCTTCTTTCACCTCGATGCAATCCCACTTGACTTCATAGGAACTATCCTCTGGCACGATCTTTACTAAGTATTTGCCGCAGGAACGGATTCATACCTATACAAATCACTAAGAATTAGTGCTGGCACTAGTGCTGGCTTAATCAACGTACACCCATCCAAAGCATATAGTTCAACATCGGCATTGTAATGGCTATTGATATCTCCAGTGTTCTAAACCCCATCGCAGTTGTTATCATAAAAGACACCGATGTCGAGTGTATCGAGCACTCCATAACAATCACTGTCAGAATAACTTGGGGATCTAGGTAATGATGAAAAACACTACGGCGTTATGTGGAACTTATGCACAACCATAGTTCAACGCATTTTGAAAAAAAATTAAGACACAATCAGAAATCAAAATTTCAATCCAAAATTAATCGGTGCATAATCTTTCGGGGTAATAGGTATCTTGAGAAATAAATATTCAAAAATTCAAATTGTTAGTTTTACACTAATTTTAAAAGTTTGTGCTTCTACAGTGCTAATATCCTTCTTGTTTGGACAGATTCTCATCATACTAGATTGGATTATAGAATCTCAATCTCTGTAACCATTAAAAAAGAAAAAAAATAGGTTATGATGTTGAATCAGAGCCAGTCTGCATGAAGAAGTCTTGCTGTGTCCTTGCCTTCGAAGGGTGCACCACTAAGAAGCTGACCTGTCAAAGTTAGGTAACCATCAAGCCCTTTTACCTCTATCTAACTAAATTCAAACGAATCTCGTAGGTCACTTTTATCCGGTTTAAATTGAAGCACCAAATCCAGAACCCCATCACTATTGACATCTTCATATCCTGCCTTGACCAATCCAGCGTTGGCTCCATTCTTGTACGTCACTGGTCCAACCCCAGCAAAAACCACACTAGTTAGATCTATCTGGTTTACATCAAAGGTGTCTGAACCCAATATTGCAACTGGGATCTCACCAGCGGCGTTTACATTAATGGAATTTGGCTATGACCCTGGTTTGATATCAATATCTGGGTGAATTGCCAGCGCGGTGCCAGCGGCCATTATCATCAGTAGTAATGAAATGGCTAAAACACTTAATTTGTTTGTTTTCATATATATCACTCCCTTTTTATTAGACTGGCATAGCGGTAGCTACTCCCATTTTTTACTGTCCAAAATATAATGGTGGTCAGGAGATTTGGAACATGCGAACCCAGCAATCACTGCTCATATTATATTAGGAAGTCCTCAATATATAGCCATTTAAGAACCAATGATTCTGAAAAGAAGTTCTAACCTAAACTACGTTGATGAATGGATGGATTGGCAATTCCCTCTATTCGTTAAAGTTCGCTCTGGTGAGCCGTCTTTGATCTCTTAAGTTTGACCGTCATTTCTTTCCAGTCCTCTTCGACACCGTGGAGTGTCTCCACAGAAGAGCCGGTCATGGCTGCGAGTATCTCTGTAACGAAATGATTGATCTCTATGTTCTTTCCATCAACTGTAAGTTCTACTTCCATTTTTCAATCTCCTATTATCGTTTTACCTTTCATGTCCCTGTAGAATGGAACTCTGCGATCAATGGATCTGCGTAGTAGTTCCGGCAGTTCATCAGGTTCTGCTTCTGAGACGTCGATAAGGTTGTTGTTAACCAGCAGGCAAGGTTTGAGCTTTCCATCTGCGGTTATCCTGAGCCTGTTGCAGTTGGCGCAGAACTCCGTATTTTCAATCGGTCTTACGAACTCGACCTCAGCACCATCGATGACGTATTTCTTGCGGTGGTGCATGTTACGCATGGTAATATTGTCTGCATACTCTTCAAGTTTTTTCTCGATCTTGTCCGCATCAAGATCGTACTGTTTTCCATCCCTGAAATCCATCACCTGGATTATCTGTAGGATCAGGTCGTCTTTTTTACTTCGGACAAGTTCCAGCATATCATCGATCTCATCTTCATTGATTCCTTTGAGAAGTACCATGTTCAGTTTGACCGGTGTAAGTCCGGCACTTATGGCAGCATCTATCCCTTCAAGGACCTGCTGCAGGGTTTCGGGGCTTCCGTGAGTGATGTATGCATACTTTTCAGGATCGAGGGTATCAAGACTGACATTGACACGGTCCAGTCCGGCCTCTTTCAGACCGAATGCGCGCTCTTTGAGATATACGCCGTTTGTTGTAACTGAAACATCCTTTAGTTTTGGAAGTTCTCGAAGTATGTCCTCGAAATCCTTCCTGACAAGGGGTTCCCCTCCTGAGAACTTGACCTTGTCGACGCCGAACTTTGTCGCAGTGCTGACAATGGTAGAAATTGTCTTTGCGGACATTTCTTTCCTGTTTCCCTCATCACCTTCGCTGTGGCAATAGATGCAATCAAGGTTGCAGCGGTTCGTAATTGAGATCCGAAGACTTGTAACAGTACGTCCGAACCTGTCTGTCAAACTATTACTGGATGGATTCATGGTCGTGTACACAAAATGATTCTTAAGTTGTGAAACAGATGGTAATCGATATATATAAAACCAACTCAATTAGTGCCATGAAACGATCGGTCCTAATTGCAGGTACGCATAGCGGTGTCGGTAAAACGACCGTAGCTATGGGAATTATGGCGGCTCTTACCAAAAGGAACATGAAAGTACAGCCTTACAAGGTTGGTCCGGATTATATCGACCCCACACATCACACAGCTATCTGCGGTGTGTCCTCAAGGAACCTTGACACTTTCATGATGGGGGTGGATGGTGTTCGCAGAACTGTGGATAGCAGTTACAAGGATGCTGATATCTCTGTCATCGAAGGCGTTATGGGGCTTTATGACGGTATGGATTCAACGGAGATCGCCAGCTCGGCACATGTTGCGAAGTCACTTGGTATACCTGTCATACTGGTCGTGAACGTACACGGTATGTCCAGAAGTGCCGGTGCTATTGTGAAAGGTTTTACCGAATTCGACAAGGACGTTGAAATTGCAGGTGTTATCCTTAACAGGGTGGGAAGTCCACGCCATGCAAAGCTGATCAAGGATGTCCTTCAGGATATTCCGGTCCTGGGAACTGTTCCGAGGAACAATGATGTGAAAGTCCCTTCAAGGCATCTTGGTCTGCATATGGCATCTGAGCAGGATTATGATGTAGATATGCTTGCAAGTTTCATTGAGGAAAATGTCGATATCGACACAATCCTATCTCTTGCACGCGAACCTGTTAAGCCGGAAGTTGAAGATGAAAGGTGTGTCGGAAATATGTCCAAGGTCACCATAGGTGTTGCCAGGGACAGTGCGTTCTGTTTCTATTATGAAGAAATGTTCGATATGTTCAGGAAATGTGGTGCGAACATTGAGTTCTTCAGTCCTCTGGATGGTGAACTTCCTGAAGTGGATGGCCTGTATTTCGGTGGAGGTTATCCGGAACTCCATATTGCAGAACTTGAACGGTCAAGCACGACAAAGAAGCTCAAAGACCTTTCTGCTGATGGCATGCCTATCTATGGTGAGTGTGGCGGGTTGCAGTATCTGTGCAGTTCCTATGAGATAGAGGATGTCGTGTACAAGATGGCAGACCTTTTCCCTGCAGAGACCGTGCAGACAAAAAGGCTTCAGGCACTTGGCTATACAGAGGGTATCGCAAAAGGCAAGTTCATAAAAGGACCTGTCAGAGGCCATGAATTCCATTATTCTCTGACGGAATGCGATAGTGATTCAAGGCTTGCTTACGAAATGTCCCGTGGTAAAGGCATCATGAACGGAAAGGATGGTATCACGGAGCATAATTCCCTTGCAAGCTATATGCATGCGCACCCTGGCTCGTTCCCTGTGGAAAGTTTTGTGGAACAATGTCGCCAGTATAAAAAGAGATAAATGGTTACTGAGGGGGAGTTTCCCCTTCCTTTTTCTCTTCATTCCCTTTTTCGTTATCTTTTTGCATTCTGTTCTTGAACCACGTCCTCCTGCTATAATATCCTAAAGGATGTTTTACCCCTTTGCATATCTCATCCGGAGCATAACAGTTGCCGTAGGTTCTCATCGTGTTGCAGGATGGCGGTTTATATGTTGTGCCTGATGAAGTTCCAGCGATGTGTTCTATCTGGTAGCGTGTTTTTTCCTCATCAAAGTCAGGGGAGATGTTGAACATTGCCACCACTTCGTCAACGGACATCCCGATGTTTATTAAGAACGAGGTCATTGCAAATCTCATCGAATGGGCAAGGTTCACTCCGGCACGTACATTTGCAATCGCTTGCGTGATGCATGGTGGGAACAGTTCACTTTCTACCTTCTGGAATTCTCCTACTCCGAATTCGGTCTTCTTCTTTTCCAGTTCTTCACTGATTGTATCCGTATGCGGGATGCAGGCTTCACATATCTCTTTTGGAACAGTTATTGGGAGTGAGTTCTGTATCCGCAGGCGTATGGCCTCCTGGAGCAGGCGGGCAAGCTCTTCCTTGCTTATCTTTACGTAGCCTTTCTTCATCTTCCTGTTTACCAGTTTCCAGTTAAGGTCCTTCAAAGGACTTGCAAGTTTGATATAATCCGTAAAATGCAGGTCGAAAAATATGTCATGGGTTTCCGGATTCTCGTAGATTTCCGCATTGATCTTGAAATCAGTGGCCAGGTCCTGTAGGAACTCCGGTTGTTGTGTTTTCAATAAATGGTATGCAGCCTTGGCTTCGGCAAGTGCATATTTTCGGGTCAAAAAAGGATCATCTATGCACGAGACCAGTATCCTTGAAAAAGGGTAGGACAACAGTTCAGTAAGTATCTTTCCTTCTTCTGAACTGGAGGGGGATGGTTTTTCGATCTCGCCTTCAAGTGCTTGTATCACACGTTCCTTTCCTCTTATGCGTGCGGATTCCAGTGCACGTGAGGATAGTAGCCTGTCCGGTGAAAATCCGAGACTTCCGACATATTCGGATGCCTCGGAAACAAAGGGGTATAAGGCGAGATGTCTGTTATCCATTTTAGTCTGATTCAATTCTTGGTGCCAGCAGATATCCAATGCTGCCGTTTCCGTTGGCAATGCTGAAATTGATCTTTATAGGGAAATCGTTGCCTAGGTGAAGTGAGATCTCGTTGGATTTTGAAGCAGGTTTAATTATGTCTGACAGGTAGTCAAGTGAGAACAGTGAACGCACTTCAGACGGCCTGATGTCAATAAGCTGGTCACGTGTCATGGTGAGCTTCACACGGTCGGTGTCACCCTCTGCTTCCATGAAGAAGGATTCTCCTTCAACACCAAGTAACATATGGTCACTTATCTTCTCAGCGGCTTTAACAGCTTTTTGCAGGTCCTTTCCGTTAAGGACTATCTCTGCTGGCAGTTCAAGCTGTGGAATTCTTGGTTCTGCACGTATCGTGGATGGGTCAAGCAGTGAAACTGTGTATGAAAAACCGCCTATCTGAATCTTCAGTTTCTTTGATTCCTCATCCAGTTCCATCTGGGCCTTATCGTCCCTGTCTGCAACTCCCAGTATGTCATTGATCCTCGAAAGGTCCAATCCCAACTCACAGTCGTCTGCTTCAAAGTCATCGAATGCCTCTGGGGTAAGGTCAAAACTTACCATCGCAACGTTTGCAGGGTCGACTGCCCTTACAATAACTCCTTCTGGTGAAATCCTGAACCTTGCTTCGTCCACGAGTACAGAAAGCGTTTCGATCGAATCCTTTAGAAGATATGCATCAATTGTCGCCTTGAACATGTTGTTTCTCCATCGAATAATCTCAATTTCAACTTGCTTATATCATTTCCTATATATATGTGTCACTGCTTTTTTCAGTGTACTTATATATTAGTCGTACTCACGCCAGGTGAAGCCACATTTGATACATTTGAAAAATCGTGTTTCCGACTCATCGGCAGACCTTAACTGTCTTAGCCACCAGTATGCAGTATTGTTTCCACATTCTTCGCATCTTGCGGTTGTTGTAGGCAGTCCTATGTCAGTATCACCTTCAAGGACAGTGACCTCTCTTTCCTCTCTTGATGATGTGCTCATAAGTTCTGGAGCGACATCCTTCGTTTTCTCATATCCACATTTTCGACATTTAAGCGTCCCTTCGATCGGGTGCATCATACTTTTACATTTTGGACAGAATTCCATTAATATCATCTCCTGCATCGTCTATCATTTTTCGGTGGTCGAAAGCCAGTTCTGGCAGTTTTTCGGGATCGAACAAAGCTACATCTGCTGCATCAGTGTTCGCTTCCGGCTTTCCATGACCTGTCGCGAGATAGCATACGGACACAGTGTGCCCACGAGGATCGCGTGAAGGGTCTGAATATACTCCGATCAATTTAACAAGATCGATAGATAATCCGGTTTCTTCAAAAGATTCCCTGATTGCCGCAGCTTCAGTTGTCTCGCCTACCTCCACAAAGCCACCAGGTAGTGCAAATTCGTTTTTGAACGGGTAATTGTTCCGTTTTATGAGTACAATCTTACCATTTAAGATGATTACGGCATCAACGGTCAATGGGGGTGTTGTTGGGACTGGCATTTTTTACATAACCTTATGCATTTAGCAAGATACTATATATGATACCTGTTATAAAGATGCTTTATTATGATGGAAAACGTACTTTGGATTGCCGTCGCATTAATGGTGGCATCTGCTATCCTGCCTCCAACCAAAAGGATAAAGTTTCTGATTGGCGGTTTAGGATGGGTGTTCTTTTCACTACATTGGGCTTACCAGCCATTACATTATATCGCGATAAACGATTATTTCAATGTAATACTTACTGTAGCCATTGCTCTTTTCTGCCTGTTCATGGCACAGAACATGGTCCGTGGTTACAGTAGTTCCTCAGTTCCTGAAGAAAAGGGTCATCTCAATATTGTGCTAATGGCTACAAGTGCAACTGCTCTTGGTTCTCTTTTCTATTTCCCTTTTGCGAACATACCTTCGCTCAATCAGTGGATAATCTCCACAGTTACTGGTAATACGGTATGGATGCTCCAGATGCTGGGGCATGATGTGGTCGCAAGCGGTAATGGCGTGGTCTATAACGGATATGCTGTTAATATCATACTTGCCTGTACTGCTATTGAGAGCATTGCTTTGTTCACGGGTCTTATAATCTCTATAAACGCTCCGAAAAAGAAGCTCTTCCAGGCTTTCATGGTGTCGGTTCCAGTTATATACACATTGAACCTTATCAGAAATACCTTTGTGATAGTCGCATATGGTGAACAGTGGTTCGGCCCTGAAAGTTTTGAAGTTGCTCATCATATTATTGCCAAGTTCGGATCAGGGATCGCACTTTTTGTCATCGCCTATGTGGTAATGCGAATATTGCCTGAACTGCTTGACCTGATCGATGGTCTGTGGGAAATGACTACAGAACAGTTAAGGTCGTTCGTACGTAAGATCTAAGGGAACCGGAAATGTTAGCTAAAGATTCTCTTTCATGGGTAGTTACTGTAGTTATCCTAACAGGTATTTTCCTGACCGCAGCGGTCTTGACGGGAATTGATCTTGTATGGTATCTGTTCTACCTCTTTCTCTTCCTTACCGTCTTTGTCATCTGGTTCTTCCGGGACCCTGGCAGGACTACCAAGATATGTGACCATTGCATGTTCTCAGCAGCCGATGGCAGAGTTATTGATGTCAGTGGACAACGGGTATGCGTATTTATGAATGTCCATAATGTGCATGTGAACCGTGCTCCCATCTCTGGTGTCGTAAAGAGCATAACTCACAAAAAAGGTGGCTATTTGCCTGCTTTTCACAAGGATTCTGAACGGAACGAACGCACCGTCACAGTGATAAAGAGCAGCCATGGTGATGTGAATGTTACTCAGATAGCCGGTGTAATGGTTCGCAGGATAGTTTCCTACGTCAATGTAGGGGATGAGCTTGTCAATGGTGAGAAGATAGGGATGATCCGTTTTGGCTCCCGTGTCGATGTGACCATTCCGGAAGATTTTGATATTACCTGTAAGGTCGGAGACCGTGTGTATGCAGGCGAAACGGTAATCGCAAAAGAAAAAGGCTTTAAGGTGCGGAAATGACTTTTATAAAACTACTTAAGATCCCGGATGTTGTGACCCTTGGCAATGCCATGTTCGGTATGCTTTCAATTTTCAGCGCATTTTCTGGAAAAGCCGATCTCGCTTTCATCTTTATTCTCTTAGCAGCTATTGCCGATGGTGCGGATGGGTTTCTGGCCCGCAGAATGGGATCAAGTGTCATAGGTGAAAATCTTGATTCACTTGCAGATGCTATCTCTTTTGGTACGGCACCAGCAATTGTCATCTTTTTGATATATGGGCATCTCCAGCCTTCTCTTGTGGGAGCTGTTGCCTGTATCTATGTTATCTGTGGTGTTCTCAGACTTGCGAGATTCAACACAAAGAACAAGGCTATCCCTGATTTTGAAGGGCTTCCAATAACTGCTGCAGCTGCTGTTCTTGCCTCTTACATGTTAATGGGGGATAAATACATAATACTGTATGGGATCGTTACGATAATGCTTTTGTTATCATATCTTATGATAAGTGAACACCCTTATCCCAAACTTCGGCATCCCAAAGCAATGGCCATTATGGCAATTATCTTCATGCTTCCAATATTGTCCTATTTCATCCTGCCGGAATATCTTTTCATCTTTGCCACATTAATGTTCTTATTATTGCTTCTCTATCTCGAATCCCCTATAATGAAGATTCCGCGGCAGTATTATGATGAATGAACAATGAATCGAAAAAGTGAAGGGAAGTGCCCCTTCAATTGATCATTGCTCTGCTCTCGCTGTTCTCACACTGACCACGATACCCCTGTCATCAGCATCCACGTCTATGGTAGAACCTTCAAGGGCCTTTCCTTCAACGATCAACTTTGCAACTGCTGTTTCTACCTGGTTCTGAATGACGCGCTTGAGGGGTCGCGCTCCAAAGGCTTCACTATAGCCAGCTTCACCAAGGTAATGTTTCGCCTTCTCTGATATTTCAAGCTCCATTCTCTTCTCTTTAAGCCTCTGTATGAGGTCAGCGACCTTAATGTCAACAATGCTCACAAGCTGTTCCCTTGTTAGTGGTCGGAAAATGGCAAGTTCGTCGATACGATTGATGAATTCCGGTCTAAAATATTTAGCAAGTTCATTCTGCGCCATCTCCTGCATTTCTGCGTAATCTTCACCTTCTTCCAGTTTCGAGATGGTGCGGTCAACGCATATATTAGATGTCATGATGATCAGTGTATTCTTGAAATCCACTGTTCTTCCATGCGAATCGGTCAGTCTTCCATCATCGAGTATCTGGAGCATGACATTGAACACATCAGGGTGGGCCTTTTCTATCTCATCAAAGAGAACGACTGCATAAGGTCGTCTGCGAACTGCTTCTGTAAGCTGTCCTCCTTCCTCATGACCTATATATCCCGGAGGCGCTCCGATAAGGCGTGCGACGGTATGCTTTTCCATGTATTCCGACATATCGATGCGTATCATATTGTTCTCATCATTGAACATTTCCGCAGCAAGTGCCTTTGCAAGTTCGGTCTTGCCAACTCCGGTAGGTCCAAGGAAAATGAAACTTCCAATGGGTCTTTTCGGGTCCTTGATGCCTGCATAAGCGCGTATGGTCGCATCGGAAACCGCTTTCACTGTCTCGTTCTGGCCTACAATTCTCTCATGAAGTTTATCTTCCAGATGTGTAAGCTTCTCACGTTCCCCTTCCATCAACCTTGTTATGGGAATGTTGGTCCATTGGCTTACTACCTGTGCAATATCCTCTTCCCAAACTTCTTCCTTGAGGAGCATGTCATCCTGTTGCTCCTGCAACTTTGTTTCCTCTTCTTTATACTGATGTTCCAGGGGGGTTAGTGTACCGTATTTCAGCTTTGAGGCCAGCTCGAAATCACCGCTGTTCTCAGCAAGTTCAAGCTGTGTCTTAATATCCTCTATCTGCTGTTTCAGTGATCCCAGGTTTGCAATGGTGTCCTTCTCGCTCTGCCACTTCGCACGCATGGCATCGGATTCAGCACGAATGTCCGCAAGTTCCTTCTCAAGATCAGCAACTCTTTCCTTTGAAACCGCATCCTTCTCTTTTTTCAGAGCTTCTCTTTCTATCTCGAGCTGCAATATCTTACGATCTGCCTCATCAAGCTCGGATGGTTTGCTATCAATGGCCGTTCTGACCTTTGCGGCGGCTTCATCAACAAGGTCGATGGCCTTGTCTGGCAGGAACCTGTCCGAAATATAACGGTTACTGAGGACCGCAGCAGCCACGAGTGCAGCATCCTTGATCCTTACTCCGTGGTGAACCTCGTATCTTTCTTTCAGCCCTCTGAGGATGGATATGGTATTCTCGACATCAGGCTGGTCAACAAGGACTGGCAGGAATCTTCTTTCAAGAGCTGCGTCCTTTTCTATATACTTGCGGTATTCGTCAAGCGTGGTGGCACCTATGCAATGCAGTTCGCCTCTCGCAAGCATCGGCTTTAGCAAGTTCCCTGCATCCATTGCACCTTCTGTAGCTCCTGCTCCTACGATGGTATGCATCTCGTCAATGAACAAAATGATCTGTCCCTGGGAATCGGCAACTTCCTTTAAGACTGCTTTAAGGCGTTCCTCGAACTCTCCTCTGAACTTCGCTCCTGCGATGAGTGCACCCATGTCGAGTGCTATGATCTTCTTATCCTTCATGTCATCAGGAATATCATGTTTTGCAATACGCAGGGCAAGTCCTTCTACAATAGCTGTCTTACCAACCCCTGCCTCTCCTATGAGTACGGGATTGTTCTTCCTGCGGCGTGAAAGGATTTCTATGGTATGTCTGATCTCCTGTTCCCTTCCTATTACCGGGTCAAGTCTTCCTTGAGCTGCAAGTTCGGTGATATCAATTCCGTATTTCTTGAGCGGTTCCATTGTGTCTTCCGGATTTTCGCTGGTAATGCGTCGATTCCCCCTTAGTTCTTTAATTGTTTCTAATGTGGCATCCATTGTGATGCCTGCTTCCTCTAGTATCCGGCAACTTGTACTCCCCTTTTCTTTTAGGAGTGCGATGAGCACATGTTCTACACTGATGTATTCATCATGCATTGAACCTGCTTCATTTTCAGCCGTGTCGAGCACTCTGCTGTATGCCTGACTCACGTAAGTCTGCCCACTCCCCGACCCGGATACCTGTGGCAGTTTTGACAAATGATCTTCAAGTTTTTTTATTATCGACTGATTGTCAACTCCCATACTGTCAAGAAGGGTAGGCACAAGCCCGCCATCCTGTTCCAATAATGCAAGCAACAGATGCTCGCATTCCGTTTGCTGGTTATAATACCTTGCAGCAATGGAGAAAGACTTCTGTATGGCTTCCTGTGCTTTCTGTGTAAAACGGTTAAGGTCCATTTTTACCTCCGTATTTGGTGATACAATGGTATTCGACTTTCTGTCCTTTGATATCTGATCGTACTTCTGCAACGGAAACATTTCCCCCTGTTCCACGTATCGATCTCAGATATTCAAATGATCTGTTATTGTTTGATCATCAACTTATGCCAAACAATTTCATTTAGTGTATATCACATTTAAACATTTTCCAAAAAAATAGTACTTACCATGCTTGCAAATCTTTCCGAAGATGAGGGGGTAACTTCGGAGATCCTTGCAACAACCCTTGGTATTAAATTATCACGTGTCAATCATCATCTTCGAAATTTCCTCGATGCCGGTCTTGTCTACAGGAAAAAATGATCATTGTACCTGCGTGGCGGTAGTCTCAAAGCAGCGGTATGTGAGATGAGAAAGGATTCTGAGGGGATACTCGATGAGCTGGAAATGATGGCGGAAATTATTGACAATGAGGTTGGGCTTAAGAGCAGGTTTCATTAATTTTTATTATTTCGCAGTGTAAATATTTATTTGTATAAATACGCTTATATAATCGTTTGGACATACTTATTCATTGAACATTGTTGTGGGGATAACGCGTTCATTTAAATGGGGGAGGCAATGAGTATTATCAGCAGAGATGCCGGTGAAGGGCTTTTGAGTTCGTCACATACATCTGAGAAAGATGTTCTTTTAGAAGGGAATGAACTAAGTTGTCTATTTATCTTTGATTTTATGGCAGGTAAGATTTCCTTTGAGCAAGCTGCTAAGCAAATAATCGAAAAGCTCCCTCTTGCTTTCAGTAATCCTTATAATGTCTGTGCATGTATGGATCTTCAAGATTCCTTCTATAGCTCCGACAATTTCAAAAGGACGAATCACTCTCTTAATTATAATATTTCTTTGAACAATGAGTTAATTGGCGTCATATCTGTATACAATTTAGATGAATTGGCGGATTCGGATATCCAGTTATTTTCTAAGAAGGACGAGGACATATTCAAAACAGTTGCCAATCATGTTGAATTGATGGTAATGCATCGTAATATGTATGCCTCCTCCTTTGAAAAGGATGAGTCATATCGTTTTCTCATAGAAAACATCAAGGATGTGGTCTATTCTATTGATACGGATATGAACCTGTTATACATTAGCCCACAGGTTAGTTCATATGGTTATACTCCTAAACAGGTATTTGCTGGAAATTGGCTGGACATAGTCCATCCAGATGACAGGAAAAGACTCATTGATAGTTATCGTGCTACGATCAGACGGGAGTTCAATAAACCTACTGTTTTCAGATTATTTGATTCAAAAGGAAACATTCACTGGATGGAAGAGGTGGGGACTCCTATAATGAACTCATCTGGTGAAGTTACGGGTATTAACGGTATCCTCCGGGATGTTACTGAACGAAAATATATGGGGGATGAGTTAAAACAACGTGTAGAATTTGAAAAAACAATTCGTGATATATCTTCAAGTTTCATTAATTTTTCATCAGATGAACTTGACGAGAAAATACATGATGCTATGGAAGCTATTGGTACAGTTTCCGATATTACTCAATGTCATATTTACGATTCCACCTCTGGAAGTTCTCTCCTTTCCGTTCTTTATGAATGGGACAAAGATGGTAAGGGACCTCTTGATGAAAGTATAGGCGACCTTTTCATTTCAAAAATTCCAGAGCTTTTTAAAAATCTAATATCCGGTAAAAATATTGTAGTTTCATCTCTTGATGAACTCCTTTTTGGAGTGGGTGCAGAAATAGACCTGATCAATTATTTCCACATAAAATCTTTTGTTGTTGTACCAATGATAGCAAAAAATAAGTTGATTGGTTTTATTGTTTTTAGCAGCAGGGAAAAAGAAGTGCAATGGTCGGAATTTGAAGTGGATATGTTCGGTCTTGTGGGAATGATCATTGGGAATGTACTACAACATGAACGTTACAACAAAGTCCTTCGTGAAAATGAAATGTATTTCCGTTCTCTTTTTGAAGAGAGCAATGATGCGGTCTTGATCCATACTCTGGATGGTACAATTTTAAATATCAATAAAAAAGCCTGTGATATGCTCGGTTATGAAAGGAATGCCTTCTACAACATAAACGCTTATTCTCTGTATGATGAAGATCTGTATGATGAGTTTCCTGCTTTTGCAAGAAGGGTGTTGGCAGAAGGTTCTGCTTACTCGGAATCGTGTATGAACAAAGCTGATGGTGGCGTTATCGATGTCTCAATAAGTTCTTCCTTTGTTGACCGCAATAAGAGAGTTATACAGAGCATTGTTCAGGACATCACTGAAAAGAAAAAAGTTGAGCAGGAACTGAAATCCTATCGCTTGAAATTGGAAGACAAAGTGAAGGAAAGGACTGAAGAACTGTCTCGTGTCAATGAGCAGCTTGAAGAAGAAATCTTTGAGCGTAATTTAGTTGAAGTTTTGATGGGGGAGCATGAACTTCTACTTGAAAATGTTCTTGAATCGTCGGGTGACAGCATTGCTTTTTTTGATATGGGTAATAAGGCCAAGTTGATGAATTCACAATTCCTGGATATGTGGAAAATTCCTGAAAATATAGGGGTCGATATGGACTATTTGGATCTATTTGCGGAATTTGTTTATCCACATCTTGAGAATGCTGAATATGTAGGCTCAAAGGTCCGTAAGTTCTCAAGCCTAAAAGAAAAAGATAGTGGATTGCTGTATTTCAAAGATGGTCGTGTCGTTGAATATAATTTGTTCCCTGTTTTCAAGGATGGGGTCATCCAAGGTCATGTCTATAATTGTCGTGATATAACTATAAATAAAAAAGCAGAATCTGAACTTAAGAAGTACGCGGAGGATCTGGAATATTCTAATGAGCTAAAGGACTTGTTTGCAGATATCTTGCGGCATGACCTGTTAAATCCAGTTGGAATAGTCAAAGGTTTTCTGTCCGTTCTTATACAGAAAGAAAAAGACCCCTCTATGCTGGATATGCTCAGAAAGGTGGAAATGAGCAATCAAAAGGTTATCGATATGATCGGGATGGCTTCAAAACTTTCAAGACTTGATTCAGTTGAAAAAATTGAGTTCAATGTTATTGATCTCGGTTTTATGATCAACATTGCAAAAACAAACTTTGGGGCAATGTTCGAGAATAAGAACATGAGGGCTGTATGCCGATTCAGTGGAAGTTATTTTGCAAAAGCCAATATAATGATCGAGGAAGTATTCGCAAACCTTTTTTCAAATGCTATAAAATACAGCCCAGAAGGTAGTACTGTCTATGTTGATATTTTGGATGCAGGCGATGAATGGAAAGTGCAGTTCACTGATTTTGGTGAAGGTATTTCAGACGAAGACAAGCCACTAGTATTCGAACGCTTCAAGCGTGTAGGAAACAGTAGCATAAAGGGAAGTGGGATTGGTCTTGCAATCGTAAGGAAGATTGTCGATCTCCATGGTGGCAGTTTTGGAGTTGAGGACAATCCTGATGGGAAAGGATGTGTTTTCTGGATCACTGTGAAAAAAGGATAATCCTCGGTTCTTCTACCACATTGGCTATATATATGAAGGTCAATGTCGTTGCATCAGGAACATGGTAGATAGAATGGTCGAAGATACAATTACTGACAGGGATAACGTGCTTTTTGAAGCGGGTATCAAGCTTGGAGCTTTATATCATCAGTTCACCGGTTCTCCGGTGAACCTTCGTACTGTGGAAAGCCTTGAGACAGCTATTGCACAGAGCATTTCAGTGCAGCCGTGTGTGGAAAAAATTACTGTGAGCATAGATCGGGATATCCTCGGCTCAAAGCTTAATGATGAATTCGGTTACTGCGAGCTTGAAGGGCGTATGCTCAATGTTCAGATCGATGCAATATACGGCTCAGCAAAGGTGCATGTTTCAATGGAGTTCAATAAGGAACTTGACTATCCTTTGATGAAAATAGATAAAATAGACTGACCGCTCAGAGTAGCAGTCAGATATCGGAGAAGGCCTTTACGACCTTCTCATTCTGTTCTCGTGTTCCAATGGTCACACGTATGAGTGATACGCCGGCATGTGCAAAGGAGGTGCAGTCACGCACAATGATGCCCTTTTTGAGCAATTCGTTAGTGACATCGCGTGCTTTGTGTGGTGCTACATCGACAAGTACGAAGTTAGCCTGTGTATCGTAGACCTTGAAAGGCAATTCTTCCTGAAGGAACTTCTTTCCTTTAACTGCAAGTTCGATACTTTTATTCAGATGTTCGATGTCTGAGAGGGCAGCTATCCCTGCGGCCATTGCAGCCGTACTGACATTGAAGGGGGTTGCTATTTTCATGTACTCTTCTCTGAGCCACTCCGGCATGATGCCGTATCCCATTCTCATACCTGCAAGACCGAATGCCTTTGAAAATGTCCTGCCCACAATGATGTTGTCATGTTGGGGTACAAGATGTGCAACATTCTTCTCGGCAAATTCCACATATGCCTCATCCACGAAAACAAGTGCATCGGTAGCTGCTGCGATCTTCAGTATGTCTTCTTCAGGAATGACATTTCCTGAAGGGTTGTTTGGAGAACACAGGAAGATGATCTTCGTGTTCGGTGTGATGGCTGCCAGTAATTTATCCACATTGATCGAAAAGTCCTTTTCACGCTGGACATATACCGTAGTTGCACCGTTGGCACGTGCAGCTATCTCATAGTAGGAGAAGGTAGGGGTAGTGATCACCACTTCGTCACCGTTAGTTATGACAAGTCTTGCCAGTCCGTCCAGCAATCCATCCATCCCGGGACCGGATGCAACAATATTGGCTGCAGGTATGTCTGTATACTCAGATATCGCATCCACAAGTTCGCGTGCATCTGCTGAAGGGTAGATACTGATTCCCTGTGCATTCTCTATGAGTGCTTCGACAGCTTTTGGTGAAGGTCCGAGCGGGTTCTCGTTCGATCCGAGTTTGATGATCGAGGATGGTTCAAGCCCGTAGGTCTGCACGATATCCTCGATGGACTTGCCGGGGACATATTTGGCAATGGATGCTATCTCATCCTTTATCAGTTCATATCTGGGCAATGATCTCGACCACCTTGTCTATCTGTTCCTTTGTAATGATCAGTGGAGGTGCTATGCGGAGTACCTTCTCGGAGGTGCAGTTTAAGAGAATGCCATTATCCCTTGCAAGGTCTACGATGTCTGCACAAGCCTTGTTTATTTCTACACCGATCATAAGACCGCGTCCACGAACTTCGACAATGCTGTCGTTATCAAGGGAATTGAGCTTGTCCATGAAGTATTGCCCCATCTCTGCCGAGCGTTCCACCAGCTTCTCATCCTTTATTACATTGATAGATGCCAGAGCTGAGGCACAAGCAAGTGGTCCTCCACCGAAAGTTGCAGCATGCTGGCTCTTTCCAAATGAAATTCCATCACGTGCCACAATAGCGCCCATTGGGAATCCGCCGCCGATAGCCTTTGCCATGGTCATGATATCCGGTTCGACCTTTGAATGGTCCTTGCAGAACCATTTACCTGTCCTTCCAAATCCTGTCTGCACTTCATCGAATATCAGGAGCATCTCGTTCTCATCACATATCTCACGCACTTCTCTCAGGTATTCATCGGAAGGCACATTTATGCCGCCTTCTCCCTGTATAGGCTCTACAATGACGGCAGCAGTATCTTCTGTAATTGTATCCCTTATGGCCTGTGCATCGTTATAGGCTACGAATCTCTCTCCCTGTATAAGTGGCTCGAAAGGTGTCCTGTAAATGGATTTGTATGTGACTGTCAGTGAACCCATGGTCCTTCCGTGGAATGAGTTCTCGGCAGCGATGAATTCTTTCTTGCCGGTGGCAACCCTTGCCAGTTTCATTGCAGCTTCCACGGCTTCGGTTCCGGAATTGCAGAAAAATACACGTCCCATGCCTGAAATATTTACAAGTTCTTCAGCAAAGTTTGCCTGGACGTCCGTGTAATAGAGATTGGACGTGTGTATGAGCTTGCCTGCCTGCTTGCTGAGAGCTTCGACCACTTTCGGGTGGCAGTGTCCAACATTGTTCACAGCGATACCTGCAACGCAGTCGATATATTCCCTGCCCTCAATATCACGGACTATTGAACCCTGTCCGCTTTCAAGTGCTAATGGCTGGCGAGTGTATGTCTGCATTACATACTTTGAATCCTTTTCAACGATTGAATTATAATCTTTTGATAGAGTTGTCTCTTTGGTCATAAAAAGCCTCTAAATAGTTAGTAATGGTCAAATATCAAGCGTCATAAGTTCATTTTCATTGAGGATCTCATTATCTTCCCTTACGAAGATAATTCCTCCGGGTGCTCTCATGACACCGTCAACACGTGCACTTTCGTGTATCTTTATGGAATTGGCATTTATCTCACCAAGAACATGTGTTCCCTTGTTGATGTATATATCACCTCTGGATACAATGTTCCCGTGTATGATATTATCTTCCCCGAGGTCCACTGTATTAAGGGTGCGGATACTTCCATAAAGCGTAGTATCATTTCCCATCTCGAGTGTGGAAGCACGGATATTGCCGACAAGGCGACAATTGTTGCCTATGGACGCTGTGGCTGGTACTCTGATGGAATCTATGGATATCTTAGAACCGTTCGGGACGATCATGGCGAGATTTCCTATGGTCTCTACTTCTTCATCGAAAAGCTCATCAAGCGCCTTTTCGACCTCTTCATCCTTGCCCATGCGTAAAAGTTCTGTCAAATAAAGGAACAGGTATGCTATAACAGGAATCGGGTTCCTTACAACGATCCAGCCCTTTGCTTCGAAACCGCTGCTGATCTTCACATCATTTCCAATGTCAAGGTCGCCTTTTACAACGAGCCTTCCATCAATGGTGACGAACTCACCGATGTAAGCGTTCTCTTTTGTCTTGACGTTCCCACCGATGTGTGACCAGATATCTATCCTTACATCTGAGCTGGCAACTATGTCACCTGAAACCTCTACCCTTTCACCGAGTATGGCAGCTTTGGCGATAATTCCATAGCGTATGTCGGAATGGTTGCCCACTACGATATCACCATCAAGAACGATGTTCCGTTCTTCCATTTTTGTATTGTCAGGAATGACAAATGTCTTCAGGAGTCCCTCTTCTGCGATATTTTCACTCTCCGGTGGGGATGATTTGAGATTATGTATGCTCTATCAGCTTATTTAACCTGTTGCTATGTGTAGATTTTGAAGTCTGCCTGCTGTTTTGCAAGAGAAAGCTCATTGTTCGCATCCGCACCTGACATCGACCGCGGCACCGGTATCAAGGGCTTCGATCTCTTCAGGGGACAACACCAACTGTCCTGTTGCGATAACCATGTCGTTCTCATCGACAACGATGACCTCATCCCCGCTCCGAAGTTCAGGGTCTATGGCAGTTACATGTTTTGCAAATGTGGTCTTGCCCTTGGAGACGAAAGGCACAGCATCATCACAGACAGTGACCCTTGAACCTGGCGCAGGTATGTGTTTGTGTATAACTGTTGCAGCATCCATGCTCAATGTGAAAGTTCCATCCCTTGCTCTTACGGTCGCAATACGTTTGCCTTGGCTCATTATCTGTCGGATACGTTTTGTCCTTGAGAGCTGGAATGTTGAGTCCTCGGGGAACAGAATTTCTCCGCATCCTTTTCCAAACTGGTAGTCAGCCATGACACGAACTTTTTTCAGCATTTTCGCATTTTTATCCATGGACGCAAGATTATGTATTGCACTTAAAAATAGTATCGGTCGAAAATATGTTTCGGCATCGAATTGTTGGCATAACAACTTTTATATTTAAATGGTACCAATCAGCTTTAAATAATATTATATCAATCTTTATATTGAGGAAACGGGAAGATTGCTTGCAAACTTTTGTGTTGTAAATGACTGTAATCAAGCAAACCATTCATCCCCTCAAACAACCGTTTCCTCACTCTCTTGTTATCTTCTTTTGTGGTATTGACCTGAAAGCTTTGCTTTTTTGATAAATTAGTCTGATGCCATACGATATAAGGGCCAATATATTCATGTCGCCCTTATATCCTTAACATATCTTTTACATATCAGCCTTTAATAACGCCCATGGGCATCATTTTTGCTACCTTTCTTGCGATATCCAGTTCGTGGACCACATTGACCACTTCGCTACTGGATTTGTAAACGCCGGGAGCTTCTTCTGCAATGACAGCTGGATGTGCAGACCTGACCGTAATGCCCCTTTTCTCAAGTTGCATCTTGATATCTTCTCCTTGGAACTCCTTTTTAGCATGTGAACGGCTCATCACCCTGCCGGCACCATGACATGCACTTCCGAACGAGATGTCCATTGATCGATCTCCTCCGTGAAGTACATAGGATGCTGTGCCCATGCTTCCGGGGATAAGCACAGGCTGCCCGACATCACGATATTTTAAAGGAACTTCCTTATGTCCCCTTGGGAATGCCCTTGTAGCACCTTTACGGTGGACGTAGACGTTCTTCTTTTTGCCGTCAACCTCATGCTCTTCGAGCTTTGCCACGTTGTGTGCCACATCATAGACAAGTTCTAATCCCAGCTCGTCAATATCCGACCTGAATGTGTCTGCGATAACATCCCTTGTCCAGTGCGTGATCATCTGGCGGTTGTTCCACGCATAGTTGGCGGCACATATCATTGACCCGAAGTAGTTCTGTGCTTCTTCGGACTGCGCCGGAGCACATGCGAGTTGCTTATCTGGAAGTTGTATGCCGTATTTCTTCGAAGCCTGTGACATCGTCTTGATATGGTCCGTACAGATCTGATGACCTGTGCCGCGTGAACCGCAATGTATCATAAAACTGACCTGACCTTCTTCCAGTCCAAAAGCATCAGCAGCCTCCTGGTCATATATCTTATCAACATATTGCACTTCAAGGAAATGATTCCCGCTTCCAAGGGTTCCCGCTTGTGGTCTCCCCCTCTTTCGTGCCTTGATGCTTATGTGACCAATATCTCCGCCTTCGATACACCCGCCGCCTTCACAGTGCTCAAGGTCGGTCTTTTCCCCATAACCGTTCTCCACTGCCCACTTCGAGCCATGCAGGAATATATCATCGAGTTCGCTGTCTGTAACTCTCAGACGGCTTTTTGACCCGACACCCGATGGCACTGCCTCGAACATCCTCTCTGTAAGTTCTTTCATCTTCGGGCGGACCTCATCGACCGTAAGGTTGGATCGTAAAAGCCTTACACCGCAGTTAATATCAAAACCCACGCCTCCCGGGCTGATAACTCCTTCCTCTTCATCAAAGGCTGCAACGCCTCCTATGGGGAAACCGTAGCCCAGATGGGCATCAGGCATTGCCATGGAGAATTTCTGTATCCCCGGTAATTTTGCCACATTTGCCACCTGGTCAAGTGTTTCCGGCTCGAGGTCCCGGATGAGCTTCTCTGAAAGGTATATCCTTCCCGGAACGTTCATTCCAGGCGAGTAGTCCTCAGGTATCTCCCAGATATTATCATCTATCTTCGTGAGCAAATCAGTTATTTTATTTCCGCTTTCCATGTATCCCACCCCTTGATGATATTGTTCTTAGTGTATCATCGATAATATTCGTTAATTTCATGTATCGACAGTGACCTGGACCATGGATCCGTTCTCGGTCTCTTCCACTCTCAGATCATTGTATGTCACTGCCTTGACCTCTGTATCGATCTCATGCCTTTCAAGGTCTATCTCTTCACCGCATGCATGACCTGATAATTCGAATTCTCCATCCTTTTCTGTTATATTTTCAACCTTGAACTCCCCGAATGCGAGGAAATCCACTTCGAAAAGAAATAGAAGCTCTGAGAGCCACTCAACAAGCAGTTCATCGATCTCTGGTGCATTGACGATGATATCTTCTCTGTGCTTGCAGTCCACTTTTGATGTATTTATCATCACATTGAACATAGCTTCCGCAGCATTTGCAAAAGCATCTTCCTTTGTTTTGCCGTAGGCTCTGAACTTTGCATCCGCAGTATGTTCAAGATATTCATATTTTACTTCAGTGGACTGCATAATTTTTAGATGGTCTTTGCTCTACTTTAAACTATTCCAGAACGATCAGATGGGTCAATATGTCATGTCTCAGAGGCGCTTCCATATGCTGCCCATTCTCTGTATGGCTGTAATATGGCTGCCAATGGCTATCACTACGAGAGACCACCCGATGATCGTGTATCCGAAGATCGCTTCACTGTAGATGTAGTAGGCAAGGGATGCTATCAGTATCAGTACAAGCCTGTCAGCCCGACCCATGATGCCGCCATAGAACCTGCCGATACCCAGTGCCTGTGCCTGGGTTCCAAGATAGCTGGTCAGAAGTACACAGACAATGGCTATGGTGCCTATCTGCCAATGGACATGTCCTCCGAAGAACATTCCGCATATTATGAAAACATCGGAATATCTGTCAATGACATGGTCAAGGAAATCGCCTTTTTTACTGTCTTTGCGAAGGTACCTTGCGACTGCACCATCGAGGGCATCAAGGAATGAGTTAAGGGCAACAAATAATATCGCTATGAGTGCACTTAAGGGGTTGTCCACAGAAAAATAGAATGAGATACCTGCAAGTGCAGCGCATACCAGTGAACCCACTGAGAGAGCGTTTGGTGATATGCCTTTGTTCGCTACGCTTCTTGCTATCGGGTCGAGTATCCTTGTAGCTGCCGGTCTGAATGAATCAATGGTCATGGCTGTTCCTTGTATGTTCAATAATATTAGGAGTCTATTATCGTATATTGACTATTAGTTTTTTTGGTTCTTTTCGTATGGATTTATTTTTTGGCAAGGTCTACAAGATACTTTATTCTGCATGAATGTTCGATCTGTGTCATTATTATGTATGCTTCTGATAGTGTCTCACCTATTGCGAACGGTCCATGGCTGTAGACTACCATTCCTCGATGCTCTTCAAACGCCTTAACAGCTCCTTCTCCTACTTCTTTAGAACCGATACCGCCTTTAACGATGGGTATCTCCTTCAGGAAAAGCTTTCCTTCACTGTCAATAGGTATTATCTTATCCGAATCCGTAATGAGCGTCTGTGTGACGGAATAGGGGCAATGCGCATGAACGATCGCTTTTGCATCAGTTCCCTGATAGATGTTACGATGGACCGATGCCTCTGAAGATGCCAGTACGTCAAGCGCTGATGTATTTTCGATGGGCACTTCTACCACACTTTTCTCCTCTATCTCATCCAGTGCCGCACCTGTCCGTGTTATTATCATACTTCTTCCAACACGCACACTGATGTTCCCGAAATTAGACTCTACAAGCCCGTGGTCCACAAGCTTTTTCCCGAATTTTGCCATTTCTTGCCACATAGTATATCTACCACTCTACATTCAACCATAACATTTATTTGTTATTATGCATTGTATGGGTACGTTTCAATAGCGCCTCGGTGGCTCAGCCCGGCAGAGCGAGTGATTTGTAATCACTAGGTCGCGTGTTCAAATCACGCCCGAGGCTTTTTTCTCTCTGTATATGTTATTTTCTGCTTCTAATACTTCTATTGTAATTTTTCTTATGTTCGATTATTCTGAATATTTGTGTCTAGGCTACGGCACCCGGCATCTTTGTAACAAAAAGGAACAGTTATATAAAATATCAACATATGTGATGGAAGGTGATAATGGTTGGTATCTAATGATTATGTTGTAGGTTATTATGGCTCTACACCTTCATTTTTGGACTATTCATTTTTTATAATTCTATGTGTTGCATTTTATCTGGCAGCATATGTAACTCTAAAAAAGTTTTATGATGGAAATTTCAAAGTGGCATTTGCTATCGTTTATCTTCTTCTTTGTGTCTTCTCAACACTTCTGTCTGCATTGATCGCTTTCTATCTTTATTAAAGTTTAGTATGTTATGATGAATGTCTTCTGCCAGCGAAATACACGATCTCAGGGCCTATCAAGTTCGTGTATGATTTTCACCGGCCAAGACTATATGAGCGTTCAATCTTCGACAAGTATTTCCTTTTTGTTTTTCCTCTTCCCATTACCCTTTTCTCTCTTTCCTGGTGGTACAGTGCAGTTAATTAAACATCATATCCTATCTAAGACCAAACTCTCCAAGGATCTCTAAAAATGCAATTCAAACCCTATCACCTTGCATTCCTTGCAGCAACCGCCTTCTTTGCAATGGCAGGTGGTGCTATACTTGCTCCTGTCCTTCCGCAGATGGTTGGACCGCTTGGCAGGATGCCCCACGAAGTTGCACAGTTGATGACCGTCTATACCATCTCCACAGCCATCTTTTCGCTGGTAATTGGCCATTTTGTGGACAGGGTCAATAGGAAGACCATCCTTGTTCCCTGTCTTGTTCTCAACGGTCTGATGGGGTATTTCAGTTTCTTTGCGATGGACCTTGAAACGTTGCTTGTGTTGAGGTTCGTTCAGGGTATAGGGATAGCCGGTATGATGTCACTGATAATGCTGGTCATAGGGGATGTCTATGAAGGGCTTGACCGTATTCAATCCATGGGAAGGATAAGTATGGCCATAGCCATTGGTTCTGTTACGGCACCTCTTATTGGTGGAGGTCTGGCCACAGTGGGGTGGAACTATCCGTTCCTGTTCTACGTCCTCTCCCTGCCATTTGCCCTTCTGGTGTGGGTGTTGCTTCCGGAAACAAAAGATCCTGGGCACCATGAAAATGCCAAAGGGCTTGGCGAAGCGCTTCGGGCATTGAAGGACAAGAGAATTGCTTATACGGTCTTCTTAAGTTTCGCGATCTTCTTCCTGCTATTCTCAATTGTGGTTTACATTCCGTTCATGCTGCAGGAAGTATTCGGGTTCGCTGCAAAGGAAGCAGGGCTTGTGCTCTCCATTCAGGGATTTGCTATCATTCTGGTGGCTTCCAACATAAAGAAGCTTGCTACAAGGCTATCGCTTCCAGTGCTCATAGGGTCCGGTTTTATCCTTATGGGTGTACCGATATTTCTCATCTCTCTGAATGTTCAGCTTCCTGTCCTGTTCCTGCTTCTTCTTTTCTTCGGTGCCGGTTTTGGTCTTGCACAGGCCAGTATTGACTCGCAGATCATACAGATCTCACCTGCGAGGGCAAGGGGTGGTGTTCTGTCCATTCACAATACCATGAAATATCTGGGACAAAGCGCTGCACCGGTGCTGCTGGGTGTGGTACTGCTCTACTTCGGTCTGCAAACAGTTTTCCTTTTGGCAGGTATTTTCGGTCTGATAGTGGCGGTGACCACATTTGCAGTCAGGGGATGGTTCGATTGATATCTGTCTATATAATACAAATAACAAAGAAATGAACATGTACTACGATCTAATGCAAACAGGCCTTGTGGGTGAGCTCCTTATCACAGGCGACAATGACGGCTTGAAAAAAGTATGTCTGATCAAAGGCAAGAATGACTTTATCATTCCTTCAGACTGGATTCGTGATGAAGTTCTTTTTTCAGATGTTAAGGAACAATTGGGGCAATATTTCAAAGGTAATTTGAAAGAGTTCGACATCAGATTGACTCCCGAAGGCACTTGCTTTCAGAAGCTGGTATGGGATGCCCTCACAGAAATACCGCTTGGAACGACTGTGACCTATGCCGATATTGCAAAAATGATCGGTAGGCCGAAAGCTGAGCGGGCCGTAGGGGGTGCTATCGGTGCAAATCCTATACTGATCATCATTCCGTGTCATCGGGTGATCGGTTCTTCAGGAAAGCTCACCGGATTCTCAAGTGGTCTGGAAAACAAGGTCCTGCTTCTGGAGCATGAGGGGATGGAAATAAAAGGTAGTGGAAGGTCAGCTCTTGTGATGTGATCTGATCCTTTACCGTTATTTGAAAGGTATGGGTGAAATTGAGATAATTATGTGTGATGTGGGATCTTGGTTAACTATGGAGCCATTGCTTCCAAGTATGACTGCTATGCCAATGTTATGAAGAGCTAAAGGAAATTTACCGCTGGGTATTACTTTCACACACTGCTTTTTTTAAAAAAGGATTCTCGCATCATCTTGCAAATAAAAGGCGCTACATTAAATTCGGGACCAAAAATCAAATAAATAAAAAGAAAGAGGGGCTTCACCCTCTTATTTTTTCTTAAGATATTTCCTGATATCATCGCGTTTAATGTATCCCATAAATCCGATGATCGTGGCAAACGATAGTAACATAGTTATATTGCCTATCGAAGTTTTTGCATCTGCGGACGTTGTGCGATTTTCTCCCTTATACGATGTCGTTCGATCTTCGGACCCTTCTGTCGAAGTGTTCGTATCTGTACCAGTTAGCCCTTCATCCTCGGATACAACACTGTTTGTCTCGCCGGTTATTGCAAACGGTGAAAATCCAGGTGTTTTTGCTTCGAAGTAGATGTAATCCTTGGATTCCTGCACCTTCGTGGTTGGCAGAGGGTTCCATGTCCCATCGTGATATCTGTTCAGTTTTATTGCGGATCCATCGATGTCATTTGCACCGATCCATGATCTCTCCACCCTAAATCCAATGACCGGGTTGACTATGTCATTTGGTGTTGCATATCCTGCTTTTCCAACCCAAATGTTCATGTTCTGATAAACTTTTCCGGCTGGATTGGTCTTTACCAGTGCGGATGTATCTTTGAGCGTCTCGATCGTAACGGAGATCATACCGGAGTTCTTCAGTGCATCGAATTTGATGAAATCGATATTGTTTTCTTTTTCATTGAATTGGTATGATACTTTAGCACCATTCATCACGTATGCACTCTTTACTTCTTTCTTTACAATGTTCTCGAAGGTTTCGCCGGTTGCTCCACTGCTGCCGCCACTGCTGCCGCCACTGCTGGTACCACTGCTGGTACCACTGCTGCCACCACTGCTTGGCTCTACTACAACTTCCACCACTTCCATCTGGGTGTCACAGTCAATTGGCTGGACTCCAGGAGCTGCTACCGCTAGGTCGAACATTCCATCAAATGTGTATGTTCCCAGTGCTGCATCTCCAGGGATTGTGACGTCATAGGTCAACTGTTCGACACCTAATGCTGCGTTGACGTCAATCCAGCTTACTGTATTTGCATCAACGACTAATCCACTACCAGATGGATTGCTTACGTTCCATCCTGCAGGTACATTGTCTTCGATGACGGTCTTGTCTGCGCCATCAAGTGTGATGTCCAGAGTCACAGTTATTGTTTCACCCGGGTTGGCACTTGTCGGAAGGTCCCTGCAGACATTAAGATCTGCTGCTGCTGAGACCATCGAGAGTGTCATTAGGCACACTAAACTTAGGATTCCAAACAATTTGATACTTTTTGGTATTTTCATATTGAACCCCCCATTACTTGCAATATGATCCACCCATGCGGTATAGATCAATTATTTCACTTACCATTCTAATGCTGGTTTGACCTGCGTAGTAGTCATCGATTGTAGTGTTTACCTCATCAATGCTGATCATGCCGTCTTTGTTTGCATCATATGGGTGGTAAGTACCACTTGTGTATGTGGAGAAGTGGGTCACTTTGGCCCAACAGCAACAGATGTGCTCTGTGTTGTACTGGCCGGTCTCAAGGCAGCATGGCGGGTTTCCCGGTTCCAGCTGTACCCAGTTGGTGCTGTTCTCGTCATACCAGTGGAACCTCATTGCATTTGGGTCAAGTCCGTTCAGGCAATGGTGCGGGCAGTCTATGTAGATGTAGGCGTAGGCCATTGCCTGGCTGAGGTTGTCATTCGCTGTGAATGTGGCAAAGCCTGCAGGAGTGTAGAACAGTGGCTGGGTGACGTTATTTGGCAATGTTGTACTTTTCTCGATCTGGAGCATACCATTCGTTAGGCTCTGGTTCAAGCCAATGATCACGCGTATCCCGTTCCTTGTGTCATTGATAATTATCTCGTCGCCTGGACCTCCGAAAAGGTCCATCCCTACCTGGGTGATGTACATTTCATACTGTTCAAAGGCGACCATGTCGTGGTCGGAGGTAACTCCTGCGAATACGAGGTAATCTCCTTCGGAAAGGCCGGTGGTGTCTGCATATAATGTTGCATTGGTACCATATACCGCTTCGTAGACTATGGAGATGTTGTCTGCTCCGAAGATGTCGGTGAGACATTCCTCTAATTCTGCGCCGTCAATGTCGTCCTTGGACATGCCCACGAGGTCGAACCCCTCGATTATGGGAACGCCGTTCATGAGAACATCGAATCCGTTCAGGGTGCCATCGAACTCTACGCGGACATCGGTGGTATAAGCGCTTTCTTTTATGAGTATGGCGCCGTAGGTGTAGGTCTTATCGGGTGCATCTTCCACGGTGATGTCGAGCTGAACGTTGTTGCTGTTGCGTGTCGTTCTCAGGTCGGCGCTGTAGTCGAGGACCTCGAAAGCAGTGGCGGAGAGCAGTATGTTCTCTTCGGTGATGTCATCGGTGTGGATGATCATTATTGAGTAGGAGCCGGGATTCATGTCGTTGTAGGTCATTGACATGTCGCCGTTGCCATCAAGGACAGCTTCTGATTCCTGTGAGTTGTCATAGATCGCATGAGCACTTGCTGTGTTTCCTTCCATGAGGTCATCAAGGACGTGTTTCAGGTCTACTATGGATGAGTTGAAAAGATATACGTCCACTTCTCTGTTAGCGAAGTGGTCGGAGCCGTGGAAGGTGAAGGATACATCGTCCAGTCCGGATCCTGCCACGTACATCTGGTGGGTGTCGTAGGGGTAGGTGATAACGTGGTCCGTATTGTTTTCCACGTTAAGCTCAACGGTGACGTTCCTCCCTTTTATGATGGCATTCTTACTGTTTATGCCGTTGTAGGTGAATGTGAAAGGTTCGGGTATTTTGAAGGTTTCCCCGCCGCTTAAGGATATCCAGTTGCCTTCTGCTGTGCCATTATGATCGGCAAAACTGACGTGGTTCTCATCAATGCTTATTTCCATTATGTATTCGTCATTCATGGTAGCAGATGCCACTGTTATGAATGAGAATGTGATAAATAGGGACAAAACTAATGTTATTCCAGTGTATAATCTGCTCATAAGTACCGCCTTTTCGACATGCTCTGCTTTTTTTATCACAGAACTTGCCATTATCTTTGATAATGTCTTTTAATTTTTATATTGTTGTTCTGTTAGTAAATAATGGTTTCGACTGGAAGTTTTTTTAAAAGTTTCCATAAGGACCCATTTCGTCCTTTCGTTACCGTTCATATCGATATTAGTTTGAGAAGGTATTTCTCAAAAGAAGGGCATCCTCTTCGAGATTCGGGCTTTCACAGATCACAAGCCCCTTTATGTCGAACTCATGAAATACTGCCATGAGGTCGATATAATTATAATCCGATTCCTGGTGCAGCAGGTGGTTCTTCTCCCCCTTCTCCGTATAGGCTATGCCGGAGATATGGCAATGCATGCTGTCCAGCCCAACCCTTCCAAGCGCATTTTCCACGCTCTCAAAAACGCTTCGGAACTCTTCTATAGTATTATACTCCCCGCAGCTGCGTGCGTGCAGATGTGAGAAGTCTATGCAGGGCATTACCCCCTCGATGGCTGAAGCCATCATCAGGGTCTCCTCCAGATCGCCTAACTGGGTCGGTTTGCCGGTGGTCTCCGGGAGAAGCACCACATTGATGCCCTCGTCTGCAAGTTCTTCGTAAAAGTGTCACTGTTGGATCAATGGATCAAGGATATCATCCGGTCGATAATGGATCTGGCATCATCTTGTGACATCCTGCCATACTTCTCTATCCCTTCATCCGAATTATATGCTGAAGTGAGACATTTTTCGAGAAATGGGTATTTTTCCATTAGTCTGCCTAGTACGGAGATCTCTATCTGCTCCCCGCCATGATCGGGATCGATCAATGCAAGAACATCTGCATAATCTTTTATTAGCTTCCCTGTCTCCCATTCAATATCATCACTTGTCCCATGAGCAATTCGATAATTGCGATCCCATACGGCCTTCAATTTCAAAACAAGCAATGTTGCCCGGTTTGGTACTGCCATTTCGATCCCTCCCCGAATTTGCCTTGTTTCTGTGTTCCCGTTAAGAATGCTGAAATCTAAAGACATGTCCTTCCCTTCAAAAGGAAAGGGCTTCTGCCTGGTTGCAAAATCAATGATGACCGGACCTGCTTCAGTTTCCTTTTTTACACTCGTTGGTATCCCTGGCAGCTTATATGGTGTAAAACCACGATCATTTCGCAGGTGACGCATTAAGCTCTTTCGTGTACTTGCGTTCGTTATGAGATCTATGTCGATGGATCCGTACCAGGAGTTATATGAATCCACTGCCCAGTCCCCAATGAGCACAGTTGTTGGATCCTCTCTTTCTTCCTTTTCATGAAGGTACTGGCTAATTACCTCCAATTCATCTAAGGAATATCTGATTATATTGCCCATATTTTCATATCGTGTCATACATCGAAACCATTTCTTTTGTAATGTCCATTGCAGAATATCCCATTCCGGCCAGGTCCAGAAGTGTCTGCGAGGGTGATACGATCCTGATTCCCTCTTTTTCGCGGCTATCCTGGAATACGTCCCTGTCAGGCCTATAGACCACTGCCTTTATGGTATTTCCCGAATGGGACTCAAATAATTCCCGGAAATGGTCAAGATGTTCATCTCTCATGTATAGATAGACCGCATCATGCCTTACGGCATAACCTGTGTAAAGTGATGCTGCAGTGTATGTTGTGAATCCCACAGGCATGTTATCCTGCATTGCAAAGGCTTCTGTGATCTCTCTTGCTGCATGCATGGACCCGCTGAACGGTATACGGATCTCATCGATCTTAAGATTTGCAAGCGGGCGTTCCCATGCAACGCCATTGAGCAGTTTGTCCACGTTTGAAATGCTCACGTGGTTGTGATCCTGTTTCACAATATTCTGCCGCATCAATGCCTGGACCGTTTTGTGTGCCCATCCATATGATACATTTTCGAGGAGTGATAATTGGCGTATCGAGGTCTTTTTCTCCTTCAACAGACGGGATACTATTTTCCATGATTTGTCCGATGTGATCCGATGGGTTTTGGACCCGAACTGTTCATTGCTGCCGGGTTTGAATGTCCAGGGAAGTTTTAGCATAATGATACCCAATTGGTCCATTATCTGTTTTTCCCTTTCAGGGAATGATTTTGCAGCAACGACCAGTTGTATGCTCTTCCTCTTTTCCATCTCTTCATTCTGCAGCCAGAGATCACGAAGCAGGTTCATCCTTGCGACCGTATCGATGGTAGCTTTTGACTTGATCTCTATAAGGTATATGGTGTCATTGTCTTCCAGTAATGCATCCGGGCGGAGGGGTAGATCGCTCACGTAATACTCATATGATGTGCTGAGACTGGTATTCAGGTGATCGGAAGAGATGCCCAGGCTATCTTTGATGTAATTCAGGATCTCTTTGTGCTCAATTGATTCTTTTTTTATCATGTACAGTTATCACTATATTATGATAACTACTTAAACTTATCAGTGATACCTATCTTTACTTTGTGATATGCATATAATGTTATCACTGATAACCAGCACTGTCAGGAAGGCTCGGAAATAAGCCCGGCTACCCTCTTCCTTTTCCAAATTCACTGTCTGAAAGTATCCTACAGCAGCATTGCATCCTCCTCCAGTTTCGGACTCTCGCATATCACAAGCCCCATCAATCCAAACCCCCGAAACGCTGCCATCAGGTCAGCATAATTAAAGTCCGATTCCCGGAGCACCATGTGGTTCTTTTCCCCCTTCTCTGTATAGGCTATGCCGGAGATATGGCAATGCAGGGTCAATAGTAGTGCTGCCATCATTTTCTGATCTGACAGCAACCAAAAAGAGACCGGCTTTAGTAGTTGTGGATCTGAAGGCTGATGATGTTATCCTCTGTCCGATCACATCTACTCATAGAAGTGATGGTTATGATATTTCTCTTGGATCAGGAGATCTGATCGAGTTTTATTTTCTTCTAAGCAAGAAGACCACCGGTTTCAACCTCGCATTAAATCAAAGATTTAATGGGAGTTTCATTTCTTCGAAATGAAACCGGTGGATGAATTGCGTACACTCTTACGGTTTTTCGTTCCGTCGATATACCGCTTAATTGTTTCTTTCGTACACGGCTGAACTTGTAGTACTCATGTTTACCCATAGGCTCGTAAGGTATATAGCCCTTGTTAACCTATAGGCTTATATGCGTAAGGCATACAAATTCCGTCTGTACCCGACCAAAGAACATGAGAGAGTTCTGGTCAAAACTCTTGATGTGTGCAGATACATCTATAACGAGTTTCTTGCGGACAGACGAAATGCGTATGACAGATGCAACCAGGGATTAACGACATTTGACCAGATAACTCAGGTCAAGTATGTCGAGTGCAAGATACCTGTACAATCCCAGATCAAGCAGGATGTACTCAGAAGACTTGGAAAGTCATTTGATGCTTTTTTTAGACGGTGTAAAACAGGTGAAACACCCGGATATCCACGATTCAAAGGAAGAGATCGGTACAACAGTTTCACATATCCTCAATCTGGTTTCAAGATCGAAGGAACTATACTAAAACTTTCCAAGATCGGAAATATCAAAATCAAACAACACCGAGAAATAGAGGGTAAGATCAAGACATGTTCCATCAAACGTGAAACCGATCAGTGGTATGCAGTGTTCTCTGTCGATATGGGTGCAAATCCCGAAAAGGTCAATCCGAATATATCCATAGGGATTGATGTTGGGCTTAACTCCTGTGTCACGCTGAGCAATGGGGATCAGTACGATCCTCCTACATATTACCGCAAGTCTGAGAGATCCCTTGCAGTTCAACAAAAGAGACTGAGCAAGAAGAAGAAAGGGTCAGTGAATCGGCTCAAACAAAAAACTAAAGTTGCTAAGGTTCACAGAAAGGTACGTAACCAGAGACTTGATTTTAACCATAAGTTGAGCAGGGCTCTTGTCAACAGGTTTGACAGGATAGTGTTCGAGGATTTGAGTATCAAGAACATGGTTAAAAATCATCACTTTGCAAAATCAATACATGATGTTGCATGGGGTCAACTGATACAGATGGCAAAAAGCAAAGCGGAAGAGGCTGGCAAGTATGTCGAATTGGTTAATCCATACAACACATCACAAAAATGCAGCAGCTGTGGAAACATCGTCAAAAAGAGTTTAGCTGTCAGGGTTCACAGGTGTCAAGAGTGTGGACTTGAGCTTGACAGAGACATTAATGCTGCAATCAATATTCTCGATCTATGCACCGTAGGGACTACGGATAGAGCCTGTGGAGTCACGGACGTTGGTCTGGGCTTTGAAGCAGGAAGCCACCCATTTTAATGGGCGGTAGTTCACTAGCTGGTAGTACATATGACCAAGAACACAAAAATATGCTTACTTGTGTGCATCACACTAAGCCTTTTCTTATTGATACCTTCCGCGGGTGCTTTTGAGATAGCACCTGCAAACCCGAACGTTGGCGATGAGATCATCGTGACCGGAGACTCACCAACAAGCTCGGTCCCCGCAAAGATGGTGTTCACTAAAACCGTCCCGGTCGAAGATGGGACATATCTTTATTATGTTGGTAAAGT